>CAZRVW010000209.1:0-4758 GCA_964603645.1 uncultured Novosphingobium sp. | reverse complement strand
CTGGGCTGGGAGGTGTGGTGCGACGGCATGGAAGTAACGCAGTTCACCTATTTCCAGCAGGTCGGCGGCTACGATTGCAACCCGGTGCCGGGCGAACTGACTTACGGGCTCGAGCGGCTTGCGATGTATATCCAGGGCGTCGACAACGTCTACGATCTCGCCTTCAACTCGGCGGGAGATTCCTACGGTAAGGTGTTCCTCGAAAACGAGAAACAGATGTCGAAATACAATTTCGAGATCGCCGATACCGACAGCCTGTTCGCCGGGTTCAAGGCCGCCGAAGCGGAATGCATGCGCTGCATCGATGCCGACATTCCGCTCGCCGCCTACGATCAGGCGATCGAGGCAAGCCACCTGTTCAACCTGTTGCAGGCGCGCGGCGTGATCTCGGTGCAGGAACGCGCGAGCTACATCGGCCGGGTGCGCGATCTCGCCAAGGGATCGTGCGAGAAGTGGATCGCGGTCAATGCGGATCGCTGGGCCTCCGAATATGACGGGTGGAGCTCGTGAGCGACTTCCTTCTCGAACTGCGCTGCGAGGAAATTCCGGCGCGTATGCAAGCGGGAGCCCGCGCCGATCTGGAGCGGCTGTTCCGGGCGGAACTCGACGCGGCTGGGGTGTCTCCGGGCGAGCTCACCGTGTGGTCGACGCCGCGACGGCTGGCGCTGATTGCCCGCGATCTGCCTGACCAGACCGAAGCGGTGAGCGAGGAGACCAAGGGGCCGCCGGTCGGGGCGCCGGATCAGGCGGTAGAAGGTTTTCTGCGCAAGGTTGGTCTGGCGAAGGATCAGCTGGAAGTCCGCGATCTGAAGGGCAAGGACACCTATTTCGCCGTGGTCGAAAAGCCGGGCAGGGCTGTCAGCGATGTGCTGGCCCAATCCATTCGGGCGATCATCCGCGCGTTTCCCTGGCCCAAGTCGATGCGCTGGGGTGCGGAATCGATCAGCACCGAAAGTTTACCCTGGGTGAGGCCTTTGAGTGGCATTGTTGCCATTCTGGGTGAAGACCTGGTCGCGTGTGACGTTGGCGGCGTGACGTCGGGTTTCGCGACCAAGGGCCACCGCTTCCACCACCCCGGTGAGATTACGATAGGCGGCGCATCCGACTATGCCGACAAGCTGCGCGCTTGCCACGTCATTGTCGATCACGAGGAGCGGCAGGACCTCATCCGCGACAAGGCGCGGGAGGCGGCTTCGGCGGCGGGACTGACGCTAGTCGAGGACGAAGGGCTGGTGATCGAGAACGCCGGGCTGACCGAATGGCCGGTGCCGCTGCTCGGTCGCTTTGACCAAGCCTATCTCGACGTGCCGCCCGAGGTCATCCAGCTGACTGCGCGGGTGAACCAGAAGTATTTCGTCTGCGAGGATGCGCAGGGCAAGCTCGCCAATGCTTTCGTCTGCACCGCCAATATCGAGGCGGCAGACGGCGGCGAGGCGATTGTCGCGGGCAATCGCAAGGTGCTCGCTGCGCGGCTTTCCGATGCGCGGTTCTTCTGGGAGCAGGACCTCAAGACAAAGCTTGCGGACCAGGCGAAGAAGCTCGAGCGCATTACCTTCCACGAGAAGCTGGGCACGGTTGCCGACAAGGTCGAACGGGTGGCCAGAATTGCTCGCGATTTGGCTGTTGAAGGCTTGGTGCCAGGCGCAGACCCGGAATTGGCCGAGCAGGCCGCGCGGCTGTGCAAGGCCGACCTCGTCACCGAGATGGTTGGCGAGTTTCCCGAACTACAGGGCTTGATGGGCGGCTATTACGCGCGCGCCGAAGGTTTGCCCGATGCCGTGGCCGATGCAGTCCGCGATCACTACAAGCCGGTAGGGCAGGGCGACGAGGTTCCTACCGCCTCGGTGACGGTGGCGGTGTCGCTGGCGGATAAGCTGGATTCTCTGCGCAGTTTCTTCGCGATCGACGAGAAACCTACGGGTTCAAAGGATCCGTTCGCCCTTCGCCGCGCGGCACTTGGTGTCATCAGGATCATTACAGAAAATGGCTTGCGGCTTAGCGCTGGGACTCACGACCTCCTCGATTTCTTCGCCGACCGCCTCAAGGTCCAGCAACGCGAGGCAGGTGTCCGACACGATCTGATCGATGCAGTGTTCGCTCTGGGCGGCGAGGACGATCTGGTGCGATTGCTTGCCCGCGTCCATGCCCTGCAGGCCTTCATCGGCACCGAGGACGGCGCCAATCTGCTTGCGGGCTACAAGCGCGCGGCGAATATCCTCAAGAAAGAGGAATACGATGCGCAGGAAGATGCAAAACCGCTGTCCTACACGCCCGAACCAGCCGAAAAGGCTCTGATCGACGCGCTCGACAAGGCAAGCCCAACGGCGGAAAGCGCCGTCGCGGCGGAAGACTTTGCCGGGGCCATGGCCGCGCTTGCCAGCCTGCGCTCCCCGATCGATGCCTTTTTCGACCAGGTGACGGTAAACGACGACAACAATGACAAACGCATGGCAAGGCTCGCACTGCTTGAACGTTTCCGCGTCGCGGTGCACAACGTGGCGGATTTCTCGAAGATCGAGGGGTGAATTCGCCATTCGGGGCAAAGTGTCACCTTCGGTTGGTTTTCTCACGGTTTTCAAGGGGCTGTCGCGCGGACACCGCAACGGACACATGTCACTTGTGTCACCCTCGCTTTCAGGAGCCTGGAGCTAGATGAGTAAGCAGGTCTACATTTTCGGTGGCGATGCGCGCAGCGACGATCCGCGCGCGAAGGACAACACGATAGTCGGCGGCAAGGGCGCCAACCTTGGCGAAATGGCCTCGATCGGCCTGCCGGTGCCTCCCGGCTTCACGATCACCACCGAGGAATGCGTCCGCTATCTCGCCGAAGGTTCGGACTTCAGCGATGCACTGCGCGCCGATGTGACAGAGGCGCTGGGCCACATCGAGAAAACCGTCGGCAAAAAGTTCGGCGATGCTGCGGATCCGCTGCTCGTTTCAGTGCGCTCCGGCGCGCGCGTTTCGATGCCCGGCATGATGGACACGGTGCTCAACCTTGGCCTCAACGACGAGACGGTGAAGGGCCTTGCCGCAACTTCGGGCGACGAGCGGTTTGCCTGGGATTCCTATCGCCGCTTCATCCAGATGTATTCGGATGTCGTGCTCGGCCTCGACCATCACCTGTTCGAGGACGAACTGGAGGTGGTCAAGGAAGACAACGGCTTCATGAACGATGTCGAATTGACGGCGGACGACTGGCAGGCGCTGGTCGACATCTACAAGAAGATCGTCGAAGGAGAACTGGGCCGCCCGTTCCCGCAGGACGTGAACGAGCAGTTGTGGGGCGCGATCCGCGCGGTGTTCGATTCATGGGATTCTGATCGCGCCAAGGTCTATCGCCGGTTGAACGACATTCCCGGCGACTGGGGCACGGCGGTCAACGTGCAGGCCATGGTGTTCGGTAATATGGGCGACACCTCGGCGACGGGCGTTGCCTTTACCCGTGATCCGGCGACCGGCGAACGCGCTTATTACGGCGAATGGCTCATCAATGCCCAGGGCGAGGACGTGGTCGCCGGCATCCGCACGCCGCAGTACCTGACGAAAGCTGCCCGCGAGAGGGCCAATGCCAAGCCCCTGTCGATGGAAGAGGCGATGCCGGAAGCCTACGGCCAGTTGGCCAAGGTCTTCGATACGCTCGAAGCCCATTACCGCGACATGCAGGACATCGAGTTCACGGTCGAGCGCGGGCACCTGTGGATGCTCCAGACGCGCTCGGGCAAGCGCACTGCCAAGGCGGCGCTGAAAATGGCGGTCGATATGGTCGGCGAAGGGCTGATCGATGAGGAAACCGGGATCAAGCGCGTCGATCCGATGGCGCTCGATCAGCTATTGCACCCCACGCTCGATCCCAAGGCGGCGCGTGACGTGATCGGTCGTGGCCTGCCAGCGAGCCCCGGCGCGGCTTCGGGCCAGATCGTGCTCGATGCCGATAGCGCAGAACGTCATGCGGCAATTGGCGAGGCAGTGATTCTGGTGCGGGTCGAGACCAGCCCTGAGGACATTCACGGCATGCACGCGGCGAAGGGCATCCTCACCGCGCGTGGCGGCATGACCTCGCACGCTGCGGTGGTGGCGCGCGGCATGGGCCGCCCCTGCGTTTCGGGCGCGTCCGGGCTCTCCATCGACATGAAGGCGCGCACGCTCAAGTTCGGAAACCGCGAGCTGAAAGAGGGCGACGTCATCACGCTGGACGGGGCAAACGGCGACGTCATGTTTGGCGAAGTGCCGACTATCGAGCCGGAGCTGGCAGGCGATTTTGCCACGCTGATGGAATGGGCGGACCGGCATCGCCGCATGAAAGTGCGCACCAATGCCGAAACCCCCGCCGATTGCCGCATGGCGCGCCAGTTCGGCGCGGAAGGCATCGGCCTGTGCCGCACCGAGCACATGTTCTTCGATGCCGAACGCATCGTGGCGGTGCGCCAGATGATCCTCGCCGAAAGCGAGGCGGATCGCCGCGCCGCGCTGGCCAAGCTGCTGCCTGCACAGCGCAGCGACTTTCATGAGATCTTCGAGGTGATGCGCGGTCTGCCGGTCACGATCCGGCTGCTCGACCCGCCATTGCACGAATTCATGCCGCACACCGACGAGGATTTCGCCGATCTTGCCAATGCGATCGGCATCGGTGTCGATCACCTCAAGCGCCGTGCGGAGGAGCTTCACGAGTTCAACCCGATGCTCGGCCATCGCGGCTGCCGTCTCGGGATCACGTTCCCAGAGATATACGAGATGCAGGCGCGCGCGATTTTCGAGGCG
>CAZRVW010000208.1:0-4770 GCA_964603645.1 uncultured Novosphingobium sp. | reverse complement strand
ATGTGAGCTTGTGTTGGCTCCACGACAACGCGTTCCCGATCTGCTGGTACACTGCTTCCTTCGAAAGCTCACACATCAGTGCGGCTTGTCGAACGATATCGCCGCGGACGTGAAGCGCCTCCCCGGGCGGCACGATATAGACGTCTCCGAGCTTTTCATAACGGTGCGGTCCCCAGTGCTCGCGGTAATTGCCTCTGGCGGCGATGGGGCGAGGCGTTAGGCACATATCGATGATATATGCGTCCTGGTGCGTGAGGACCGATGCCATCGGTTCGACGAGATTCAATCGCACGAGTTGGGCCTTCAATGTCGAGCCGCGCACTTCCGCATCAACTTCGACTGTGACGGGATATTGATCGATTGCGGCAGGCAAGTTTCGCTCCGTATCTCCGAGACGCAATCTGGTATTATGGCTGTGTCTCTATGATAAGGCCTGATCTCTATGCCGGCCGGGCTTGCGATGCAATCTGCAGGCGGTGAAGCTCTTGGCCATTGGCGGCACCGGCAAACGGGTGCGTGAGGAGAGATGACTATGGCTGATGGTTTGTTCGACTGTACCGGCAAGGTGACGATGGTGACCGGAGGCAATGGAGGGCTTGGACTGGGCTTTGCAATGGGCTGTGCCAAGATGGGCGGCGACATCGCGATCTGGGCGCGCAACCAAGAAAAGAACGCGAAAGCGAAGGGAGAATTGCTCGAGGCAGGTGCCGGACGCGTCGAGACCTATGTGGTCGATGTTGCGTCGGAGGAACAGGTTGTAGAGGGCTACAAACAACTCAAGTCGGATTTCGGGCGCCTCGATTGCGTGTTCGCCAATTCGGGGCGGGGACCTGGCGCCCCGTCGTTTCTGGAGCTGAACAGCGAGGAATGGCACGATTTACTATCGGTCAGCCTGCATGGTGCGTTTTACACGCTGCGCGAAGGGGCGCGCATGATGGTCGAGCGCGCCGAGGCGGGCGAGCCGGGCGGATCGCTGGTGCAATGCGGCAGCCTAACAATCTTCCAGGGCCTCAAGGGCCTGTCGAACTATGCCGCCGCCAAGGCGGGCATGGCTGCGGTCATCCGCTGCATGGCCGTGGAGCTGGGCCAGTACCATATTCGCTGCAACACGCTGGCGGTTGGCTTTACGATCACCGAGATGATCAAGCAGGCCGGACCGGAATTCGTGAAGCAGATGGAAGACTTTTACGCCGCCCGGACTCCGATTCCGCGCGCGGGATACATCGAGGATCTTGAAGGCATGGCCGCCTATCTGTGCAGCGATGCCTCGCGCTACCACACCGGTGACACGATCACGCTTGATGGCGGATCGGTGATCAACCCTATTTATGCCATGTGACCTGTCGGGAGAGACGACATGAAAAGGCTCAATATCCACGAAGTGAACGATGTCCGGCTCGACGACTACGTTCTGCCCAATGCCGGGCCCAAGGACGTGGTCATCAAGATGAAAGCCTGCGGTATCTGCGGCAGTGATCTCAGCTACATCAAGTGGGGCGGGATCATGCGCGAGGAGGGCGGAGTTACCGCCCTGGGCCATGAAGGCGCGGGCGAGGTGCTCTCAGTCGGAAGCGAGGTTTCCGGCGTCAATGTCGGCGATGCGATGATCGTCAATCCCATGGCGACACCCAGCAACATCGGCAATGGCGGACCGGAAGGCGCTTTTGTCGATCAGTTGCTGGTGCGTGAAGCTGAAAACGGCAAGAGCCTGCTGCCGATCCCCGAAGGCGTGCCTTACGATGTGGCGGCAATGTGCGAACCGCTGGCCGTTGCCATGCATGGCGTCAACCGCGCGCAGGCGAAGGCCGGACAGAAGGTCGTGGTTTTCGGTTGCGGGCCCATTGGCCTCGGCATGGTGCTCTGGCTCGCCGACCGCGGCGTCGAAGAGCTGATCGCGGTCGATCTTGCCGATGAGCGGCTGGATCGTGCGAGAGCACTGGGTGCGAAGTACACGATCAATCCATCGCGCGAGGACCTGCGCGAAAAGGTCATGGAATATCATGGGCAAGGTGCCGATATGATGGGCAGGCCGATGGCCGATACCGACGCCTATCTGGATGCGGCAGGCGCGCCGATGATCATCCCCGATGCGATCAGGATGGCCAAGACACATGCCCGTATTGTCGTCACTGCAGTTTATCACGGCGACCTGGCGATGCCGCTGGGTGAAATGCTCACCAGCGAGGTCGAGATCACGAGCGCCATGGGCTATCCGACCGAAATGCCTGAAGTTGTCGCGGCCATGCCGCGCCTCAAGGACAAGATCGCCTCGATGATCAGCCACCACCTGCCGTTCGAGAGCATGCTTGAGGGCCTCGAAATTGCCGGAACGCCACAATCGGCTAAGGTTATGATCGAATTCGGGGCAGAGTGACCATGGCTGAATCCAAGCAACCGGCGCTCGCCGATCTGGTGCTGGCCAACAAGGAGCAGACCGAGGCCGAGAAGGTCACGGACTTCATCTGGATGGTGCGCGATTCGTCGAATGCCTATCTCGTCACCACTGATGACGGCGACGTGATGGTCAACACCGGCTTTTCGCCCAATGCGGAAAAGAACGTCACTTTGTTGGCGCCGCGCCGCACCGGGCCGCTGCGCTATATCGTGCTGACCCAGAGTCACGCCGACCATTTTGGCGGGCTGAAGGCGTTTCGCGAGGCCGATACCAAGGTCATCGGCGGACCGGGTTTCGAACAGGCGCTGTTCGATATGATGGACCTGCAGCCGTTCTTCGGCCCGCGTACTCGCAAGCTGTGGGGCGCGGTGCTGGGCAACAATGCAAGGCCGCCCGATCCCGGCCCGATCGAGCCGGACATCCCTGTCGACCGGGAATTGACGCTTGAAGTAGGTCAGCGGACCTTCCAGCTCATCAGCGTTTTGCAGGGCGAGACGGTCGATAGCCTCGTCGTCTGGATGCCGAAGGAAAAGGTTGCTTTCATCGGCAATGTTCATGGTCCGGTCTGGCTATCGTTTCCGTTCCTCAACACGCTTCGCGGCGACAAGCCGCGACTGGTGGAACATTACCTCAAGGCGATACGCAGGATCCGCGACCTTGGCGCTGAATTACTGATAACCGGCCATGGACCACCGATCGTCGGTGCAGCGCAGATCAAGGCCGACCTGACGAAGATGATCGACGCGGTCGAATGGACACGCAATTACACGCTTGAAGGGATGAAAGCGGGCAAGGACGTTCACACCCTGATGCGTGAGGTCGAACTGCCCGACGAGCTTACTATCGGCGAGTTCCATGGCAAGGTAAGCTGGGGCGTCAAGTCGATCTGGCGCGAATATGCAGGCTGGTTCCACTATGAAGACGGCACCACCGAACTATACGGTGTGCCGCGCCGTTCGGTCCATGGCGACATCGCCGAACTGGCGGGCGGAGCGGACAAGCTCGCTGCGCGGGCGCGGCAGCGGCTTGATGCGGGGGAGCCGCTCGAAGCGCTGCATCTGGTCGAGATCGCGCTCAATGCCGATCCGAAGCTTCGCGCCGCGCTTGAAGTGAAGCGTGATGCCAGCGCGCTCTTGTTGGAGCGCTCGGGTGGGCAAAACCTCTCCGAGACGATGTGGCTGCGGTCCGAAATTGCCGAATGCGAGGAAGCGTTAAGCTAGGACCGCGCCGCTGCGCTGGACGAGACGCACCAACTGCGCCTGCCCGCTGACATCGAGCTTGGCGTAAAGCTGCTTCGAATAATTGCGTGCCGTTTCGAGCGTCAGGCCCATTTGCGTGCCTACTTCGGCGATTGAAAGTCCGTCGGCCATGGCCATGGCGAATTGCGCCTCTCGTGGCGGCAGGTTGAACAGGCCTGAGAGCGCGTCGATCCGCCGACCGTGGTCGGATTTCTCGAACCGGCACCAAGCGATCAGCTTCGCCTTCGGGAAGGCGCGATTCAGACTCGATCCCGGGTCGATCTTCTCGATCACGGCGTCGGTTCGCAGTTCGTGGGTCAGCGAAGTGTAGCCGGAAGTTCCATCGCCCTCGGCGACCGCAGCGAGGCGTCTCTCTGCCGCAGAGGATATGCCGCGCAGACGTTCACCAGTCGTGGGTATCCATCCGGTCAGCACGTTCAGATGATCCCGGGTATGAGATTCTATGTCGATCACCCGGAGCTCCGAATCGAAGAGTATCCAGCCAGTTCCTGTCCGTTCCAGACCACCGGCTGAAAGCGCCGCTGTTGCGCGCTCGCGTTGAGCCTCGATCGAGGCTGCAGTCACGCTCTGCACGTAGGGTACGAGGCTCGAAATCAGCGCGCTGTCGGCTGCGGAGCAGGGTCGGGCGCGGCCTATCACTAGCCATCCTTGGGACCCTGTGCGCAGGGGAAACATGGCGACTCTGGCATCGGCCAAGTCGCTCTCGACGGGAGCAAGCTCGGCCAGGGTGTAGCTTCTGAAGGGGCGCAGGGCGTTTCGCACGGCCTGATTGGTTGGGAGCAAGCCGAGGCCCGCTGTGGCATCGACGTCGCTTTCGACGACAACATCGACCAGCTGTGCGCCGGTACGACGTCTCAGGCGGTCAAGAAACGTCGCAAAACGCGGCGTTTCATCGAGGCCGCGATAGAGCGGGAGCAGAAGATCGGTTTCGTCATTGCTGGTAAGTGCCATAACCCTCCCATATGGGAGGTCCGTGCATTTGTCATGTTGTTATCTGAACGGACAACCAGGCGCAGAGGATACCGGGGATGAAGACGCTCACCCATCTCGAACGGCTCGAGGCCGAATCGATTCACATCATCCGCGAGGTTGTGGCCGAGGCGGAAAAGCCCGTCA
>CAZRVW010000207.1:0-4859 GCA_964603645.1 uncultured Novosphingobium sp. | reverse complement strand
CGTGGCGCTCGGCCATCTTGCGCCAGATCGAATAGGGATGCTTTTCGCGGCCCGAGACCTCGACATCGAGTCCCGCCTCGGCCAGCGCCTGCTTGATCTTCAGCGCGATGGCATCGACCTGTCCGCCCTCCTGGCTGCGGATTTGCGCGAGCCGCCCGGTGATCGTCGCATAGGCTTCGGGTTCGAGCTGTTCGAAAGCGAGCAGCTGCATCTCGCGCATGTATTCGTACATGCCCACGCGTTCGGCGAGCGGTGCGTATATCTCCATCGTCTCGCTGGCGATGCGCTGGCGCTTTTCGGCGCTGCGAATGAAATGCAGCGTGCGCATGTTGTGCAGCCGGTCGGCAAGCTTGACGAGCAGGACGCGGATGTCCTCGCTCATCGCCAGCAGCAGCTTGCGCAGGTTTTCGGCGGCACGCTCGTTTTCGGTCAGCGTTTCGATCTTCGACAGCTTGGTGACGCCATCGACCAGCCGGGCGACCTCGCCGCCAAAATTCTGCTCGACTTCCTCGATGGTTGCGAGCGTATCCTCGACCGTGTCGTGAAGCAGTGCGGTAACGATAGTTTCCTGATCGAGCTTGAGCTCGGTCATCAGGCCGGCGACTTCGATCGGATGGCTAAAATAGGGATCGCCCGACGCGCGCTTCTGGGTGCCGTGTTTCTGCACGGTATAGACATAGGCGCGGTTGAGGATCTCCTCGTCCGCGTCATGATCGTAGGCCTTCACCCGTTCGACAAGTTCGTATTGCCGCAGCATGGCCTGAATTTGAGGATCAATTTGCTGCGATGCAATCGCAAAGGTATGCCGATGGTCACGTGAGTGTGATCGAGAGGCAAAAATGGACGAGTCCGACCGCAGGGAAATCTACGCGTGCGTGCTGCGCTATTGCCGGGGAATCGACCGGCTCGATATGGACCTGGTGCGCTCCGCCTATCATCCCGACGGCATCGATAACCACACAGGCTTTTCAGGGCCAATCGACGAATTCGTCGCCTGGGTATCCGGCGCGCTCTCCAATTTTGACGGCACCATGCATTTCATCGGCAACCATTTCGTAGAAGGCCAGGGCGATGTCGCGGTGAGCGAGACCTACGGCAACGCGATCCACTGGGGCTCACCTGCAGACGATCCCCGCCGCAACTTCACGTCGGGCTTTCGTTACGTCGATCATTTCGAGAAGCGCGAGGGCCGCTGGGCCGTGGTCGAGCGCTGGGCAGTACGTGAATGGACCCGCTCGGAGGCGGGACGCTTCATGGCCAAGGAGGGCGATGGCCCTGCGCCGCGCCGCGACCGCAAAGACCTAGTCTACACGGTCAAGGCACGACTGGGGATTTAGTCGGCGTTCTCAGCCGAAGGACATGAAGTTGAAACCGATTGTCGCCGTCGCAGCGACAAGCGAGCTGACCGCGCCGCTGACCGGCAGGATGTCGTCAATCACGATGACATTCGGAGCACCTGTAACCGGATCGGTATAGGTAATGACAAGATCGTTGGTGTCGGTGAAACTGCGCTGGAAATTGTAGCCGCTCGCCGTCGCATTGGTCACGGCAATGCGATCTCCCTCGGTCAAGTTGGTGATGCGCACGTTGGTGGTTGCCGAGGCGTCATCGGTGAAGATGATGTCGCCCTGGCTGGCATCTAGTGTCCGCGCCACTGCGGGAGTACCGATGTCGATCGACTGGACGTCTCCCGAGCCGCCTGAGCCGCCCGAACCGATCACGGTCGGCACGTTTCCGATCTCCTGCGCGCCGGTGGCTCCGGTAAGCTGGAAAGTCGTGCCGCCGTCGTCGGTGCCGAGATCCAAGAAGCCGTCGTTGAACTGGATCTTGAGGCCACTATCGGTACCGAACGCGGGAATGCGGATGCTCGCGCCGTTGCCCGAAGTGATGGTGATACCCGCGACTGTCGCGGAAATGGAGCAGTTGGTCGAAAGACCGAGGATTACCGCCGTATCGTTGGCACGGACCCACGAGGGATCGAGGGTCACATTGGCATTCCTCGCTAACCAGATCCGTTCGGCCTGGTTCGAGCCGATAATATCGGTCAATTCACCGCCGGGAACGGGCCCATAGGTTTTGTTGCCGGGGTTGATATAAAGGCGGGCCATTCACTTTGCTCCCTACGAGATTCAGGTCGTCCGACGCGGCCGGACGCCGGAACTCTTTCGTAGGAAGGCGATTAGGCCGTGATCGTTAGCATCCCGAAAATCGTCAGGATTGACGGGTGTTAACCAAATGGCGGCGGGTCAATCCGCCGTCAGGGTTCACGCTAGCGGATCTCAGGACAAGGTTTGCGCCGGAAGGGTCCCCTCCTCCTTTGTCAGAACGAAGGTGCGCTTGAGCTGGCGCCAGACGAATTTCCACTCACCGTCGATCTTCTCGTATTCTTCGTGGTAGAAGCCGAAGCCGTGGATCATCAGTTCCAGCGTGTCCTTGTCGAACAGCAGGTCCTCCATTCCCCAGATGCCTTTAGCCTTGGTCGGCGACTGGAACGTGATGTCGGGCGTATGGCTGTGATGGACGGTCTTATAGGTGGCGGTGGCATTGCGTGTACCCTCGATCATCGCATCCGGCCCTTCCCAGCGTGGATGGCCCTCATTGTGCGATACGTGATGCGGCGCATGCAGCGAATGATACAGTTCCCAGTCCTTGGTATCGATCGCCTGGTCGCGGCGCGCCTTCAGCATCCGGATATCCTCGAGCGCGACCAGCCGCTCGATGTCACTCATGCCTTCCATTGATCTTGTCCCTCTCTCTTCTTGTTCTATGAGCCTGACCTAGCTCCACACCGCCTCGGGCGGCAAGCTCATCAGGATGGCATCGATATTGCCGCCCGTCTTCAGGCCAAATGCCGTGCCGCGATCGTAAACCAGGTTGAACTCGGCATAGCGCCCGCGCCATTCGAGCTGCTGGAGCTTCTCGGCATCGGTGAACTCCATGCCCATGCGGCGGCGCACCAGGCGCGGAAACACGGCAAGGAACGCCTCGCCGACAGCCTTGGTGAAAGCGAAATTTGCTTCCCACGCAGCCTCATCAGCACATTCGAGATGATCGTAGAAAATCCCGCCGACGCCGCGATGCACCTTGCGGTGCGGGATATAGAAATAGTCGTCCGCCCAGGCCTTGTAGCGTTCGTAATAGTCCGCCCCGTGCGCATCGCAGGCCGCCTTGAGCTCGGCGTGGAACTCTGTGGTGTCCTCGTCATAGGGGATCGGCGGATTGAGGTCCGCCCCGCCGCCGAACCACGCCTTGGTGGTGGTCAGGAACCGGGTGTTCATGTGCACGGCGGGCACGTGCGGGTTGGCCATGTGGGCAACGAGGCTGATGCCGGTCGCCGAAAATCCACGCTGTTCGGCAGACGCGCCGTTTACATTCCCAGCAAACTCCTTCGACAACGCACCGTGGACGGTCGAGACGTTGACGCCCGCCTTTTCGAATACCTTGCCCTTGATAAGGCCGCGCGTGCCGCCGCCGGTGTCGTCCTCCTCACCATCGACGGCGCTGCGTTGCCATGGGGTATATTCGAAGCTCGCCTCGCTGCCCGCCTCGCGTTCGATGGCCTCGAAGGTGGCGCAGATCGCGTCACGCAGGCTTTCGAACCATTGCTGCGCGCGGGCGGTATAGGGCTTCCAGTCGGTCATGGCTGTTCTTTCGTCGGTGCAGGATCGCAATGCAATGCGCAAGTGGACGCGTTGCCGCTGCGCTTTTGCCCTGACTCGGTTTGGCTGCATTGATCTTGCACAAGCAACAAAGCTGCGGCATGGACGGGCAATGGTTCCCTTTTCGTTCTCGGGTGAGCAAATGGTCCTGAGTCCGGGCCGCGCGCTCTACTGGCCACGCATGCAAGCCTTGCTGGTGGCAGACCTGCACCTCGAGAAAGGGAGCTTCTTTGCCCGCGCCGGACAGATGCTGCCGCCCTACGACAGCCGCGAGACGCTAACCAGGCTGGCAGGCTTGATCCGGCACACCGGTGCCCGCCGGATCTACGCGCTCGGGGACAGCTTTCATGACGATACGGGCTTCGAACGGCTCGAACCGCACGCACGCGGCATGCTCGATGCGCTGACCCGCGCGGTGGACTGGACCTGGATTGCCGGCAACCATGACCTTGGCTCGCGTGACCTGCCCGGGGCCGGTATCGCGGACGAGCTGCGGCTGGGTGGCTTGGTCCTGCGGCATTGCGCCGTGCGGTCGCCTGACAAACCGGAAATATCCGGCCATTTCCATCCCAAGGTGTCGATCAATACAAGGGGACGACGCATAGCCCGTCCCTGCGCCGTTCTCGCCGAGCACGATCAGGCGCCGCCCCGTCTGGTGCTGCCCTCATTCGGAGCGTTTACCGGCGGGATGAATGCATCCGACTCCGCGCTGATCGGCGCGATGCAGCCCGCCCAGCGGGTCGATGCGCTGGTGGCGCTCGAAAGCCGGATGGTGCGCCTGCCGCTGTGGCGCGAAGCCGCGTGACTTACGGCAGCCGGAGCCATGCTATCGACGGATTAACCCTATCTATGCCATTTGCCGCTTTGCGCGCGGTGCCGATTCGCAGTAGATAACCCGCGCGCGCCTCGCCCGGCACCCATCGCCGGTCGGGGAAACACATTTGGTATGAACTGCACAGGAGAACGCATATAGCACCCCCACCCCGGCGCTCACTGGCGCCGCCCGTCAAGAGCGGGCCACGTTACAATGACATGATTCAGGCCGACAAGGTCCGCGTCATCGACGAAAGCGGCGAGAACATCGGCGTGATGTACACCGAAGAAGCCATTGAACAGGCCGCCGATCTGGGCCTGGACCTGGTGGAAGTTTCGCCCAATGCCGACCCTCCGGTCTGCAAGTATCTCGATGTCGGCAAATTC
>CAZRVW010000206.1:0-4878 GCA_964603645.1 uncultured Novosphingobium sp. | reverse complement strand
AAAAGCTATAAATCAACGTCCACCGTGTCTCGACGGTCACCCGATGCTACAGGCTACCGTGATCGCGGCTATCGCTATCGCGACCGCGACCGTCGTTACCGCAATCGCGAATACAGAAACCGCTGGGGGTACTGATTCAGCAGCAGTAACCCATGCGTGACGGGACGGGCCCGGTGCTGGACCAGCCGGGCCCTGCTCCCGTCGAAACGGCGAAACTCTCGCCAAGTCCGTCGCACGAGGTTATGGCCCGCGGGCCATGCAAACCGCAGACCTGCGCATCGCCCTGTTCTCGGGCAACTACAACTATGTCCGCGACGGAGCGAACCAGGCGCTGAACCGTCTGGCCGATTACCTGTTGCGGCAAGGCGCATCGGTGCGAGTCTATTCGCCGACCATCGCCGAACCTGCATTCGAACCGACAGGCGACCTGATTTCGGTCCCCTCATTGCCATTCCCCGGCCAGCGCGGCGAATACCGCTTTCCCCTTTCCTTGAGCCGGCGCGTGCGGCGCGATCTGGCGGACTACGCGCCGAACATCGTTCACGTCTCGTCACCGGACGTCGTAGGTCACCGCGCTGTCAGTTGGGCGCGATCCCGAGACATCCCCGTGCTGGCTTCCGTCCATACCCGCTTCGAGACCTACCTGCGTTATTACAATATGGCCTGGGGCGAACCGGTGATCGAGGCAATCCTGCGCCGCTTCTACCGCCGGTGTGACGCGCTGGTCGCGCCAAGCGAATCGATGGCGCAGGTGCTGCGTGACGCGCGCATGAATTACGACATCTCGATCTGGTCCCGCGGGGTCGATCGCGAGGTGTTCAATTCCAACCGTCGTTCGGAGATCTGGCGCCGTTCGCTGGGCATTTCCCACAACGATGTGGTGATCGGCTTTCTGGGCCGGCTGGTGATGGAAAAGGGACTCGATGTCTTTTCCGACACGGTAGACGAACTCAAGCGACGCGGCATTGCCCACAAGGTGCTGATCGTCGGCGAAGGTCCGGCAAAGGCGTGGCTGGAGGCGCGCATTCCCGATGCGGTGTTCGCAGGATTCCAGCAAGGCGCCGATCTCGGCAAGGCGGTTGCCTCCATGGATGTTCTGTTCAACCCTTCGGTCACCGAAACCTTCGGCAATGTCACTTTGGAAGCGATGGCCTGCGCCTTGCCGGTCGTCGCCGCCGAAGCGACTGGCAGCCAGAGCCTCGTCGACGACCGCGCCTCGGGCCGTCTGATCCGACCTGGCGCGGTACACCAGTTCGCCGAAGCGCTGCGCGAATATATCCAGCAGCCACAACTGCGCATGAGCCACGGCGCGGCGGGCGAGGCGCGCGCGAGCGACTTTGCCTGGGACGCGATCAACCAGACAGTGGCGGATACCTATTTGCGGCTGATCCGGCTGAAGCAATCCACTTCATCTTGAATGCCTCGAATCCTGGCGGCATGATCCGCGTGGAGGACGAATATGGCTGAAACGAACGAGCAGGTGCTGCGCGATTTCCTCGAGAAGTGGCGCAACCGCGATGCCGAAGGCATGGCGAATACCTTCGCCGAGGATGGCGTCTACGAGAATGTGCCTGAGGGCAAACCGATGGTTGGCCGCGCGGCAATCAGGGAATGGCTGGACGGCGTGTTCGGAAATCTCTCGCGCATCGAGGTCGAAATTCGCCGGATCGCCAGCGATGGCGAATGGGTTCTATCCGAGCGGATCGACGATCACATTGCGGGCGACAAGCACATGCCGCTACCGGTGATGAACGTCAGCCGCGTGGTCGATGGCCGCTTGGTCCTGTTCCGCGACTACTACGATCAGGATATGGTTCGCGCGCTGGGGATGCTGTGAGGCCCGCGCTGCTCCGGCAGCGTCAGCGCAAGTGGTTGCGCTTTACCATTGCCCGCGAATAGACGATCAGGCCAATGAGGATCACCCAGATCATTGCCATCAGCGTCCAGTTCGAGGCGCTCTGCTCCATACCCTCGACTGGATTGCCTATCCCGTAAAGCGTGCTGACGAACAGTCCGAACAACGAAACGAAGAAAGCTAACACAGCCCATTGCTTACGGAGCAGAAGCAATATCGAGCCAAGCAGAGATCCCCAAACCCCCAGCGCCCAGGCGGCGTCCATCCACGCCGGATAGGCGGCGAAGTGAGCAATGAAGATATCGACTGGAACACCGGCCTGGCTCGCCATTGCGCTGAGATAGGTTGCGTCTCCCAGTTGGGTCATGGTGTAATCGTAACACCCAAACGCGTTCCAAAGCAGGCTGAGCACGCCAACTACCCACAAGTGCCACGGGGTGCGTGCCCGATCGATCGTCATGCGTTTCATCTCCCATTCGATCCGCCATCATGCGCCTTGTGCGCGACCTTGGCAATTCGCCCTCCCCGGCCCTATCAATAGTCCATGGCCGACCTGTTCGAAGACCAGCCCGCCGCATCGTCGGGCCCCGCGCCGCCGAGTGAGGACGCGCCGCTGGCGGACCGGTTGCGGCCACAGGAACTGTCCGAAGTCGTCGGGCAGGAGCACCTCACCGGCGACGGTGGCCCAATCGGGCGGATGGTGGCCTCAGGCAAGCTCTCCTCCATGATCCTGTGGGGGCCGCCCGGCACCGGCAAGACCACGATCGCGCGACTGCTCGCCGATGCGGTCGGTATGCGCTTTGCCGCCGTCAGCGCGGTATTCTCGGGTGTCGCCGATCTAAAGAAGGCCTTTGCCGCAGCCGAAACCGCCGCAAAGACCGGACAGCGAACCTTGCTGTTTGTGGACGAGATACACCGGTTCAACCGCGCCCAGCAGGACGGATTCCTGCCCTTCGTCGAACGCGGCACGGTCACGCTGGTCGGCGCGACCACCGAGAACCCCAGCTTCGCGCTCAACGCCGCGCTGCTCAGCCGAGCGCAAGTGCTCATCCTGCAGCGGCTCGATCAAGCAGCCCTGCGAGTCCTGCTCGAACGTGCCGAAGCTCTCGAAGGCAAATCTCTCCCGATCAATGATAATGGCCGCGAGGCGCTTATCGCGTCGGCGGACGGCGACGGGCGCTTCCTGCTCAACCAGGCCGAGACGCTCTACGCCGCGCGGATCGACGAGCCGCTCGACGCTGCGGGCCTGGGCAAGCTGCTGCAGCGCCGCGTCGCAGTTTATGACAAGGATCGCGACGGGCACTACGGGCTGATCTCGGCACTGCACAAGACGCTGCGAGGATCGGACCCGCAGGCCGCGCTCTACTACCTCGCGCGAATGCTCACGGCGGGCGAAGAGCCGCTCTACGTGCTGCGCCGCATGACCCGCTTCGCCAGCGAAGACATTGGCCTTGCCGATCCGCAGGCGCTCACCCAGTGCCTTGCGGCTAAGCAGGCTTACGAGTTTCTCGGTTCGCCCGAGGGCGAGCTGGCCATCGTCCAGGCCTGCCTCTACCTCGCCACCGCGCCCAAATCGAACGCAGCCTACAAGGCGCAGAAGGCGGCATGGCAAAGCGCCAAGGAAACCGGTTCGCTCTCCCCGCCGCCGCACATTCTCAATGCGCCGACGCGGCTGATGAAGGAAATCGGGCGCGGAGAAGGCTACGCCTACGATCACGAGGCCGAGGACGGATTTTCCGGCGCCGATTACTGGCCCGAGGAGATGGACCCGCAGACCTATTACGAACCCGTGCCGCGCGGCTTCGAGCGGCAGGTCATCGAGCGGCTCGAATGGTGGGAAAAGAAGCGCAGGGAATTGCGCGACCCGTGAGGCCCGACCGCTTCCGGCACTTCGTCGCGATCGACTGGTCGGGCGCTGCAGGGGCGCGGCAGAAGGGCATCGCGGTCGCGGTCGCGCTGGCCGAGGGCGGCCCGCCAGTGCCGGTCCGGCCCGGCCATGTCTGGTCGCGCGAGGACGTCCTGGCGATGCTTCGCGAAGACCTGCCAGGCGACGCGATTGTCGGCCTCGACCTCGGCATATCCCTGCCCTTCGCCGATTGCGGCGCATTCTTCCCC
This sequence comes from uncultured Novosphingobium sp., assembly GCA_964603645.1. Lineage (GTDB taxonomy): Bacteria > Pseudomonadota > Alphaproteobacteria > Sphingomonadales > Sphingomonadaceae > Novosphingobium. The sequence continues at coordinate 908 of CAZRVW010000206.1, read as the reverse complement.
GGCTGGCAGAAGAGCCCGCCCGATGCCCGCACGCTATGGTCCATGATTGACGACATTTGCGCGGGCGATCCGCACCTTGGCGCAGCCAGTTTCGTCGACCACCCTGAAGCAAGCCGCTATTTCCGCCGCCACGGTGGGCGCGAAGGGACATTGTTCCGGTGCGACAATGCCGAGCACGGGCGCGGCCGGTTCCGCGTGGCCGAGGCTGTCCAGGCCGCAATGGGCTGCAAGCCCTACAGTAACTTCAATCTGGTAGGCGCGGCGCAAGTCGGCAAGTCTAGCCTGACGGGTATGCGCGTGCTGCACCGTCTCGATGGGAAAATCCCGGTCTGGCCGGTCGATCCCCTGCCCGACGACGGACCGGTGATCGTCGAGATTTACACCACGCTGGCCGCGATCGCTGCCGGTCGCCGTGTCGGCCGCGCCAAGATCACCGATCGTGCCGATCTCGATCACGCCCTCGTCTCGTTGGGCTCAGCACCGATCGGCAACAGGGGGCCGATCGACGATCACTCCGCCGATGCATTGCTGACCGCCACATGGCTGCGCGCCAATTCCAACCTGCCCGCGTTATGGCAACCTGAAAGGATGACGGAGCAAGTCGCCCGGACTGAGGGCTGGACCTTCGGCGCAATCTGACGGGATTTAGAGGTCGCATCATTTTTTGCGAAAAAGCGGTTCCCACTTTTTCACATCATGCTCTATGAGCGCCCTCGCGCCACTCGGTCGCGCCGGCTTAGCTCAGTTGGTAGAGCACCTGATTTGTAATCAGAAAAACACCTTCTCATACCGACACACCTCGACGCATTTTCCATAGGTTTTCCGCCATTTTTGTGTCTTAGCCCCCTAAAATTGTGCCACTGTGTTTTCGAGGGAGGAGCATGAGATGGCACGCAAGCGGCATAGTG
>CAZRVW010000205.1:0-4879 GCA_964603645.1 uncultured Novosphingobium sp. | reverse complement strand
CTGCGGGGCGTAGTCTTCCTCGCCCCTGACAAGATGGTTGATCGCCTCAGGATCGGTTGGCGGCGCGGCGCGCGCCTTGCCCTTGACCGAAAGCACCGGTCCGCCGCTTGGTATCGGGGCATCAACGACTGCCTCGGGCGGGGCAGGCTCGGACAGCCCGACCGCTTCCTTGGCTTTCTGGATGCCGCGCGCGATCAGCGAAGCCGACAGTCCTCCGGTACCGGAACCTTCTCCTTCATCTTCAGGCTCGACTTCACCGCCGAAGACATCGCCGTCGCCATCGTCTTCCGGTTCGGGAGCGACGCCGCCGGGATGATATTCGATCACCGCCGGGGGCGGCATCAGCAGGTCGACCTCGCCCGGATCGATGTCGAGCGCCCAGGCAATCCGCTGCCACACCGCGACCGGCTCGGGCAGGCGGCCAGGGCCGTATTCGCCGCAAGCCATCGCGCCTTCATCCGGGTCCATCACGTCGACGCCGGCTGCACGCAGTGTCTCGACATTGCGCTGCGTCGCCTCGTGCTCCCACATCCGCACGTTCATTGCAGGGATGGCCATGACCGGCTTGTCGGTGGCGAGCAGCACGGTTGTCGCCAGATCGTCGGCAATCCCCGCCGCCATCTTGGCGAGCAGGTTGGCCGTCGCCGGGCAGACCACGATCAGGTCCGCCTCGCGGCTGAGCTGGATGTGGCCCATCTCGACCTCATCCTTGAGATCGAACAGCGATGTATAGACGGGATTCTCGGAAAGCGCGGCAAGCGCCATCGGGGTGACGAACTTCGACCCGCCCTCGGTAAGCACACAGGTCACCTCGCCGCCGCTTTTGCGGATCACGCGAATGAGTTCGCAAGCCTTGTAGGCGGCTATTCCGCCGCCCACGACCAGAAGAACGTGCGGGCCGTCCATAGGTGACGCGTTTTGCAGCACCGCGCCCTCAGGCGCAATGTCTTTGCGTGGCAGGTTCATCTCGCGTCGCCACCTCGATCAGCTTGCTCAGGCCCTGCGGTGCAAGAGGCGAGACCGACAAGCATGGCCGGTGCGACCATCATGCCCCAGTAGTAATTGTCGGGACGCCCGGCGAGCATGAACAGCAGTCCGTAACCGCCATAGAGCAGGAATCCGAACAGTCCGGCAGGCGTGCGCCATGCCGCCCAGCCGAGCATCGCGAGGATAACGACCGGCCCGACCACGGGATCGGGCAGGTAGCGCAGGTTGCTCGACAATCCGACATAGGACATCCAGCCCGACAGGCCGCGCAATTGCATCCAGCCCTGGCCATAAGGGTCGCTGGGAAGGACCAGCTAAGAAACAAGGTAGAGGTGCACGCCGAGCAGGACGAGGAACACCGCCGCGAGCACACTCCAGGCCGCGCCTTCCTTCCAGTCGCGCCGCCAGAAGGCCATCGCCCCCATCAGCAGCACGAAAGGCAACGAATGTTCGCGGATCGCGAGCGCCAGTACGGCGACGGCCAACGACCAGCCCCATTTTCCTGGGCGGTGCAGACCGAAGGCAAGCGCAAGCAGCATGCCCGCCCACAGCTCGTGGAGGACGAAGAAATAGCGGGTCAGGCCGACCGAAGCGCCAACGAACAGCAACGCGAAACCAAGGAGCCGCCTCCGGCTGTTGTCGGTTTCCTCGCCAAGCCTTCGCCACCACACCAGAAGCACGGCGATAAGCAGTGCCATGGAGGCGGTGATCTGGCCGGGCTCGCCGAGCAGCGCATCGATATAGGCCAGTGTCGGCATCCGCACGGCGACGCCGGGCCGCAGCGGGTAACCGAAGTTGCGATGTTCTTCGGCGATGAAGTGATAATAGTTTTCGCCGCCTTGAATGCGCTCAATTGCCCGGTCGTAGAGCGCCAGATCCTGATCGCGTTCTCGCTCGGGCGCGGCATTTCCGGCGATATTTTCGACGAATCCCTGGGTTGTGACACCCGAATCGCCCGCTTCCACCGGGACGAATGCAGAAGCGATCAACAAGGCGAGAAAGGCGAACAGCGCGAGGCGCGCATCGCGGACCGACCAGCCTGAAAAGCGGTTCCAGTCCGCGCGCGTGGGCGCGGCGTTCAGCCCGTCAGGCCCGCCAGCAGTCCTGTCTGCGCTGCCGCCCATACGGCAAGTCCCCCTGCGATTGCGGCAAGCAGGTATCGACCCCAATGGTTAATTCGCGGTTTATTTTCCCAGATCAGCGGCACTTGCGGCAGCGGTGGCGCCTCGGGCGCGCCACCCTTCGGCGGGTACCGTTCCTCCATGCGGCGCACGAGTTCGGGCAGGCGGAGAAGTGTCTGGGCATCTTCGCGCAATTTGTCGGCAATCGCCGCTTCCGAGCCAAGCTCGTCGCGCAGCCAGCCGCGTACGAACGGCTCGGACACGTCCCACATGTTGATTTCAGGATCGAGCACTGTCGCCAGCCCTTCGACCATGACCATGGTCTTCTGCAGGAGCAGCAGGTGCGGCTGGACCTGCATGTCGAAATCGCGGGTAATGGCGAACAGCCCGTCGAGCATCTGGCCGACAGACAGTTCGCTCACCGGCTTGCCGCGCATCGGCTCACCCACCGCGCGCAAGGCCGTCGCGAATTCCTCCAGCGAATGATAGCTCGGCACATATTGCGCTTCGAAATGAATTTCGGCGACGCGCCGGTAGTTGCCCGTGGTGAGACCGTAGAGGATCTCTGCAAGCCACTGCCGCGCCTTGCGGTTGATCCGGCCCATGATGCCGAAATCGATGGCGGCCAGCGTACCATCGGCTTTCACGAACAGGTTGCCCTGATGCATGTCGGCATGGAAAAACCCCGCGCTGATCGCCTGGGTCAGGAAGGCTAGGACGAGCCTGCCGGCAAGCTCTGGCAAGTCGTGCCCGGCGCTGCGCAGGCCGTCGATATCGCTGATCTTGACGCCATCGATCCATGCGATCGTCATCACCCGGCCATTGGTGCGGTCCCAGTCGACGGCAGGCACCTCATAGCCCTCAAAACCCTGCATCGCTTCGGTCAGCTCAGACGCAGACGCGCCTTCGCGACGCAGATCGAGCTCGCGCCAGGTCCATCGCTTGAGATTGTCGATCACCGCGCGCGGGCGCAGGCGTTCGGCTTCACCACCCAGCACCTCGAGGTGCGCCGCCGCCCATTCGTAGGTTTCGAGATCGCGGCCGAAGCGTTCGCGGATGCCGGGTCGCAGCACCTTGACCGCCACGTCTCGCCCTTCGCTCGTGGTCGCGCGGTAGACCTGCGCTATCGAGGCCGAACCGACCGGCTCGGGGTCGAACGAAGCGAACAGCGATTCCAGCGGCACGCCGAAACTCGCCTCGATCTCCTCGCGGATTGCCGCAAAGGGCTGCGGCGGGAGACTGTCCTGAAGCGTGAGCAGATTGCGCGCAGCTTCCTCACCGACAAGATCGGGCCGGGTCGCCAGCGCCTGACCGAGCTTGATCGCCGCCGGGCCGATTGCCTGGAAGGCCCCGGCATAGTCGGGCACGCTCGGCTGCACCGTGCCGAACCGGGCAATCCGGCACAGCCGCCTGACCGCAGGTGGAGTGTTGCGTTCCTGTTCGATGATTCGCAGCGCCCCGTGCCGGGCAAGTACGCGGCCCCATTTGAGCAGGCGAAAGATATGGGTGGCTGGCCGGGTCACGCGCTTTAGCTTCTATATCTTCCATCCCGAGTGGATGGCAACCAATCCGCCCATGATCGGCTCGACCCTGGTCTTCGCAAATCCTGCCGCACGGATCATGGCTTCGAATTCGCGCATCGGCGGAAAACGCCGAATCGATTCGATCAGATAGCGATAGGAGTCCGCATCACCGGCAATCGCCTCCCCGATCCGGGGCACGAGGTGGTGCGAATAGGCATCATAGGCTTCCCTGAACCCCGGCCATTCGGTGGTCGAGAACTCGAGGCAGTAGAAGCGACCACCGAATTTGAGCACGCGGTATGCCTCGGCCAGCGCCCTGTCGATGTGGGTGACGTTCCTGATCCCGAAGGCAATGGTGTAGGCATCGAACGTGCGGTTGGGATAGGCCAGGTCCTCTGCGTTCTGGCAGGACCACACAAGTCCGTCGATCCCACGCTCCATGGCGCGTTCGACCCCGACGTCGAGCATGTCTTGATTGATGTCGGCGACGGTGACATCTGCGCCCGACGCGGCGAGACGGAAGGCAATGTCACCGGTGCCACCCGCCATGTCTAGGATTGCCTCACCCGCGCGCGGCTTCACCCGGCGCACAAAGCGATCCTTCCACAAGCGATGCATGCCGCCGGACATGGCATCATTCATCACATCGTACTTGCGCGCGACATTGGAAAATACCGCGCCGACCCGCGCAGCCTTTTCCTCTGTGGGCACATCTTCATAGCCGAAAGAGGCGGTGTCGTTCATGCGGGGCGCTTTAGGAGAGTTTTGGCACGCCGCAAAGGCTGGCTTTTGTGTCCAGTGTGGTCCGGCCATCCGCCCGAACCTTGCCGCACCGGCCCGACATCACAACCCGTGACAGACATCCAACCGCGGGATAACGAAAACTCATGCCAGAACTTCCCGAAGTCGAGACCACCGTGCGCGGGCTGGCCCGAGTGCTCGAAGGCGAACGGATCTCCCGGGTCGCGGTCAACCGGCCGGACCTCAGACGGCCCTTCCCGCCCGATCTCGTCCAGATACTGACCGGCGCCACGGTCACTTCATTGGGCCGCCGCGCCAAATATGGCCTTGTCCATACGGACACGGCCATGACCATGGTGTTTCATCTCGGCATGTCGGGCCGCTGGCGAATCGAAGCCGATACAATCGAGAAACACGACCATATGGTCATCGAAACGGGCTCTGGGGTTCGCCTCGCGCTGAACGACGCGCGGCGCTTCGGCTCGGTAGACCTTCTGGAGACGGCCG
>CAZRVW010000204.1:0-4884 GCA_964603645.1 uncultured Novosphingobium sp. | reverse complement strand
CCCTGATGGTTGGGGCCGCGTGCTTGGAACCAACCTTATGGGTGTGCTCCACGGCGTGCAGGCTTTCGTGCCAGCCATGGCGGAGAGCGGTCGACCCGGCCTCGTCATCAACACCGGCTCCAAGCAGGGCATCACCACGCCTCCGGGCGACACCGCCTACAACGTCAGCAAGGCGGGAATAAAGGCATTGACCGAGGGGCTGGCTCATACGCTGCGCAATACCGATGGCTGCCAAGTCAGCGCCCACCTGCTGATCCCCGGCTTCACCTTCACCGGCATGATGCGCCGACGAATGCCACAAAAGCCCGATGCGGCTTGGGAACCGCATCAGGTCGCTGAACAACTGCTCGCCAGTATCGCCGCAGGAGACTTCTATATCCTGTGCGAAGACAACGAGACCACCGCGGAGATGGATCGCAAGCGAATTGCCTGGTCTGCAGGGGATCTTACGGAAAACCGCCCCGCGCTCTCGCGCTGGCATCCCGATTGGGCCGATCGCTTCGCCGACTGGATGAAGCGCGACTGATCAAGCCCGCACAAAGGCCTCCGCGGGAAGCGCCATTACCGCTTCCGCACCGGTTTCCAACCGCCGCCGCAAGGCACCCGCTTCGGGCGTGAAGCGCTCGCCAAAATAGCGCGCGGTCGTCAGCTTGGCCTCGTAGAATGGCTTTTCGTCCGTCCCGCCATCGAGCGCGGCACAAGCCGCCTGACCCATACGAAGCCACATCAGCCCCAGCGCGACTATGCCAGTGATGTGCATGTAGTCGTAGGCCGCAGCGCCCGCGCTGTTCGGATTAGAAAGTCCATTCTGCATCAGCCACATGGTCGCTGCCTGAAGCTCGCCATTGGCCTTCTCGACCCGTCCCGCCAGATCGGCCAGACGCTCGTCGCCCTTGGCAGTTGCAACTTCCTTGCCGACTTCGGCGAACAGGGCCTGGATCGCTCGTCCGCCATTCATTGCGAGCTTACGGCCGACAAGGTCCATAGCCTGCACACCATTCGCCCCTTCGTAAATCATGGCGATGCGCGCATCGCGCACGAACTGCTCCATCCCGTTCTCGACGATGTAGCCGTGCCCGCCCCACACCTGCTGCATGTCGGTCGCGACCTTGTAGCCAAGATCGGTGCCATAGCCCTTGATGACCGGCGTCAGCAGGCCAAGCAGATCGTCTGCAGCGGTGCGCTCTTCCTCACTTTTCGCCTTTTGCGTCAGATCGACCAGGAGACCGGCCCACAGCGCCAACGCTCGCATGCCCTCCGTGAAGGCGCGCGCGTCCATCAGCATGCGTCGCACGTCAGGGTGGACCATCAGCGTGTCGGCCTTCTCTTCAGGGTCTTCAGGCCCGGCAAGCGCCCTGCCCTGCCGTCGCTCCTGTGCATGGGCAACGCCGTTCTGGTAAGAGGCCTCGGCCTGGGCCAGCCCTTGGATTCCGACGCCCAGCCGCGCTGCATTCATCATGATGAACATGGCGGCGAGGCCCTTGTTCTCCTCTCCGACCAGCCATCCGGTCGCGCCGTCGTAATTCATCACGCAGGTGGCATTGGCGTGGATGCCCATCTTGTGCTCGATCGCGCCGCACATCAGCGAATTGCGTTCGGCGGGATTGCCTTCTGCATCGAGCAGAAACTTGGGCACCACGAACAATGAAATACCCTTGGTGCCTTCGGGTGCATCAGGCGTGCGCGCCAAGACCAGGTGGATGATGTTCTCGGTAAGGTCATGCTCACCCGCCGAAATAAAGATCTTGGTGCCGGTGATAGCGAAGGAGCCGTCCGCCTGCGGCTCGGCCTTGGTGCGAATGAGGCCCAGATCAGTGCCGCAATGCGGCTCGGTAAGGTTCATTGTGCCTAGCCATTCATTGGCGATCATCTTCGGCAGATAGGTCGCCTGCTGATCAGGCGAGCCCTTTGCCAGCAGGGCGTTGACCGCACCTCCGGTCAGACCAGGATACATGGCAAATGCCATGTTGGCGGCAGACATGAATTCCTCGACCGCGAAGCCCAGCACATGCGGCATGCCCTGCCCGCCGAATTCTTCCGACGCGGATAGGGTGCCCCAGCCGGATTCGCGAAACTGACCGTGCGCTTCCTTGAAGCCCTCAGGAGTCGTCACGGAGCCGTCCTGCTGGCGGACGCAGCCTTCCTGGTCGCCGCTGGCATTGAGAGGGGCGAGGACTTCGCTGGCAAATTTGCCGGCTTCTTCGATGACCGCATCGACGATGTCGGTGCTGGCGCCCTCGAATCCAGGCAGGTCGGCGTAGTCGCCGATTTTCAGGACTTCATTGATGATGAAGCGTGAATCGCGCGCAGGCGCCACGAAGCTCGGCATCTCGGTTGTCTCCCGTTATTTTGGGTTATTGGCGACAATAATGCAGCTTTATGGGGTGTCTAACCGATTCTGGTAAGTCCCTCAGCGTCGAGCCGCCGGTAAAAACAGCTCGTTTCCCCGGTGTGACAGGCCGGTCCGTCAGGACGGACCAGCAGGATAAGTGAATCCTGATCGCAATCGACGCGAATTTCCTCGACATTGAGAACGTGGCCCGAGGTTTCGCCCTTCATCCAAAGGCGCCCACGCGAACGAGAGTGAAAGTGGGCAAGACCAGTTTCACGGGTCCGCTCCAAGGCTTCGGCATCCATGAACGCGAGCATCAACACGTCTTTTGTCGCTGAATCGACTGCGATCGCGCTTAGGAGGCCCTTGTCGTCGAACTTTGGGGCAAACACGGCGCCGCCTTCGCGCTCGGCAGTTGAGAGGTCTGGCATTGGAGGACAACTTTCTTGGAAGATGAGGACGAGAACCTCGCCTGAATGTTGCACGATAACAACAACGCGTGCCAAAAATCCACCGCAGAGCGTGATTGCCCTTTTCTTTTGGCTAAATTCACGGGATTGAGCAGGGAGCAGTCGGGGGGCTGCCGTACCATCAGGTGCCAAACGCGCCATGATTCAGGGACTATAGCAAGCGCTCGCGGAAATCGCAGGGCGCATTCAATGAGGGATCGGACCTTGGCAATCCGCAGGGGGGATTGCCCACGCACCGCAAGGTGGAGGTTCCCAAGTTCGTTTCGTCACGAGGACGCCCGGAGGTCATGCTCCGGGCGTTTTCGTTTTGGAAGCATCGCGCAAAAAAGTGGAAGCCGGTCTTTTGCATATAGCGATGCGTTACCAAAGGTCGCATCAGTGCGGCTCTGACACCTCGTCGATAACGCAAGCGAAACAGCCCACGACTACCTTTTTCGCACCCGCCTCTTTCAGCACGTCGACGCACGCATCGCTCGTTGCTCCGCTCGTGAGCACATCGTCGATCAGCAGAACATTCGCGCCTTGCAAGATAGCGGCGCGGTCCGGCCGAGTCACAATCGCGCCCGCCATGACCTTGCGCCTCTCGCGCGCACCAAGTCCGCCGAGCATGGGCGTCTGCCGCTTCCGGACGAGGCCATCGACGCACAGACTCGCTCCGGTGAGCTTGGCCACTTCACCTGCAAGTACCGCCGCCTGGTTGAAGCCTCGCTGCCAAAGCCGCCAGCGGTGCAGTGGCACAGGCACCACCAACCAGTCCGAATCTACTCCGGCCAGTCGGGCCGAAAGCAGCCGGGCCATCATCGGTGCGAGGGCAATACGGTTGCCATGCTTGAAGGCGAGTACAAGCTTGCGCGAAGCTTCGTTGTAGATCGTCGCTGCCGCAATGCCATCGTGGCGCGGCGGGTGGGCGCGACATTCCCCGCATCGCGTTTCGATCAACGCACCGCTGGCGAACGGCAGGGAGCAGGCCTAGCACGCGGGCTTGCCTGGAATGACCAGTTCCTGCCAGCAACCCACACACACGCCGGCTTGTGCAGCAATGCCCTCACCGCACAGCGGACAGCGCGGCGGAAACACGAAATCGACAAGCGGAGCCAGTGTATTGGCGACGGACATGGCCGCATCCTGCGCCCGGTCGCCACGCCAGGCAAGCTTGCATCGCACTGCTGTCCGAGCCAACTGGGCACATGGCCAATACTGCTCCCCCGCTGATCTTCTCGCCGCAACGCCGGCGCGCCGCAAGGCAAAGGATGCTGGCGCTGCAGACGCGGGCCGATGCCGCCCGCTATCTCGCTGATGACTATGCCGAAGATGTGCTCGACAGGCTTGCCTTCTTGCGCCACGAACCGCGCCGCGCGCTGGTGGTGGGGGATATCACAGGCGAGCTTGCTTCCTCGCTCGAACGCCTGGCATGCAATGTCACCCGCTCAGAACCGGCGCACGGCTTCGACGAGGAACAGCCGATCCCGGGCGGGCCATACGATCTCATCGTCAGCCTTGGCACGCTCGACACCGTCAACGACCTGCCCGGCGCCCTCATCCACATACGCAATGCGCTCGCGCCGGGCGGCCTCATGATCGCCAGCTTTCCCGGCGCGGGCTGCCTGCCCATGCTGCGCGAGGCCATGCTGGCCGCGGACGGCGAGCGCCCTGCACCCCGGCTCCATCCGATGATCGACGTACGCGCGGGCGGACAACTGCTGCAACGCACGGGCTTTTCCGATCCGGTGATCGATGCGCGGCCGCTCGACGTCTCGTTTCGCACGCTCCACGCGCTGGTTGCCGACCTGCGCGCGCAGGGCCTTTCCAACATGCTCGCCGATCCCGGCCCGCCACTCGACCGTGCCGCGCTGGCGAAGGCGCAAAAGGCCTTCGCAGAGGCTGGCACCGACGGCCGCACCACAGAGCGTTTCGAGATCCTCACGCTCAGCGGCTGGAAAAGCTGACCTAGCTTGCCAGCGCCGCCTGCGCCGCCGCGAGCCGCGCAATCGGCACCCGGTACGGCGAGGCGCTGACATAATCGAGCCCGACGCCCTCGCAAAAGCCAATGCTCGCCGGATCGCCGCCATGCTCGCCGCAAAT
>CAZRVW010000203.1:0-4943 GCA_964603645.1 uncultured Novosphingobium sp. | reverse complement strand
GACATGGTGCGCGCCCAGATCGCTCTGCTCGACGTGCTCGGGATCGAGCGTCTGCACGCCGTTGTCGGCGGTTCGATGGGCGGGATGCAGGCGCTTTCGCTTGCGGCCAATTTCCCCGAACGCACTGCCGCCGCGCTGGTGATCGCTGCGACGGCGCGGCACTCGGCGCAGAACATCGCGTTTCACGAGGTCGGGCGGCAGGCGATCATGGCCGATCCCGAATGGCGCAAGGGAGACTATTATCCGCACGGAAAGGGCCCGGAGAAGGGCCTCTCGGTGGCGCGCATGGCTGCGCATATCACCTATCTCTCCGAAGCCGGCTTGACCGACAAGTTCGGGCGCAACCTGCAGGACCGCAGCGAGAAGACCTTCGGCTTCGATGCCGATTTCCAGGTCGAAAGCTACCTGCGCCACCAGGGGATAGCCTTCACCGACCGGTTCGATGCCAATTCCTATCTCTACATCACCCGTGCGATGGACTATTTCGACCTCGCCGAAGAGCATGGCGGGCGGCTGGCCGATGCTTTCGCCGGGTCGAGCGCGCGCTACTGCCTCGTCAGCTTCGATAGCGACTGGCTCTATCCCACCGCGGAGTCGCGCACGATCGCCTATGCCCTCAATGCGGTGGGGCTGCCCGTCAGCTTCATGGAACTGTCCGCGCCGTTCGGTCACGATTCCTTCCTGCTCGACGTGCCCGCGCTTGACCGGGTGATTGATGGATTTCTGAAGCAATGAGCGCGCTGCCCGAAGGATACGAGTTGCGGGAAGGCGCCGATCCGGTAGCCGCCCATGCTTACCTGGCGCGCAGCTACTGGGCGGAAGGTATCCCGCTCGAAACTGTGCGGCGGGCGCTTGCCAACAGCATGGCGGTGTCGGTGCATTGGGGGAGTGAGCAAATCGCGATGGCGCGCCTGATTACCGACCGCGCCACCTTTGCCTATCTTGCCGATGTCTACGTGCTGGAAGCACATGAGGGGCGAGGCATCGCCCGCGCTATGGCGCGGTCGCTTCGCGCTCACCCGGAGCTTCAGGGCCTGCGCCGCTGGCTGCTGTTCACTGTCGATGCCCATGGCGTTTACGACAAGCTGGGGTTCGTGTCGCTCGCCCATCCCGAGCGCGCCATGGAGATCGTCGATGCGGAGGTCTATTCGCGATGACGAACCTGCGACCCGACCTTGCCGTGATAGCCCAGCATGTCGCGCCGGGCAGCCGGGTGCTCGATGTCGGCTGCGGCGAGGGCGAGCTGATGCTGGCTCTGCGCGACGAGCGTCAGTGCGACGCGCGCGGGCTTGAGATCGATCCGGCCAATGTCGCGGCCTGCGTGGCGGCGGGTCTTTCGGTGATCCAGGGCGATGCCGACCGGGATCTTGCCCTCTATCCCGACGCCGCGGTTGACTATGCGATCCTGAGCCAGACCCTGCAGACCACGATGCGCCCGCGCGAGGTGCTGGGCGAATTGCTGCGGATCGGGCGCAAGGCCTTCGTCAGCTTTCCCAATTTCGCACACTGGCGGGTGCGGCTCTCGCTGCTGTGGGGCGGGCGCATGCCGGTGACCCGTGAGTTGCCGATCGCCTGGTACGAGACGCCGAATATCCACTTTTCGTCGATTGACGATTTTCGCGCGCTGGTGCGTGAAATGGATGTCAAGGTGGAGGACGCGTGGTTCCTCTCGGGCGATACGCGGCGCAGTGCGGCTGCGGCGAATCTGCGCGCAGAACATGCGGTGTTCCTTTTGTCGAAGTAGATTACCCACCCCCAACCCCTCCCGCAGGCGGGAGGGGAGCGAGCCTTGCCGATCCGCAAGGGGCGGCTAGTCGCAGCGGGGTGGGCCCGTCGCTGCGTCGTTGACCAGCAGCACAGAGTCATCGCGCGCGAGGCACCACAGGCTGAGGCCCGCCGCCTTTGCTCGCTCAACCGCCATCGATGTCGGCAGCGAGACGGTGACCAGCCTGGTTGCGCCGCTGCGCACCGCCTTTTCGACAATTTCGTAGCTGCACCGTGCGGAGGACAGCACGAAACCGCCCGCCATCGTCTCGTCGGCGCGCGCCATCGCGCCGATCAGCTTGTCGAGGGCATTGTGCCGCCCGACATCTTCGCGCAGGCACGCAAGTGCTCCGCTCTCGTCTGCCCACGCCGCCGCATGCGCGGCACCGGTTTGCGCGCCGAGTTGCTGTTGTTCGCTAAGCTGGCCAAGCGCCGCAAAAATCGCCCTGGGTTCGAGCGCGGCGTGGTTCGCTACCCTCGGCAACGGCCGCGCCACAGCTTCAAGATTCTCGATGCCGCACAGCCCACAGCTCGATTCCGCGACGCGGGTGCGCACCCGCTCGGCCATCTGCTCCGCTCCAAGCCCATCGAGCGCGGTGCGCACGATCCAGCCCAGTTCGGTCTGCGCCACCGCACAATCGCGCACTTCGCCCACGTTTGCCGCCAAACCCTCGCTCAGGGCAAAGCCGGTCGCGAAGTCCTCAAGGTCCTGCGGCGTCGCCATCATCACCGCATAGGCGAGTCCATTGTATTCGAGCGCAACCGGTTCCTCGGCAATCCAGTGGCGCGAGGCGGGCAGGTGCTGCCCGTCCGCCAATACCTCGAACATGTCGTTGGCTGGTTGTGTCGGCTCTGACATGCCATTCGTCATATGCGCGAAACGGCTGGCGGCAAAGCGGCCCTGCGTTCAGGACCGCGAAAGCGTCCATCTGCGATAAGATGATCGATGCCGCATTTTCTTGAACATCAGGAGCCGTGCGATGCCCTTTCGGACTGCTATGCTGGCTTCCAGCACCCTTGCTCTCGCGCTTGCGCCGGTCCCCGCTCTTGCGAGCGACGACAGCGCCATGGCTGCGAAGGCCGGCGAGATCGCCGCGAAACTCAACGATCCCCTGACTCAATATGCCATTGCCGGGATGCTTTCGGCGATGACCAAGGCGCTGCTCGACATGCCGGTCGCGCCGATGGTCGATGCAGTCGAGCAGGCGAGCGGCAAGCGCGTCGGCAATTTGCCGCGCGATGCGCGGGTCGCCGATCTTGCCGGGACCGATCAGGCGGAGGTGCGCGAGAAGATCGTCGACACGGTGCCGCGCGCCATGTCGGCCATGGGTGCACTGGCCGGAACCTTAGAGGCCATGGCCCCCCAGCTTGAGGAAATGGCGCGCACGATGCGCGATTCGCTGCCACAGCGCTGAGTTCGTAAATCTTTTCCACTTGATTCGATCATCCCGGATGCTGCGCCGGGGTGGACGCTGCGCGCGTGCTTAGGCAGTAACGCGCCCATGTGGCAGCTTTACCAATTCCCGCTCTGTCCGTTCAGCCGCAAGCTGCGTCTGCTGATGAGCGAGAAGGGCATCGGCTATGAAATGTGGCGCGAGAACCCGTGGGAGCAGCGCGACGAATTCCTGCAGATGAACGCGGCGGGCCATACGCCGGTCCTGCACGATCCCGAACGCAACCTGACCTTGTCTGACAGTCGCGTGATTTGCGAATATTTCGAGGAGACGGTCGACAAGAACCCGCTGATCTCCGGCACGGCAGTGCAAAGGGCGGAGATTCGCCGGTTGATCGCGCTGTTCGACGAAGTGTTCTACGCAGGCGTGACTGGCCCGCTGCTGCTCGAACGGATGAAGAAGCGGCTGAGGATCATAAGCGACCCGCCGGATTCGCGGCTGCTGCGCGATGCCATGCGGCTGGCACACGAATATCTCTATTATGTCGATTACCTGATCGACAATCGGCCCTGGCTGGCCGGATCGACGCTGACGCTGGCAGACCTGACGGCCGCCGCGCAGATATCGGTCGCGGACTACCTGGGCGGGCTCGACTGGTCGACCCACGAACAGGCGCGCAGCTGGTATATGTGGATCAAGTCCCGGCCAAGCTTCCGGCCGCTGCTCTCCGAGCGGATGGAAGGGATCCAGCCGCCCGACCATTACGGCCAGATCGACAGCTGATTTTCGGGTTTCCCGGCGGGAAGCGTCTGTGCCGGTCAGGCCCCCTGTGTCGCGCCGAACCGTCCGTGCTTGCGATAGCGGACCATCCAGCGATCGAGGAACAGGCCCAGCGGCCGGGGGCTGATGCCGAGCTGCTTGAAGCCCGGTTTCTTGCCCGAAGCGACATTGCCCGCGCGCAGCAGTGCAAACTGATCGCTCGTGATCGGCGCGCCGGGCAGCCAGCCGGTCGCGGCAGCAAAGACGGCTGACACCGGATCAGGCAGTTCGATAAACAGGCGCCGGCGGTTCTGCGCCTCGGCGATGCGCTGGTTCAGCTCGAGCATGGTGATCACTTCCGGCCCGCCCAACTCGAAGGTCTTGCCACCGAGCTTGTCCGGATCGGCCAGGATCGCGCCGATGGCCTCTGCGGAATCGTCGATGAAGACAGGCTGCAACTTCGCTTCCGGACCGAACACCGGCAGGACCGGGAACATAGAAATCAGCCGCGCGAACATCTGCACGAAATTATCGTCCGGCCCGAACAGCAGCGAGGGCCGCACGATCGTCGCGCCCTTGAAGGCCGCGCTGACCGCCTCCTCGCCCTCGGCTTTGGTGCGGGCATAGTCGGTGCGCGAGGCGGCGTCGGCTCCGATTGCCGAAACATGGACGAAAGCCGACAGTCCGGCATCGGCGGCGGCCTTCGCAATCGCGCCCGTGCCATCGCCTTGCACCGCATCGAGATCGCCGTCGAAGGCGCCGACCAGGTTCACCGCCGCGTCGGCTCCCGCGAGTACCGGGGTCACGGTTTCGGGCCGCGTCACGTCGCAGCGCGCAAAGGCGATCTGGCCGAGATCGCCGAGCGGCTTGAGCGAATAGGCACGTTCCGCATTACGGCTGGCCACGCGCAGCCGGGCACCGCGAGAAAGCAGGTCATGCGCCAGGTGTCGCCCGAAGAAGCCGCTGCCGCCTATCAGCGTTACGACTTTGCCGGAAAGTGACTCGCCGTCCGAAATTGCCATGGTC
>CAZRVW010000202.1:0-5016 GCA_964603645.1 uncultured Novosphingobium sp. | reverse complement strand
TTCCCGCAGCGGTCGCGGTCACGACCGGCCAGTGCTGTTTCCACTCGCCGCGCGCGGTCGTTACTTGGGTATTCAGGCCTGCCTCCCCAGTCTTATTTGTGGGGAGGCTAGCCTATGGAAAAGCGCCTGTATCGGGAAATATTGCCAGCGAGGATTTTCAATCCCAGCGGATGTGCAGCGAATCGACCGCGATCACGTTGCCGCTGTGGTAAGTCGGTGGGTGATCGGGATCGAGCCGCCACATCGGCAGGCGTGCCAGCAATTGGCGATAAAGCGTGTGCAGCTCGATCCGCGCCAGGTGCATGCCGACACAGCGATGCGGGCCACCGCCGAAGGCGACATGCGCCTTGAGGTCGCGCGTAATGTCGAATTGGTCGGGCCGGTCGAACTTGCGCTGGTCAAGATCGGCGCTGGCAAGGTGCAGCATCAGGCTGTCGCCAGCCTTGAGCTGGGCGCCGCCCAGTTCTGTATCGCGCGTGACACGGCGCAGCGGCACCACGAAGGAGTAGCGGCGCAGCATCTCCTCGACCGCGTCGGGAATTTGCGAAGGATCGTCGCGCAGGCTCGCTTGCAAGTCCGGGTGTTCCGCAAGATGCCGCACGGCAAAGCCCATCGCGTTGATCACCGTATCGAGGCCGGCGATGAACAGCAGGACGGCATAGTCCTCCATCACGTCCATCGTCATCGGCTCGCCATCGACATCGAGCGCCCAGAGCTGGCTGAGAATATCGCCCTGCGGATTATCACGCCGCGCAGCGATGTCATCGGTCAGTGCGTCTGCCACCTTGCGCAGAATCATGGGGCCGAGGTCGACATCGGGTGGCGGATTGAGCACTTCGTGAACCAGATCGCGGAATTCGGCGAGGCGATCGACCGGCAGACCGAACATCTGCAGGAACACGGTCACCGGGAGCGGTTCGGCGATCGAGGAGATAAACTCGCAGTGCCCCTTGTCGATAATGGCGTCGATTAGCTCATTGGTAAGGGTTTTTATCTCGTCGAGCTGGTTCATCGCCGCCTTGGGCGAGAACGCCTTGGCAAGCGGGGTGCGGATCGTAGTGTGCTCGGGCGGGTCGATAGTGATCGGCTTCAACCGCGGGATTCTCGGCATGTCTTCCGGCATGAGCTTGAGCAGCTCTTCGATCTGTTCGGGCGGGAGGATCGAACTGGAGAACTCATCGGTCCGGCGCAGGGCGCTGAACACCTCGTCGAAGCCGATGGCGATCCAGGTGCCACGGTTGCGCGGTGTCCAGAACACCTTGGGAGCAATTTCGAGCAGTTCGATCATGCGCGCGTGCGGATCGGCCAGCAGCGCCGGATCGTGATGGAAGTCGAAGTCGAACACCGCCTCATCAGGCACGTGGGCGGGCTTCTCCACCGCTTCCGTAAGGGTTGCCATCTATCTCTCCGTCGCTCCTATTGACTGTGAGCGACGTTATATCACAACGCGGATCGCGGGTTAAGAGCCAATCAAGCTTCTGTCGGCAATTCCGCTTGTGATTGCTTAGCCAGTCGCTCCTCTTGGCTGACCTTCACGCCGGGCCCCTTGCCATAATCGAGGGTGCCGAACATCCAGTCGTAAAGTAGGGTGATTGTCGCGAAATTGCCGCCGGTGAACCGGGAGTGATGGTGGTGATGCATCTCGGCCATGGTGGCGATGTAACCTCCAGCAAACCGGTCGCGGTCCCACAGGTCGTGATTGTGCAGGTTGATCTGCTGGAATGCGATCCAGGTGACGACGATCATGCCGACATGGAAACGCCCGAACACAAGCGTCAGCAAGGCGATGGTGAGGACATAGAGACCCAGCCCGATCGCGCTCTCGAGCGGGTTGAGGTAGCCCGAATCCATGCGGCAGGGATTGAGCTGGCGGTGGTGCGTGGCATGCATCCACTTGAGCGGTCCGACCCGACCCGGCGTATCGTGGAACAGCATGCGGTGCGTCCAGTAGTAGAAGAAGTCGTAGACCATCAGGATGGTGACGATCTGCACCGGATACATCCACCACACATCGGGTTCGAGCGTCAGGCAGAACGGCAGGATGATACCGAAAATGACGCCCGTGAAGACGAAATGCCATTTGCGGTTCCACATCATGTTTTCGAGGTAGGCTGGCTTGGCGAGCTTGGCTTTTGCCGTCTCCTTGTTGAGCACTTCGGCTTCCCGGAAGCCCGGCACCAGCCGCACGGCCGCTGCCCCTAGCCGCGAGGCCAGCGCGATCGCCACGAAAGCGAGGAGCGACAGGTGAATCGCCCAGGTCTGAAGAATGGTCTCGTTGAAGGCGCTGCTCATTCCAGGTCTCCGCTTGTTACCGATCGTGCGCCGGTATGCCGATCCATAATGGCTCACAAACTGCAAGAGGCAAGCCTGCTTTGCCTTGATCCGGCGCAAATTTGCTCTTCGGTTTCGCCCTTTCGACGGCTTCCCATCTTACATATTTACGGATTTCCCGGCTCGCGCCAATCGCCTCGATTGCATGCACGCAGCGATTGCGCCACCTTGCCGGAAAGGCCGACAGGGTCAGGAAAGGGTGAGGATGTCGCTGGAAAGCAAGTTCAAGCTGTCGATGCCGGTCGATCAGTTGCGCGCCAAGTACGAGGAAGAGCGCAGCAAGCGTATCCGGCCCGACGGCGCTTCGCAGTATCAGGAACTCAAAGGCCGCTTCGCCGATCTCGACGAGGACCCCTACATCACCGAAAAGATTGTGCGCGAGCCCATTGCGACAGAGCACGAGGTCGTGATTCTCGGCGGCGGATTCGGCGGATTGTGCCAGGGCGCGCATCTTGTGAAGCAGGGCATCGACGATTTCGTTATCGTCGAGCGGGCGGGCGATTTCGGCGGAACATGGTACTGGAATCGCTATCCCGGCTGCATGTGCGACGTTGAATCCTACTGCTACCTGCCGCTCCTCGACGACACCGGATATGTGCCCAGCGCAAAGTATGCCAAGGCGCCGGAAATCTTCGCCTATTGCCAGATGCTTGGTCGGCATTTCGGACTTTACGAGCGCACGCTGTTTCAGACCCAGGTAACTGGTGCCGAGTGGGACGAGCGGGCCAAGCGCTGGATCGTCACCACCGACAGGGGCGACCGGCTGGCAGCCCGCTACCTCGTCATGGCGGGCGGCATTCTTCACAAGGCCAAGTTGCCGGGCGTCCCCGGCATAGAAACTTTCAAGGGACATGCCTTCCATACCAGCCGCTGGGACTATGATTACACCGGCGGCAGCCCGGACAGCTTCATGGACAAGCTGGGCGACAAGAAGGTCGGCATCGTCGGCACCGGGGCAACCGCGATCCAGGCCGTCCCGCACCTCGCCGAGGCGGCGAAGCATCTGTACGTATTCCAGCGCACGCCCAGCGCAGTCGGGCCGCGCAACAACCGCGACACGGATCCCGAATGGGCGGCCTCGCTGAAACCCGGCTGGGCCTTCGAGCGCGAGGAAAACTTCACCGCCAATATTTCGGGCCGTATGCCAGAGCCCGACCTGATCGACGACGGCTGGACCCATATCCACCGGCGTAATGGGGCTGAGCGCGCGGATAGCCCCGACGACCTCGCACTTGCGGCCGAACTGGCCGATTTCGAACGTATGGATGAAGTGCGGGCGGGCATCGAGGAAATCGTCAAGGACAAGGCCACCGCCGAAGCGCTCAAGCCGTGGTTTGGTCACATGTGCAAGCGGCCCTGTTTCCACGACGAATATTTGCCCACCTTCAATCGCCCGAACGTCACCCTTGTCGATACCAAGGGTGCGGGCGTTGACCGGATCAGCGAAAACGGGGTCGTGGTCGAAGGCAGGGAATACGAGCTGGACCTGCTGATCTTCTCGACCGGGTTCGAGGTTACCACCGACTACACACGGCGCATGGGTTTCGACCCCGTCGGACCGGGCGGGCTTACCTTTGGTGAGCATATCGCGAATGGGCTGGAAACGATCCACGGCCTTGTCGGCCGCAAGTTCCCCAATCTGTTCACGATCTCGACACTGCAGGGCGGGGCCATGCCCAACTACGTCACCTGCGCGCATGAGGACGCGATCAACATTGCCCACATCCTGCGCTGGGCCATCGACAAGGGTGCGACCACCTTGCAACCCACGCAGCGGGCCGCCGAGGACTGGGCGGCTACTATCGAAGGATCGCTCGGCCCCTTCATCGAATACAACGCCAAGTGCACGCCGAGCTACTACAACAACGAACTGGCGGCGACTGATGAGAACGGCCAGCCCAAGGCGTGGATGCCGCGCAATTCGGTCTATGGCGGACCCTGCGACGAGTTCCTCGCGTTCCTGAGAGAATGGCGCGCCAGCAACGGCGAGGAGCGCGATCTGGAGATTACCATGGACTGAACCGGCTTGCATTCGGTCGGGCTGAGCCGCAAGGCAGAAGCCCGAATCGAGAGGGGATGACGTTGCGCGATATCTATTTCGGCTGGTATGTCGTTGCCGCCGCGATTGTCATCTACGCCTTGCTCCTTGGCTCCACGTTTGCATCTTTCGGGCTCTACATCCTGCCGGTCTCGCAAGAGTTCGACCTGTCGCGCGCCGACATCAACACCGGGCTGATCGCGCTCAATCTCGGCAATGCGGCGATGGCCCCGATTGTCGGGCAGCTGATCGACAAATACTCGGCGCGCAATCTGATGATGGTAACCGCGCTCATGATGGGTGCGAGCATGGTCGTCATCAGCCAGTCGCAATCTCTGATGCTCAACCTTGCATTGATTGCCATGCCGGTGGCTGCGGGCGTGCTGGGCGGCGGCACCATATCCGGATCCGTGTTGCTGGCGCGCTGGTTCACCGTCTATCGCGGCCGGGCGATGGCGCTTGCCGCGCTTGGCTTTTCGCTGGGCGGAGTGGTCGGCGCGCCGGTCATCGGCCTGCTCATCGAAAGCCAGGGATGGCGTTCCTCGGTGCTCATAACTGGCCTTGGCGGGGCGCTGATCGTCTGCCTTCTCGCCTTTTTCATGCGTGACCGGCCAGGGCCCGGCGATATCGAAGTGAAAGGGCAGGTG
>CAZRVW010000201.1:0-5098 GCA_964603645.1 uncultured Novosphingobium sp. | reverse complement strand
TCGAGATGTCGTGGACCCGTTCATCGCCGAGCTGGCCGTCGCGCAGGCGGGCGACTGCGTCGTATTCATAGAGGCCCTGATGCGCCTTGGTGGTCGACTTCACGTTCCATTCGATCAGCGGCGCGTCGATCGCTTTTGCAACCTCGTGCGCCAGCACGGTCTTGCCGGTGCCCGGCTCGCCCTTTACCAGCAAGGGGCGGCGCAGCAGCACGGCTGCATTGACCGCGACCTTGAGATCTTCGGTCGCGACATAAGACTGGGTACCTTCGAAACGCTGCATTGATTTTTCCTGTCCGGCAAATTTGCGGCGGACCCTATGTTGTGCGGCGCAGCGAAGCAAGCGCACAAAACAAGCCGTGGACTGGGCTGGTCATGCTTCGCAGCTGCGATGGACAGGGCCGGGCCTGAAATGCATAGAGCCGCTCATGAGCATCGACTTCCTCCGTGAGGCGCTTTGGCTCAAGAGCCGCACTCGCGGCTATCTGATGCTGTTTGCCGCGTTCAACGTGGCGACGCTGGCTTTTCTTGTTTTGACATCGCGTGAAGGTGTCGATCGCAACGGTTTCCTACTCGGCACCGATTTCCTGAGCTTCTGGACGACCGGGCGGATGCTTCACGGGGGAGGCGCGGTATACGACCAGGCCGCCCACATCGCTGCCCAGAGCGCATATTTCGTGCAGCAGGATGGGGCGTTCACCGCCTTCTTCTATCCGCCATCGTTCCTTCCATTTTGCTGGCCGCTCGGCCTTGCGGGTTACTTCCCGGCTTTGGCGGCGTGGTTACTTGCAACCGGCGCACTCTATGTGGTTGCCGTAACCGCCTGGCGGAGGCAGCAGCAAGCGACCCAAATATCGCGATGGCTGTTGCTCGCGGCATTTCCTCCGGTCCTCCTGACGATAACCCACGGTCAGACCTCATTTCTGCTTGCTGGCTTGCTCGGACTTGACGCCCTGCTGGTGCCGCGCGCTCCAATCGCAAGCGGCGTGCTGTTCGGTTTGGCGACGATCAAGCCGCAATTCGGGGTGCTCGTACCGATTGCATTGCTGCTTACTGGCCAATGGCGTGTGATCGCCGCAGCGGCGGTGACATCGATCACCCTGGCCCTTGCGGCAAGCCTGATGTTCGGCTTCGAGCAGTGGAGCCAATGGGCAGGCCTCGGCACCAACGTGCAGTCAACAATGGATGGCGGCGGCGTCGGTTTCGCCAAGATGATGAGCGCATTTGCCGCTGCACGGCTGCTCGGGTTGCCGATCCTGGTGTCATATGCGTTGCAGGCTTTTGTCAGTCTCGGCGTGGTTGTTGCTCTGGTGTTGGTCGCTTTCCGAGCGCGCTGGAGTGTCGGAATCGCTGCCGTGATGCTCGCCGTGCTGATTTGGCTGGCCGCACACAAGGACCATATGCCGTGGGAGAGGATTATAATCGCCCTGGCTTTCGCCGCGCCGCTTTTCGCTCGGCCTTTGGCCATGGATGCCGGCGTTCCGATCATGCCACTGGCGCTTGTCGCCCTGTTCGCGCTAGTGACGCGCCGCGCGCTATCGCAAGATAGTACTTCCGTGCCAGAAGGGGCCACAGCATGACCGATAAATCCGGCCAGAGCCGCAATATTGCCCTGCTGATCGATGCGGACAATGCCAGCCCTCGCGACCTTGAGCCGGCCCTGTCGATCCTGGGCGATCTCGGCTCGGTCAATGTCCGCCGCGCCTACGGGAACTGGAAAAAGCCCGCTTTGGCCGGCTGGGCCAAGATCGTTCATCGCTACGCAATCGAACCTCAGCAACAATTCGACATCACCAAGGGCAAGAATGCGACAGACATGAAGATCACCATCGATGCGATGGACCTGCTCTACAGGGGGCGTGTGGACGGCTTCGGATTCATGACGAGCGACAGCGACTTCATGCCCGTCGCCATGCGCATCCGGCAGGAGGGCTTGCCGGTCTATGGTTTCGGTTCCGATCGGACGCCAGAGGGATTTCGTCAGGCTTGCACGCGTTTTATTGACCTCAGTCGGATGGCCGACGAAGACAATGATGGCAAGACGGACATGACCCCGGTCGACGACGAAGTGGTAAAGCTGCTCGGTGATGCCTGGAAAAGCTCGAAGCGTGACAAGGAGGGTTTCGCCAGCCTCGACGAGGTTGGCCAGCGCGTCGGCAATCTCAGGAGCTTCGATGCGCGCAGCTATGGCTTTTCGCGCTTATCCGAGATGATCGAGTCCTTGCCCAACTTTATGTCCGAACGCCGCGACAACGGGCAAATGTTCGTCAAGCGCGTGCGCTAAGTGTAAAGAACGTGCGATTGACCGCACAAATAACGGAATAAAAGGGAATATCATGAAAAACAAGGTGTGCCTGGCTCTGCTGCTCGCGGCTTTGCCGCTGACGCCGGCGTCTGCGGGTGTGAGCGGCTGGCTGCCGTGGAACTGGTTTGACGGAAGTTCCGGCGAATTGCCCGACGGCCGCAAGGAAGCGATGCACGGCCCGGATCTCCCGGGCTTTGTTGTCGTTCATGAGAAGTCCGACCTGAACCAGTCTATCCGCGAGGAAGTTCCCAAGGGCCAGACGAACTAGAACTGGAAGAAGATGGTGACCACGCAGTGGTTCCGCAAGCTCGCCGAGCGCCTTTCCCCGACGGAATATGCAGCCAAGATGATTGCCAGTCTGCCGCAATCCTGTCCCGGTGCAACCGCCTCGACGGTTCAGTCGCTCAAGGTGTCCGGTTTCAAGGCCGCACGCTTCAAGGTCATTTGCCCCAGCACGGCGACCGGACAGGCTGAAAGCTTCTTCCTGCTTGCCGTAGCTGGCAAGGATCACATGTACCTAAAGCAAGTGGCATTCCGGGGTGAGGCGACTTCGGCCGATTTCCTTTGGGCGCGCAAATTCCTCGCGGGTGTGGTGATGTGTAAGCCGGGAAGCGACCACTTGGCGTGTTATTGAGGAGGCGGGCTAGCCGCCCGGTGCTTCACGCGTCTATCAAATCGGGGTCGAGTTCGCCCGCGCGGTTCTGAATAAAGTTGAACCGGTGCTCCGGGTTGCGGCCCATCAGCCGTTCGACGAGGTCTTTCACGACCGCGCGCTGCTCGAATTCCGGCGGCAAGGTAATGCGGATCAGTGAGCGCGTTTCGGGTGACATGGTCGTCTCGCGAAGCTGCTGCGGATTCATCTCGCCCAAACCCTTGAAGCGCCCGACTTCGACTTTCTTGCCCTTGAACGTGGTTTCTTCCAGCTCTGTCCGGTGGGCATCGTCGCGGGCATAGGCCGACGTCGTTCCCGAAGTCAGGCGGTACAGCGGCGGTTGCGCCAGATAGAGGTGCCCCTTGCGCACCACCTCGGGCATTTCCTGGAAGAAGAAGGTCATCAACAGGGCGGCAATGTGCGCGCCATCGACATCGGCGTCGGTCATGATGATGATCCGGTCGTAGCGCAGCGCATCGGGATCGCAGTCCTTGCGCATGCCGCAGCCCAGCGCCAGCGCAAGGTCGGCGATTTCCGCATTGGCGCGGATCTTGTCGGCGCTGGCCGCGGCGACATTCAATATCTTGCCGCGGATTGGCAGGATCGCCTGGGTCTTGCGGTCGCGGGCCTGCTTGGCGCTGCCACCGGCGCTATCGCCTTCAACGATAAAGAGCTCGGTTTCCGCATCGCCTTCGCCGGTGCAGTCAGTCAGCTTGCCAGGCAGGCGAAGCTTCTTCGCATTGGTTGCGGATTTGCGTTTGACCTCACGCTCGGCCTTGCGACGCAGACGTTCGTCCATGCGCTCCATCACATGACCGAGCAGCGCCTTGCCGCGATCCATGTTCTCGGCAAGGAAATGGTCGAAGTGATCGCGCACCGCATTCTCGACAAGCCGTGCCGCTTCCGGCGAAGTCAGCCGGTCCTTGGTCTGGCCCTGGAACTGGGGATCGCGCAGGAATAGCGAAAGCATGATCTCGCTGCCGGTGAGAATGTCGTCGGCCGTGATGTCCTTGGCTTTCTTCACGCCCACCAACTCGCCGAATGCGCGAATTCCCTTGGTAAGTGCCGCACGCAGGCCCTGTTCGTGCGTGCCGCCATCGTTGGTGGGAATGGTATTGCAATACCACGAGTATGAACCGTCCGACCACAGTGGCCAGGCGATCGCCCATTCGGCGCGGCCTTGCTCTTCGCCCTGTTCGTTCGGAGGAAAGTCCTGAGAACCGGAGAAAAACTTGGCGGTCACGCATTCGCGCTGTCCCAGTTGCTCGGTCAGGTGGTCTGCAAGTCCGCCGGGGAACTGGAACGTCGCTTCTTCGGGTACGTCTTCGCTCGCCAGGTCAGGTGAGCACTTCCAGCGAATCTCCACGCCCGCATAAAGATAGGCCTTGGACCGGGCGAGCTTGAACAGTCGCGCCGGCTTGAACGCTTGTTCTCCGAAAATCTCGGTATCGGGTACGAATGAGACGCTGGTGCCGCGCCGGTTGGGCGTCGCGCCGAGGCTTTGCAGAGGCCCTTTCGGCAGGCCGCGCGAGAATTCCTGCGCGAAGAGCTCCTTGTTGCGGGCGACTTCGACACGGGTGTGGCTCGACAGGGCATTGACCACGCTGACGCCGACGCCGTGCAGGCCGCCTGAGGTGGCGTAGGCCTTGCCGGAAAACTTGCCGCCCGAATGGAGCGTCGTGAGGATGACCTCGAGCGCGGATTTGCCGGGATATTTGGGATGCTCGTCGACGGGAATGCCGCGTCCATTATCGGTGATGGTAAGGCTGTTGCCCTCGTCCAGCGTTACCTCGATGCGATTGGCATGTCCCGCAACCGCCTCGTCCATCGCGTTGTCGAGAACTTCGGCGGCGAGATGATGCAATGCGCGCTCGTCCGTGCCGCCGATGTACATGCCGGGGCGACGGCGCACGGGTTCAAGCCCTTCCAGCACCTCGATCGACGAGCCGTCGTAACTTTCGGCGCCGGATTGCGCTTCGGAATCGAACAGGTCTTTGCGTGCGGAACTGGCCATGGGCGGCGGTATAGGCTCTGGCGAATCCAGCGATCAAGCAGGCTCTGGGCCTTTTCCTCAGTCCTCGAAGCGAGTGGGCGCGGGGCTGACTGTCACCACCGTGCCGCCGCGAATCTCGCGCACTTCAAGA
>CAZRVW010000200.1:0-5108 GCA_964603645.1 uncultured Novosphingobium sp. | reverse complement strand
TGCTCGCGGATGAACTTGCCATTGAGATCGGGCGCTATTGCCTAGATCAGTCGGAAAAGCCGCTAACAGGTGGACTGTCAGGATGGCGCTTGCGGCTTATCGACGAAAGGCTGAGCGAGAAGATCGATCCGCCACAGCTCGGCGAACTGGCTGAGCTCTGCGGCCTTTCAGTGCGGCAACTGACGCGTGGCTTTCGCGTAAGCAGAGGCTGTTCCGTAGGTGATTATCTCGAACAGCGCCGCATGGAACATTCCAAACGCCTGTTAATGCAAGGAGAGCCGGTCAAGAGCGTCGCCTTCGCGCTCGGGTTTAGTTCGCCCTCCTCCTTCACATTCGCATTTCGCAGGGCCGTCGGCATGAGTCCTACGCAATTCCGGCAGAGACAGGCGCGCGGGATGGATGCTCTTCAATAATGGCCTGAACCATACATAATGGCCTGCATGCGAAGGTCCGTCGCATTGCCAACCCAACGGCAGGGCCCTTTACCTGTTGGCAACGAGAGGATTGCGCGATGACGCGATCCGCCAACGACAGAGGATGTCCAGAATGATCGAACCGCTAAATGCCGACCAGCTTGTCGAAGAAGCCATCAACCAGGTGAGCCTCGACGACTTCGGAGGCGATTCCTATCGTGAGGGCCTCGACGTGCTCGTCAGAGACTACAACTCTGGCCTCGCCAAGGGTTGGATGAACCAGAATGGCCGCGACATGACCGCACGCGATTGCGTGCACTATCTCACGCGCCGCCTGCTGGTTGAAGACTACCACAAGCAGCATCCCGAACTCGCGCAGGGCAAGATTGAAAAGCCAGTCTTCGTCATGGGCACCACACGCACCGGCACCACGCTGCTTTCGAATCTGCTCGCTACCGATCCGGCACGCCGGTCTCCCTTGTCATGGGAGATCGACGACCCGGTCCCTCCGGCTGAGCCTGGTATGACCAAGACCGACCCGCGCGCCCTTGCTGCGATAAAGCAGCACGAGGAAATCCTGAAAATGGCCCCCGGCGTCGCCAAATACTATCGTGGGTCGCCAATCTATCCCAACGAATGCGTGTTCTTCATGGCGCATGATTTCAAGACACTGATGATCGAATCGAAGGGTCGCTTGCCGGAATACCGCGAGTTCATCTTCAATTGCGATATGACGTCGGCTTACGCTTATCACCGCAAGTTCCTTCAGGTCCTGCAGCAGCACAACGGCGGCGTCTGGAACCTCAAGATGCCCAGCCACACGCTGTTCCTCGACTATCTGATGAAGGAATACCCGGACGCGCGGCTGGTCTGGACCCATCGCGATCCGTTCACCGCAGTCGGGTCATTCTGTTCACTCATCCGCTTTGCAATGTCGATGTCGACCGACGATCCGCCGCTTGAATGGATCGCCGAGAACTGCGTCTGGCAAGCGGCGGAGCACCTCTATCGGGCGATGGACTTCCGCGAGAAATATGGATGGGATCTGGTCATTGACGTGCATTATGCCGACATGATGAATGATCCGATGGGCGCGGTGAAGAAACTTTGCGGTGAGTTGGGCGACGAGTTCACGCCGGAAGCTGAGGAGGGTTTGAAAGCCTGGGTGGACGACAATCCGCAGAACAAGTTTGGCAGACACGAATATAAACTTGCCGAATTCGGCCTTTCGGTCGATCAACTCAAGCCGGTGTTCGAACGCTATCTGTCGCGTTTCGACGTTGAACCGGAAGGACTTTGAGAGGAAACGATAGAATGTTTGCCGGAAAGCATTTCCAGAACGCCTATGTCTGCGACGACATCGATGCTGCGCTAGAGGCCTTCAAGGCAGCCGGACTCGAAAAGGAGCCGCGGATCATGCATTCGAACAGTCCGGCGAATACCCCGGAGGGTTCAAAGAACATCGAGATGAAGGTCGCGATCTTCCGGATGAATGGCCTGACCTACGAGATCATCCAGCCGATCAACGATGAGACCGGCGTTTATGCCAATGCGCCCGACAATGGTGGTACGGTGCGCTTTCACCACACCTGCTGCCGGGTGGACGATTGGGACGCGCTGCGCGCCGATGTAGAGAATTCCGAATTTCCGGTGGCGATGGAATACGACCTTGGCGAGGGCCAGGTGAAGGCGGTCTATCTCGATGCGCGCGAGAAGCTCGGGCACTACATCGAGTTCACTTGGATGCCTGAATCGATGTGGCGCGGCTGAGCAGCCGCAGGGTCCCTCTAAAACGGATTAGATTTTTCCGTCCCCGACCTGTTGTACGGGACCGCCCCACAAAGCATCACCATAGAGGTTCCAGCATTCGGCGAGCTTGCCGTCGACGACCTTGAAGGTCTCGATGCCGCAAACGTCCTTGTAGCGGCCATCGGTATACATATTCCAGATCGAGGTGGCGTAGGCATCGTCGCAGACAAGCACCTCGTGAGTGAAGCGCGGCCCCATTTCCGCAATTCTCGTCTTCACTCGCTCGACCTGTTCGTCGAGACTCAAATGGACGATCTTGCCGGGATAGTGCCGTACCATCGGGTCTGCGCAAATCTGCCGTAACAGGTCGGTATCGCCTTCGCCCCATACCTTGAACCAGTAGAGATCGATCAGTTCTCGCGGAGTGCGATTGGCCGTCATGCAACCGCCTCCAGCGGCGCTTCGACTTTGCGGTAAAGCGTGGTGCGCTGACGGAGTGGCCTTCCGGCCATTTGCGAGGCGCGTTCAAGGTCATCAACCGACAGGTCCTGCCCGTGCGCAGCACCCGCTGCTCGGCTGATGCTCTCATTCATCAGCACGCCGCCCAGATCGTTGCAGCCTGCAGCCAAAGCCGCGGCGGCGCCATCGACACCGAGCTTCACCCACGAGCACTGGATCGAGTTGATTTCGCCGAACAGCGCAATCCGCGCAACCGCGTGCATCATCATCGCCTCGCGCCAGGTCGGTCCCTTGCGGCTCTGGCCACGGCGATACATCGGCGCTTCCATGTGGACGAGCGGCAGCGGCACGAATTCGGTGAAGCCGCCGGTATCGCCCTGCAGGCGACGCAGCTCGATCAGGTGCCGCGCCCAGTGTTCGGGGCGTTCGAGGTGCCCAAACATGATCGTCGATGTGGTTGGGAGACCGACAAGATGTGCGTCGCGCACTACGTCCAGCCATTCTTGCGTCGCGAGCTTGTCGGGGCAGATCTGCGCGCGAATGTCGTCATGCAGGATTTCCGCAGCCGTGCCGGGTAGCGATCCCAGCCCTTCGTCCCTGAGCCGCGCGAGATAGTCACGCGTCGTCATGCCGAGCGTGCGCGCACCCTCCGAGACTTCAAGCGGCGAAAAGGCATGGACGTGCAAGTCGGGACACGCATCCTTCACCGCGCGCAGGATCGATATGTATGTATCCCCGGTGTAGCTGGGGTGGATGCCGCCTTGCAGGCAGACTTCGGTCGCGCCTTTCGCCACGGCTTCGATAGCGCGCCCGGCAATTTCCTCCAGGTCGAGGTTGTAGGGCTTGTCGCGGAAGCCTGCCTTGCTCGACGTCTTGGAGAATGCGCAAAACGAGCAAGCGTGAGTGCAAATGTTGGTATAATTGATGTTGCGGTTGACCACGTAGGTCACGGTCTCCCCCATGGCATCGGCGCGCAGACCATCCGCTGCCTCGGTCACCGCCTGGGCATCGGCGCCGCGGGCCTCGAACAGGGTGACGATATCATGCTCGGCCAGTTCATGACCGTTGGCCGCGCGCGAAATGATCCGACGAAGTTCGAGCCGCGCGGAACCCTCGTAGAGGGCGCCAAGCGGCTTCTCGGGAGAACCCGGAGCTGGCATGGCAATGCCGGGGCTCCAGTCGCCTTCGCGCGCCAGGCCTTCCGTGTCCGACAGTTTGTATACGGCCGGACGGATTGCCGGATCGAGCCACGCGCCCTGATCGAGGTCGATGAAACGCGGATAGACTGTCAGCCGCTCGGCGAGCGGCATACCAGCGCGGGCGCAGACCGCACGTAGCCGCTCAATCTCCGGCCAGGCCGCTTCCGGGTTCACATGGTCGAGCGTTACGGGCGAAATCCCGCCCCAGTCGTCGATGCCACAGTCGATCAACTCGGCGAGCCGCTCGTCGTTGAGGTTGGGCGGCGCCTGCACTGAAACTTCGAGCGGCATGACGATCCGCGCGGCGGCAAGTACACGCAGGAAATCGGCTTCGCTTGCTTCGAGTGCGCCGGCCATTTTGGTGCCCGGCTTGGGCGTGAAGTTCTGGACAATGACTTCCTGCAAATGGCCGTGCGCGAGGTGCAGATCGCGCATGGCGATCAGCGACTCCATGCGCTCCGTCGCTGTCTCGCCGATGCCAATGAGGATGCCGGTTGTCATCGGCATCTTCGCGCGACCGGCGGCCTCCAACGAAGCGATGCGTAGCTTCGGAACCTTGTCGGGCGAACCGAAATGCGCCCCGCCCTTTTCGCAAAGCCGCTCAGATGTCGACTCCAGCATCAGCCCAGCCGACGGCGAAACCGGGCGCAGCATGGCGAAATCGGCTTCATCGAGGAGCCCCGCGTTGATGTGGGGTAGCAATCCCGTCTCGCGCACAATCGCCTCTGCCAGATCGCGCACATAGTCGATAGTGCGAGCATAGCCGCGTTCGGACAGCCATTCGCGCGCCACCTGATATCGGCGCTCGGGAGCGTCACCAAAAGTCAGTAACGCCTCCTTGCAACCTGCAGCGAGCCCTGCGCGAGCGACTTCGAGCACTTCCTCGATACTCATATAGGGCGCTGAAAGCTGCGAAGGCGTCGTCGCGAACGTGCAATAGTGGCACACGTCCATGCACAGCCGCGTCACCGGGATGAACACCTTGGGCGAGTAAGTCATCACCCGCTTGCCCGTGGCGTGACGGCGCGCACGCGCCTCCTCCATCAGGTCCTCGAGAGGTGCGGTCAGCAGGTGCTCGATCAGCGTGGCATCTTCAGTGTTCATTCGTCTCCGCCCACTCCGCTGACCAATGCGAGCACTTCGCGTGCCAGCTTCTCGCGGTCCACGCCGTCGCGCATCACCGTCTGCGTGACCGTGGCGGAAAGCCCAGTTGCGCGCAAGTCCGCGGCATCTGCGGCATCCGTCTCGTCGATGACGAGTTGATCGAGCAGGCCGTCATAATGTTCAG
>CAZRVW010000199.1:0-5141 GCA_964603645.1 uncultured Novosphingobium sp. | reverse complement strand
CGACATGGTACATCCTTATCTCAAGCGGCGGCGCGGAGCAGAGGCGGTAGCGATTCCCGCGCCCGCGCCTGAGCACGGCCCGCCCGACGAGCTGACCAGCATTCTCGGGCGCACGCTGGGCGTACCGATCTTCCAGGAACAGGCGATGAAGATCGCGCTCGATGCCGCTAAGTTCTCCGGCGCCGAGGCCAATCGCCTGAGAAAAGCGATGGCGACCTTCCGTTCGCGCGGCGTGGTGCATGAGCTGGAGGACATGATGGTCGGGCGCATGGTCGCGCGCGGCTATGATCCCGATTTCGCCGAACGCTGCTTCAACCAGATCAAGGGGTTCGGCGAATACGGCTTTCCCGAAAGCCACGCGGCAAGCTTTGCCCATCTGGTCTACGTCTCATCATGGCTGAAATGCCATTTCCCGGCCGCCTTCGCCTGCGGCCTGCTCAATTCGCAGCCAATGGGCTTTTATGCACCTGCGCAGATCGTGCGCGATGCGCGAGAGCATGGGGTCGAGGTGTTGCCGGTCGATGTGAACGCAAGCGGGTGGGACAATACGCTGGAAGAGGAGGGGGGCAACGTCACCCTGCGCCTTGGCTTGCGCCAGATCGATGGCTTTCCCGAGGCTGCTGCGGCGCGGCTGGTCGCGGCGCGCGAAGCGGGCGGGGCCTTTGCCGATGTCGCCGCACTCAAGGAACGGGCCGGGCTTTCGCCTGCCATGATCGACCGGCTGGCCAGCGCCGATGCCTTTTCCTCGCTGAACCTGCCGCGCCGTCAGGCGCTGTGGGACGCGCGCAGCCTGATTGCCGCGCCTGATCTGCCGCTGTTCGCTGCCGCAAAGGCGCGTGACGAAGGGGCAGAACGTGTGGTCACGCAGCTTCCGGCCATGCCGCTCAGCGAGGAAGTCGTCGCCGATTACCAGACGCAGCGACTGTCGCTCAAAGCTCATCCCATGGCCTTCCTGCGCGCCTCACTGGCTGAGCGCGGCTTCGTGCGCTGCGCCGATTTAAGGACGCGAAAGTTCCGCTCGATGGTCCATGTTGCGGGCGTGGTGCTGATCCGCCAGCGACCCGGATCGGCCAAGGGCGTGTGCTTCATCACCGTCGAGGATGAGACCGGCGTTGCCAATGTGGTGGTCTGGCCGGACATGATGGAGAAGCACCGCCGCACGGTGATGGGCGCGCGGCTGCTGGAGATCAGGGGACGGGTAGAATATGACGACGAGGTGATTCATGTGATCGCCGCGCATCTGGTCGATGCCACCGCGCAGCTTCATTCGCTGTCCGATGACCTCCTGCCCCAGTCGCTCGACCGGGCCGACCACGTGCTGCGACCCGTTCAGGGCAGTCGCGGACACCGTCACCCGCGCGATGTCCGCGTCATTCCGAAATCGCGCGACTTTCACTGATGAGATACCGGCCTGCCGCACTCCATCCGGGAGAGGCACCAGGAAAGCCTCTCCCGAACGGCGTTGCGGCATTACCATTCAGTCGATCAGTGCCTGGCCTTGCGGTTAGCGCGATCGCGATGGAACTGTGCCCTGCTGACGCGAAGACCGGGTAGCCCCTCGCGTTCGACCGCGCGCTGCCAGGAGGCGAACTCCTCCAGCGTCAGGTCATAGCGTTCGCACGCCTCGCGGATCGTCAGCAGACCGCCGTTGACGGCCGCCACCACTTCCGCCTTGCGCCGCGCGATCCACCGCATTGTGTCTCGAGGCGGCAGGTCTGCGCGGGTCATCCGCTCTCCAAGCGGACCAGTCACCGCATCTGGCCGGATCGTATCAAATTCGAGCATTTCGGTTCTCACTACCTGAGAGTTCAACAATACCCCCCGAAAGCTGCCCGTGAACAAAGTCTGTTCCTGCCCGGCTAACAAGGCCCTGCCAGACATGGTTAATATCGCCATAACGCCACGGCTCGTCGAATTGTGGGATCCACCCAAGCAATTGACGGCATGGAGAATTGGCGCAACAGGAACGGCATGGAAAGCAAGCGGCAAGCATTCTACCGACGCGAAGGCGACGCCTATGTGCCGACCGGCATCGGCGTGAGCCCGTGGAACGGTACGTCGCAGGTCGGGCTCGCGCTGGCGGGGCTGTCGGGCCATGTGCTCTCAAGGGTGCCGACGCAGGAGCCGATGCTGACCACCCGGATCAGCATCGACATCCTCGGGGCAGTGCCATTGGTGCCGCTGGTGCCGGAGATCCGCATCTTGCGTGACGGCAAGCGCATGCAGGTCGCCGACGCGGAATTCTTCCATGACGGTAAGCTGTGGCTGCGTGCGACGTCCGTCCGCGCGCGCATCGCCGACACCGGCGAGCAGTCGACACCGCTCACTCGCCGTTACTGGACCGAGCAGGACCACTACGACAATCTGAACTGGTTCGAGGAGCGCCAGATCGAACTCGACCGCGGCAATCCCGGCCCTGGCGCTATCTGGGTGAACTTCCTGACCGACATCGTCGAAGGCGTGCCGCTTGAACCGTTGTCGCTGGCTGCGATGCTGGCCGATTTCGGCAATGGCACGGCGCCGGTTCTGCCGATGATGGAAAACACCCTCGCCAACATGGACATCACCGTGTGCATGAGCCGCCTGCCGCGAGGGGACTGGATGCTGATCGATGCCGAGGGCGAAACCTCGGGGCAGGGATCAGGCTACAGCCGCACGCGCCTTGGTGATGCCGAGGGGATGTTCGCGACGGCCATGCAGTCGATCTTTATCGACCAGCGCGTACCGCATATGGCGAAGGCGCAGGTCTGAGCCGATGCTCTTCGTCGTTGCCGGCTATCCCGCGTCTGGAAAGTCTACGGCGCTGGGACTGTCGGCCAAGCAGGACACCAAACTCTTTCCGCCCCACATAATCGCGATTTCAGGGATTGTCTGCCGGATAAGGTGCTGCCGGAATTGACGCCGACTGAGAAAAAGCTGCGCCGCCGCATGTGGCTCGCCTTTGTTGACGTCCCCGCATTTCCACAAATTGAGCCGAAGCCGCAGCATGTCGTCTATCACATGGATATACTTCTGCACCTGCTGTTCGATATCAGGCCTGTCTCAATGAGCGATTTTACCGACGAGGCGATACGCAATTCGTTCGAAGCCTTCTTTGTCGGCCCGTTCTGTTCTGCATATGCGGAGCGGGCCGTGGTGACGCTCTTTCCCGATTTCCTTGTCTTGCGCAGTCGTTGGGGTGCCCGGATGGACGGGATCGGGGAGACCGATAACCCGATCATGCAGATGAAGGGCCAGATCATCATGGGACCTAGCGGTCGCGAACTGTATCGCTGTATCATGCTGAGCTGCCCCCCTTCACGTGGTCCATGTACTATTTTAGGATTTGGACATCAGGAGATTTGTTATGGGGCGTCGTCACAGGCCAGAGGAGATAATCAGCAAGCTTCGCGAGGCGGAGATTGTATTGTCGCAGGGCGGGACGGTATCTGATGCGTGCCGCCGCATTGGGGTAACCGAGCAGAGCTATTACCGTATTGGGGTAACCGAGCAGAGCTATTACCGTTGGCGCAAGGAATATGGCGGCATGGGTAAGAGCCAGGCTCGCAAGATGAAGGATTTGGAGAAGGAGAATGCGCGTCTTCGGCGTGCTGTATCTGATCTGACGCTGGACAAGCTGATACTGCAGGAGGCCTCTCGGGGAAACTTCTGAGCCCTGCGCGGCGCAGGCGGTGTATTGATCATATCAGAGGTAAGATGTCTGTCTCAGAGCGGCGAGTGTGTCGTGTTCTGGGCCAACATCGATCGACACAGCGCAAAGTGCCCTGCGGGGCTGATGATGAGGCGGCTCTGACCGAGGATATTATTGCTCTGGCTCGGCAGTATGGCCGGTATGGTTATCGCCGTGTGACAGCGTTGCTGCGTGATGCGGGTTGGAATGTAAACCACAAGCGGGTGGAGCGCATCTGGCGTCGTGAAGGGCTCAAGGTTCCCCAGAAACAGCCCAAGCGCTCACGGCTGTGGCTGGGTGATGGATCATGCATCCGCCTGCGACCGGAGTATCCGGGGCACGTGTGGTCTTATGACTTCGTGCAGGCTCATACGCATGATGGCCGTAAACTGCGTATACTGTCGGTGATCGACGAGGCGAGCCGTGAATGCCTGGCTCTACCCGTTGCTCGCCGTATGCGCAGCGAGGATGTACTCGAAGTGCTGGCTGATCTGTTTATTACCCGTGGGCCTCCGGCCTATATCCGCTCGGACAACGGCCCTGAGTTTATCTCCAATGCGGTGCAGGAATGGCTTGCGAAGATCGGGGTGAAGACGCTTTACATCACGCCGGGATCACCATGGGAGAACGGCTATTGCGAGAGCTTCAACGGATCCTTGCGCGATGAGCTCTTGAACGGCGAAATCTTCTACACCCTCAAGGAAGCGCAGATCATCATCGAGGAATGGAGGGGCCACTACAACACGGTAAGGCCGCATAGCTCTCTGGGATATCGACCGCCTGCGCCAGAAACAGCAATATCGCCATATCTGGCTTCCGGTTCCGCTTCGCTACACCGAAAACCAAATATGGCAATCAACGCAAGCATGCTCTAACATTGCAAATGGACCACCTAGTGGGGGCTGTTCAATGCGTATCTGGGCTGAAATGGCAGAACAGGCCAGTCTCGAAAGCCGGATCATGCGAGGCGGCAAGAACGGTAACGGACTTCCCTACCGACCGGTCTCGATAACGGACCGACAACTTTGACTTGTGCAGACGATCCGCCTGGCTGCCTCACCCCGTCCCAGATCGACTCGTTCTGGCGTGACGGTTTTGTTTGCCTGAGACAAGTCATCCCGCCTGACTGGATCGAGCGGATGCGCAATGCGGTCGATGAGTGGCTGAAATCGCCCGATTGTATCGACTATACCGAATTCGGCGCCAGCGTTGCCGGCCAGGCCGGTGCCGACGTCATGCTCGATGCGGGCGAGCGGGGAGGCCGATTCTACAGCGGGCTCGATCACTGGCAGACCAATCGCGATTTTGCGGATTTTGCGCGGATTTCGCCACTTCCGGGCTTTGCAGCCGGTCTGCTCAGGGCGACGAAGCTTAATCTCTATGAAGACAGCGTGCTCGTGAAAGAGCCTGGCGCGATCGAGAAAACCGCCTTCCATCAGGACATTTCCTATTTTCACGTCGAAGGCCATCA
>CAZRVW010000198.1:0-5147 GCA_964603645.1 uncultured Novosphingobium sp. | reverse complement strand
CGATGAAGACGATGCACGGCGCGTTCTTCTTGGCCTGTTCGAACATGTCGCGCACGCGGCTGGCACCGACGCCGACGAACATCTCGACAAAGTCCGAGCCGGAAATGGTGAAGAACGGCACGCCTGCCTCGCCGGCTATGGCGCGGGCCAGCAGGGTCTTGCCGGTGCCGGGCGAGCCGACCAGCAGCGCGCCCTTGGGAATCTGTCCGCCAAGCTTGGAGAAACGCTGCGGGTCCTTGAGGAACTCGACGATCTCCTCCAGCTCCTCGCGCGCTTCATCGATCCCGGCGACATCGGCAAAGGTGACGCGGCCCTGCCGCTCGGTCAGCATCTTGGCCTTGCTCTTGCTGAAGCCCATTGCGCCGGAGCCGCCGCCCTTCTGGACCTGCCGCAGCGCAAAGAACGCGATGCTCAGGATCAGCATGAACGGCAGCGCCTGGATCAGGATGTAGAGCAGCAGGTTGGGCTCTTCCGCGGCCTTGCCCGCATATTTGACCTCGTTTTCCTGAAGCAGCTGGGTCAGGCCGGTATCGCCCGGCACCGGCACGGTCGAGAAACTGTCGCCATTCTTGTACTTGCCGACGATCTTGTCCTCGGCGATCTGCACTTCGGCGACGCGGCCCTCGGCGACGCTGTCGCGGAATTCCGAATAGCCGACCGCTGCGCCGGTCTCGGCCTGAGGCCCGAACATCGAGACGACCATCAGCAGGGCGAGGAAAATACCGCCCCATACGAGAAGGCTTTTGACCCAAGGATTGCCGCTTGGCTGTTCGTCGTTGTTCATTGGTGGCGCGATCCCGCTTGGTTGTGCCGTTATATCTAGGTGCAAACAGGTGAATGGCAAGTTATGAGCGGCAGGGCGAATCCCGCCGTGCGGCGGGCTGAACGGGAGAGAATGACGATGCCGGTTTCCACCGATGACTATGTTGCAGTTGCGGATCACTACGCGCGGTACAACTGGGCCGTTGATGAAGGCGATGCCGATGGCTGGGCGGACTGCTTCACCGAGGATGGCGAGTTCAATGGCGCGATTCCCGAAAATCCGAAAGGCAGGGAACAGCTTCGCCAGGTGCCGCTCGCCTCGGGCAAGGCTAACGGCCCGATGCGGCACATGATCCAGAACCTCTATTGCGATTACGACGGCGGGGACAAGGACACGATCATCGCCAGGTTCTACAATGCCGTCAGCTACTGGGACGGCGAAGGCAAGTGGTTCGTCTGCGCGTTGGTGACTGCCAGGCTGGTGCGCAACGGAAATGGCTGGTTGATCAAGGTGGCCGACAACGTGATGCTGCCGGCGCGAGGCTGATCGTCAGTCGAGCAAATGCGCGCGCACCGCTTCCAGATCGGATGCGGTGAAGCCCAGATCGGCGGTGTAGCCCTCGATGCCGCCGTGCAGCTCATCGAGCCCGTCGAGGAACGAGGCGATGAATGAGGGGCGTGCCGAGGAAAACACCGCCAGCACCTCGCGCTTCATTTGCGCGAAACGCTGGTACTTGGGATCGGGATTGCGCCTTGCGCCGGTAGACGCGGTGGGCGGCTTGAAGGCGCGCTGGGTGAGTAGGAAGTCGGCCGCGATGTGCTCGCGCGGCACTCCCAGCGCGGCAAGGATCAATGCCGCACCGCCGCCGGTGCGGTCCTTGCCGGCGGTGCAATGGATGACCGCTGGCACTTCTCCGGCCGCCAGCCGCTGGAACATTTCCGCGTAAGCCACGGCTTGCTGCTCGGGCAGCTTGCGAAATCCGGCTTCGAGCACCTTTTCGGCGTCCCGCTCGGTGCCCAACCGCGCCGGGTCGAGATCGGACCAGTTGCCGAATGTCTCGTCGTGCGGGCGCCGCCAATAGCCATCACCCAGCGCAATGCCCCAGTCGTTAGGCTCATGCGCATGTTCAGACTCGGTGCGGAAATCGATGACGGTCCTGATCCCACGCTCGTCAAGGTGCGCGCGGTCCGCTTCGGTCAGGCGGTTCATCGTGCCTGAGCGGAACAGGTGGCCCCACTTGACCTTTCTGCCGTCCGCGGCTGGATAGCCGCCCATGTCGCGAAAATTGACCCCGCCTTCGAGAGGCAGCAGGCGCCGGGCCAATTCCTCGTCGACAATATCGGTCACGCGTTCAGTCCCCCGTTGATGGAAATAACCTGCCCGGTCACTTTGGTGGCCTTGTCGCTGCACAGGAATACGACGGTCGGTGCGATGTCGGTGGGCGAGGGCAGTCCAAGGCCCGCGCGCCGCCGGGCAGTTTCCATGCGTTTGGGGCCAAGCCGGGCCACAATGTCGCTTTCCTCGACATAGCTCACCGAAATGACGTGGGCGCGAATCTTGTCACGCGCCGCTTCGCGCGAGAGGTTGCGAATAAAGCCAACGCAGGCCGCGCGCGCCGGGCCGGTGCCGGTCTGGTGCGGCGCGGCAAAAATTCCGGCATCGGCAATGAACGATATGATCGTGCCGCCGCGCACTTTCAGGTGCGGGTAGGCGGCGTGCGACAGCCGCAGCAACCAGCCGGTTGTGACATCGTAGAATGGGGTAAAGGCGGCAGGGTCCGTGTTCTCGAACAGCCCGGTAATGCCGGGCACGCCGGAAGCGACACAATCTACGAGCGCATCGATCCGGCCCATTCTTTCGGCGACGGCGGCAATAAGGTCCTTCGCTGCTTCGGGTACGTGAACATCGGCCTGGAAGCTTTCGACCGTTCCTAGCGTGCCGAGCTCCTTTTCGAGGGCTGAAAGCTTCGCCTTAGTGAACCCGTGGAGCGCCACGGCCCAGCCCTGCGCCAGCGCCTCGCGTGCTGTCGCCTGGCCGATCGAGCCGCTGCCCCCGGCGATCAGCATCACAGGCTTGTCAGTCATAGCCGTAGTCCTTCTGTTCGCCCCGTGCGAGATCACTAAACTTGGTGAACTCGCTCTCGAAGCGCAGCTGGACCATGCCGGTCGAGCCGTGGCGTTGCTTCGCGACGATAACGGCGGCCTTGTTCACCAGGTCAAGGTGCTTCTGCTCCCATTCGTTGTACTTCGCCACTACATCCGCCGAGCTCGTTTCGTCCGGCGTCTGCGGCTTGACCGCGTCGTGGTAATATTCCTCGCGGAAAATGAACCACACCATGTCGGCGTCCTGCTCGATCGAGCCGGATTCGCGCAGGTCCGAAAGCATCGGGCGCTTGTCCTCGCGACTTTCGACTGCGCGGCTCAACTGCGAAAGCGCGATCACCGGCACGCCAAGCTCCTTGGCAAGTGTCTTGAGTCCGCGGCTGATTTCCGAAATCTCGTTAACGCGGTTGTCGTTGGCGCGGCTGGAACCCTGCAGCAATTGCAGGTAGTCGACGACGACCAGGCCGATGTCGTGGCGGCGCTTGAGACGTCGCGCCCGGGTGCGCAGCGCGGCGATCGAGAGCGCCGGCGTATCGTCGATGTAAAGCGGCAACTCGGCCAGACGCTGGCTGGCGAAGGACAATTGCTGGAAGTCATCGCGGCTGATCCGGCCCATGCGCAGCTTCTCCGAGCTGATCCTGGACTGTTCCGCAAGAATGCGGGTGGCCAGCTGGTCGGCGCTCATTTCGAGGCTGAAGAAGGCTGTCGCCGCACCCACGGACTGTTCGCGCGGAATCCCGTCGTCGAGATCGCGGCGTAATCGGTCGGCGGCGCTGAAGGCGATATTGGTGGCGAGCGAGGTCTTGCCCATGCCGGGCCGCCCGGCGACGATGATCAGGTCGGAATCGTGCAGACCGCCGATCTTCTCATTGAGGTCGGACAAGCCGGTGGTCTTGCCGGAGATATGACCGCCCGAATCGAGCGCGCGCTGAATCTGCTGGATCGCCGTCTGGGTCGCGCGCCCGAAGCTGGTCGCCTCGTTCTGCCCTGCCGCTCCCTCTGCGACCTGATAGAGCGCCGATTCGGCCTGTTCAATCTGTTCGAGCGGCTCTACCGATTCGCTCGTGTCCATTGCCGATTCGACCAGCCCCCGCCCGACCGCGATCAGCTCACGCAGCAAGGCAAGGTCGTAAATCTGCGCGGCGAGTTCGCGCGGGGCAAGCAGGCCCTGTCCGTCGGCGGTCAGCCGCGCCAGATAGGCAGGGCCGCCGAGCTCCTTGAGCGCCTCGTCTGCTTCAAAGTAGGGCTTTAGCGTCACCGGCGTGACCACCGCCTTGCG
Organism: uncultured Novosphingobium sp.; assembly: GCA_964603645.1. Lineage (GTDB taxonomy): Bacteria > Pseudomonadota > Alphaproteobacteria > Sphingomonadales > Sphingomonadaceae > Novosphingobium. Next base: position 1,003 of record CAZRVW010000198.1, on the reverse strand, counting down.
ATCGAGCAATTGCTGTATCCGCTCGAAGATACGCGCGTGGATCGGCTCGAAGAAATGCGCGGGCGAAAGCGCGACAGGCAATTCCTCGATCACCCGGTTGTCGATCAGCACCGCGCCGAGGAAGGCCGCTTCGGCCTCGATATTGGCGGGCAGCACGCGGATCGATTCGCTTTGAGCGATGTCGGCGGCGGGGTGGATCAGGAGATCTTCGGAAGGCATCGGAAGGGCACCATGCTCATGGCTGGCTCTCGCGGCAAGCAACTTTCGCGAACGAATTATTCCACAGCTTGTGGATGGTGCCCTAAGTGCTTGCTCCCCGGTGTCACGGTTCTGTAAAGCCGCCCGATGTCCAATTCGCGCATCATCGATATCGAGCTCGACGAGGCGACCATCCTGTGGCGCAATGCCGATATCGAGCAGGAGCGGCGGATTGCGATCTACGACCTGATCGAGGACAATCTTTTCAAGCCGCTGCGCTCGTGGAACGCAGGCTTCACCGGCCCGTATTGCCTGAAGCTCGCAGTGAACGACGGCAGGCTCGCGATGGACATCGCCGACGAGCAGCGCAATCAGCTGGAGAGCCTGGTGCTGGGGCTGGGACGGTTCCGCCGGCCGATCCGCGAATACTTCGCGATCTGTGAAAGCTACTACCAGGCGATCCGAAAGGCCACCGCGCAGGAAATCGAGACCATCGACATGGCACGGCGCGGAGTTCACGATCAGGCTGCGGAGCTGCTGGTCGAGCGGCTCGACGGGAAGATTGAAACCGATTTTCCGACGGCGCGGCGGCTGTTCACGCTGATCTGTGTGCTGCATATCCGGGGCTGAGGGAGCAGGGGGAAGGCAATGGCGGCTCGGCGCAGCAAGACGCGGATGCGGCTGGCGGCGCTGCTGCTGTTGCTGGGCCTGGTCGCAGGTGCCTGGGGCTGGTGGCAGCGGCACAACTGGGTGCCCAAGCGGGAGCTCTATCCGGTGCAGGGCGTGGAAATCGGCGCGCCCGACG
>CAZRVW010000197.1:0-5195 GCA_964603645.1 uncultured Novosphingobium sp. | reverse complement strand
TCATCGCAAGCGCGGCACCAAGCGTAAAGCAGCCAGACCCGCTCGCGGGTTTGCCGGTCGAACAGCTTGCTGGCAGCGGCGAAGCTCTTCGAACCCTTGGCGATGGACTGGCGTGCATGGGTGACAAGCGCAGCGCGGTCGCTCACAAATCTGCCGCCTTCATAGCGAAGATCGCCCGCACCGGCTCATGCTCAATCATCCGTGTGAGCAACAGGTCAAGCTCGCGTTCGGCGATAATGATGTTCTCGTGCGCAGAGCGGATGAACCCAGTGTCCACCATATGGCGCTGGAATGCGAGCAAGCCGTCGAAGAAACCGAATGCATTTAGCAGACCGACCGGCTTCGCGTGATAGCCAAGCTGCGCCCAGCTCACCGCCTCCCACAGCTCGTCCATGGTGCCGACTCCGCCTGGCAGTGTCAGGAAACCGTCGGCAAGCTGGGTAAAAGAGAGTTTGCGTTCGTGCATGCCGGCAACCACGTGCAGATCGGTGCAAGCGTGATTGGCGACCTCGCGGCTGACCATGGCCTCGGGAATGACGCCGATCACTTCGCCGCCTGCAGCCATGGCCGCATCGGCGAGTGCACCCATCAGACCGAGCCGCCCTCCGCCGTAGACTATTCCGATACCGCCCCGCGCCAAAGTCTCGCCGACCTCGCCCGCCAGTTCAATATAGCGTCCATCGGGCGGGGTGGCGGAGCCGCAATATACCGCAACCCGCTTCACCCGAGATCTCCGATCATCAGTTTTGCTGTCGCCTTGGCGCTGCCGACAACGCCGGGAATGCCTGCCCCAGGATGGGTGCCCGCGCCAACCAGGTAGAAGTTTCCGATCTCGTCATCGCGATTGTGGCCGCGAAACCATGCGCTTTGCGTCAGGATCGGCTCGAGGCTGAAAGCGCTGCCGTGATGTGCATGAAGATCCTGCGCAAAATCGATTGGCGCATAGTGGAACTTGGTGACGATCCGCTCATGGATGTCCGGGATCAGCCTGCGTCCGACTTCGTCGAGCACCCGCTTTTCTAGCTGCGGACCGATCTCGGCCCAATCGATCGGCAGCTTTCCCATATGAGCGACCGGGACTAACGCATAGAACGTGCTCTTGCCCTTCGGCGCCACCGATGGATCGGTGACCGTCGGGTGATGCAGGTAGATCGAGAAGTCCTTTGGCAGGACGCCGTGATCGTAAATGTCCGACAGCAGTTCGCGATAGCGCGGGCCGAACAGGATTGTGTGGTGAGGAATGCCCGGCCACGTGCCTTCCATTCCGAAGTGAACGACAAAAAGCGAAGGCGAAAATCGCTTTCTGGCGAGGCTTTTTGCCATTTTTTTGCCCCGCCCCGCGCCTGACAGCAAGTCGCGATAGGTGTGCATGATGTCGGCATTACTGGCTACCGCATCGAAGCGTTCGCGCCAGCCACTTGCGCATTCGACTTCACTGGCGCGGTCGCCAATGGTGTGAACTTGCACCACCGGATCCCCGAACCGCATCTGGCCGCCCAACCGTTCGAAATGGGTGACCATGCCGGCCACCAGCCGGTTGGTGCCACCTTTGGTCCACCAGACTCCGCCGTCTTTCTCCAGCTTGTGGATCAGCGCGTAGATCGCGCTGGTGGTCATCGGATTTCCGCCGACCAGCAGCGTGTGGAACGAAAGCGCCTCGCGCAGCTTGTCGTCGCTAATAAAGGATGAGACCATCGAATAGACCGAGCGCCACGCTTGATAGCGGGCAAGGGCGGGCGCGGCTTTTATCATCGATCGGAAATCAAGGAACGGCACATGGCCTAGCTTGACGTACCCCTCCTGCCAGACGCCTGCCGCATAACGCAGGAACTCGTCGTAGCCGCTGAGATCCTCGGGCGACAGGCGAGCGATTTCCCTGCGGAGCGAAGGCTCGTCGTTGGAATAGTCGAAGGTGGTGCCGTCCATCCAGTTGAGCCGGTAGAACGGCATCACCGGCATCAGTTCGACATCCTCGTCCATGTCATGGCCAGACAGCGTCCACAATTCGCGCAGACAATCGGGGTCGGTGACGACGGTTGGGCCGGCATCGAATGTGAATCCGTCGCGTTCCCAGAAATAAGCGCGACCGCCGGGTTTGTCGCGGCTCTCGACGACAGTGGTTTCGATCCCCGCCGATTGCAGACGGATCGCGAGCGCCAGTCCGCCAAAGCCCGATCCGATCACGCAGGCGCGCTTGCTACTCATGCGCCGCGTTCCAGCGAAGCGAGTGGCCTGCCGCGACCGGGCAGTGCTGCTAGAGCCGACAAGACCGGCACTGGCGGCTTCCCGGCGATAATGCGCAACTTATCAGCCGCAGAGCCTTGCGACGCGTAGAATCGCTCGATCAGGGGCTCGGGCAAGCGATAGAACCTTTCGAGTATCGGCCAGCGGTCCTCCGGAGCTGCGGCACTGAACAGCATCCGCGCGAGCATCCGGTCATACCTGCCCTTGTGCCAGTTTTCGCGTGCCATGTCACGGGTTGCCCGGGCAAGCACAGGGCCGGAAAAATCAGGCAGGGCGGATATGGCTAGCGCGGTCCGTACGGCCAAAGGCAACGAGTAGCTGGTCAGAGGATGGAACAATGCAGCCCGCGTGCCGGCTCTAGCGAGTGGATCGTCGCCGGGCCAGAAGGCATCAAAGTCGCCCGCCGCCACGACCGGAAGGACACCGATTTCCTCGCGTTCGATTTTCTGGACCTGCCAGCCCTGCGTCTGGGCGTAAGCCGAAATCCGGGCGCTGAGTGCCTCCCGTTCAAGATCGGGCGCGTCGGAGTAATAGGTGTCTTCCACGAAAATCTCGGTTTCGCTAATAGGCAGGCAATAGACGAAGCGATATCCGTCCACTTGTTCGACTCGCGCATTCATCACCACAGGCCGCGAAAGGCCATGGGGCGCACCAAGCCGCAGTACCTGCCCAAGGAATTTTTGCCAACCGCCCGCCATGTGCGGCAGCGAACCGGTGCCGCGCGCATCGATCACGCCGCCCGCGGTGAAGCTGCGTCCGTCGGCAAGGGCGAAGCGTTCCGACCCGGCTTCGATAATCCGCGCGTCCGTGAGAAGACTTTGTTGGGGGAGGGCTTCTCGCAAACGCGCGTCGAGCATTTCGCTGGTGATCGAGCAATACGGAGTCGTCAGCGCGCGCGAATGGCGGGGGAAATGGACATCGTATCCCTGCCAGCGGTGGGCGACCAGCGGGTCGGTCAAGGCGCGGCCTGCCTTGTCCACATCGCTGCCAAAGAACGACCAGATGTGGTTGCCGCCGAAGCTCTCGCCCGCTTCCACCAAGAGCACCGAAATCTCCGGCCGCGCCTTGGCCAGGGCCAGAGCGATAAGGCCTCCGGCCAGGCCGCCGCCGAGAATGGCCAAGTCTGTGTCCCGCCGTTGCATTGCGGTCTTGGATTATCCGCTCTGCCTCGCCGCCGCAACGCCAGCCGTTGCTTGGCGAGATTGTTGCGGAAGGCTTGGCCGAACTGCCGACGCCAGCGGTTCCCGGGAAACGGACTGACTGACTGGCCAATCTCATGCTTGGATTGACGGGCCCTTTGGGGCATGTGTCAAATCGATGACAGACGTGACACGGATCGAGCCCGCAAGCATCGAGGATGCTGCTGCTATTGCTGAAATTTATGACCATTACGTCGTCAGCGGCACGGCGACCTTCGAACGCGAGGCGCCCGGCGCCGAACAGATGGCGGAGCGGATCGGAAATGTGCTTGCTAAGGGCTTCCCTTGGCTGGTTGCCCGCAGCGCTGATGGACAGGTGCTTGGCTATGCCCATGCCAGCCGCTTCGGCTCACGCGAAGGATATCGCCATTCGTGCGAGACAAGCATCTACGTAAGCGCCGACGCGCTCGGGAAAGGCATCGGAACCGCACTGCTGGGCGAGTTAGTGGCGCAATGCGAGGCGATCGGCTTACGGCAGGCCTTCGCCGTCATCGCGGGGACCGAGCCTGCCTCGGTCGTGCTTCACGCCCGCCATGGCTATCGCCCGTGCGGCACTCTTGAGAATGCAGGGCGCAAGCACGGTCAGTGGATCGACGTGCTGTACATGCAGCGCGCACTGGGCGAGGGAGCCTCGACACCGCCCCCCGACGAAGCATGAGTGCTATCGCGAAAAGCCTGCTGCCAACGCGCGCCGCGCTGATCCTCTTTCTGGCCCTGTGGGCCTATTGCGCTTTCATCCTGTTTGCCATGCAGCGTCCATGGATATGCGAGTGCGGGACGATCAGGCTTTGGCACGGCGTCGTGCAATCGGCGGAAAACAGCCGGCACATTGCCGACTGGTACACCTTCAGTCACGTCATCCATGGTCTCTTGTTCTATGCAGGCGCACATCTGCTGTGGCGCAGGTGGAACCTGTTCGCCGGCGCGCCGACCCGCTGGGCGCTGCCGATAGCGGTTGCGCTGGAAGCGAGCTGGGAGGTCCTCGAAAACTCGCCGATGATAATCGAGCGCTATCGCTCGGTAACGGCCAGCTTCGGCTATTCGGGCGATTCTATTGTCAATTCGATGGCCGATATTGGCTGGATGATCCTGGGTTTCTGGCTCGCAAGCCGACTGCCTTGGTGGGCGAGCGTGGCTCTGGCGCTGGCCTTCGAGCTGCTGACTCTAACAATCATCCGCGACAACCTTACATTGAACGTATTGATGCTCGTCTGGCCAATCGATGCAATTCGAGAATGGCAGGCGGCTGGATAGGCAGAGCAACTTTTGACGTTTTTTGCGCGTTGAATCGCCGGAGAGGCAATGACATGAAATACACTCCTAAATTTTCTGTTGCGCTTATGGCCTTGGCTGCGAGTCCTGTCTTCGCTCAGGACACAATCGCATCCGAACCCAGCGTGTTCGAAGGCGATCACCTGACGGTGGGTGCAGGCGTGATCTATGGTCCCAGCTACGACGGCTCGGACGACTATGTCGCCAGCGTTACGCCGGTGGTGCAAGGCAACCTGAAAGGCATCGCGATCACCCCGCGTCCCGGCGGCGTGGCATTGGACGTCATTCCCGATGGCAGCGCCTCGAAAATCGGGTTCTCGTTCGGCCCGGTCGCGACGATTTTGCGCAACCGCGCCAGCCAGATCGAGGACCCGGTCGTGCGCGCGGTGGGCAAGCTCGACACCGCATTCGAATTAGGCGCCAATGTGTAGCATCGGGTGACCGTCGAGACACGGTGGACGTTGATTTATAGCTTTTCCC
>CAZRVW010000196.1:0-5218 GCA_964603645.1 uncultured Novosphingobium sp. | reverse complement strand
CTGCCCAATCAGGGCCATCATAAAGGTGTCTCGCGAGCCACGGCATGGCTACAGCGTTTCATGAGACGCGCGCCTCGTAATGGTGGCCATGACCAATCACGCCGCCTCCGAAGTGGAGGTGATGACGCAATCCGCGAGATAGGCGTCAAGATCGGCAATCCGGTAACGAACACGCGCGCCAATCTTCGCGTATGCGGGACCGGTTCCGTTTACGCGCTTCTTCTGGAGGCTGGAAACCGACACGCCGATAAGGATGCTTGCAGCATCTTCATCGACAGCCATCGGCGTGGGCTTGATCTTGGTCGGAGCCGATTCGTCCTGACGGGGTGAGGTGGAGGAGATAGACATCAAGATAGTCCCTTCGCAACGCGCAGCCCACCATGGGCAAACGCTGGAAAGGACGCCTATTCAGAGCACATTTTGCCCCGTGTTATTTCATAAAATTTCTTTGGAAATTCCTGACAAACTAGCAGGCCCGTTTTGCCCACGAAATCCGGCAGGGTGATAGCTATGTGATTGCTAGATCGAAAATCCCGCCTCCTGAACTTGGAAAGAATGGCGGAGAAGCTGGCGCGCCCGGCAGGACTCGAACCTGCTGCCTCAAGATTAGAAGTCTCGCGCTCTATCCAGATGAGCTACGGGCGCGCACCCATTGCAACGCTTTGCGGAGGGTTGGCCTCCAATAGCGCGCTTTGCCAGTCATTCAAATCACGCTAGGGCAGAGGTCTATGGAAAAGCCCGATCCCGCTGCGGCCTTCGACACCAATCCCGACGACGGCATCGCGGCGACATCGCGAGCACCGGTGACCTTCCGCTATTACGATTTCGTCATGGCGGCGTTCGTCGCGATACTGCTGCTCTCCAACATCATCGGTGCAGCGAAGCTTACTTTCGTCGAGGTCAGTTGGTGGCCACAGGGCTGGTGGCCCGCCGAAAACGGCGTTTTCATCTACGGCGCGGGAATACTGTTCTTTCCATTGGGCTATGTGATCGGCGACATTCTCACGGAGATTTACGGCTTCGCCCGCGCGCGTCGGGTGATTTGGACCGGATTTGCCGCGATGATCTTCCTCGCCTTTATGAGCTATGTAGTAGTGAGCCTGCCTGCATTCGATGGCTGGACCTGCGCTGCTACCGGGTTCGATCAATCGCCCGGCCCGCTCACCTCCACTACTGATCCCGCAGGCCCGACAGGTTCGATCTGTCAGCAGACATATGAAAGCGTGTTCGGTAGCACGTGGCGCATCGTCGTCGCGTCGGTCGTGGCGTTCTGGGCTGGCGAATTCGTCAATTCCTACGTCATGGCGAAAATGAAGGTCTGGACGAAGGGCAAGGCACTCTGGACCCGCACGATCGGCTCCACAGTTGTCGGCCAAGGTGTCGATAGCCTGATCTTCTACCCGGTCGCGTTCTTCGGGATCTGGACCACCGAGGCGGTGGTGACGGTCATGATCACGAATTGGCTCTTGAAGGTTGTGTGGGAGGCCGTGCTGACGCCGGTGACCTACGCTGTCGTAGGGCGGCTCAAGAAGGCCGAAGGCATAGACCTGTATGACATAGACACCGATTTCTCGCCTTTCGGGCATTCGGAGAGGGTCTGACCACAGCCGATGGCGCTTGATCGACTGACGCTCAGCCACTTTCGCAATCACCGCGAGACGCCGATCGGCGAGACACGCCAGTTCAACCTGCTGGTGGGCGAGAACGGGGCGGGCAAGACCAACGTGCTCGAAGCGATTTCGCTGTTCGCACCTGGCCGGGGACTGAGACGCGCAGCGCTCGCCGAAATGGCCGCGCAAGCGGGACCCGGCGGATTTGCGGTGAGCGCGCTGCTGGATGCGGGACAAGGCGAGCCGGTCAGGCTGGGTACCGGCAGCGAGGCAGATAGACCCGGCAAGCGCAAAGTGACCATCAATGGCGCGACCTCGCCTGCCAACCGCCTTGCCGAGTGGCTCTCGATCGGCTGGCTGACTCCGGCAATGGACCGACTGTTCGCCGAGGGTGCCGGAGCGCGGCGGCGTTTTCTCGACCGGCTTGTACTGGCAGTGACACCCGGCCATGCAGCGGCCACCTCGCGGCTGGAGAATGCCGTGCGCGAGCGCAACCGGCTGCTTGCCGATCCGCGCGAGCCAGATCCGCAATGGCTGGATGGGATCGAGGCGCAGATTGCCGAGGCCGGTGCGGCGGTCGCCATGGGGCGCAGCGAAATGCTGGAACGGTTGGGAGCCATGCTCGATACACTTCCGGCAGAACCCTTCGCCCTGCCCCGGCTTGCCTACCAACCCGGCGGGCCACAGGAGACTGACGCTCTGGCCGAAGCCTTGCGGCAGGGACGCGGGCAGGATCGCGCCGCGGGACGCACGCTCACCGGGCCGCACCGGGACGAGATCAAGGTCACCATGGCCGGCAAGGACCAGCCCGCCGCCGACTGTTCGACGGGCGAACAGAAGGCGATGTTGATCACCATCGTGCTCGCCCATTCACGGCTGCTGGAGGAAAGCGGCGCACTCGAACGCCCGCGCATACTCCTGCTCGACGAGGTCGCCGCGCACCTCGATCCGCTAAGGCGCGAGGCGCTGTTCGACCGGCTGCGGCAGGGCAAGGCTCAGGTCTGGCTCACGGGCACTGAACGCGCGCCGTTTGCAGCGATCGAAGGCGAGATGGCTGTGTGGGAGGTCAGTCAGGGTGCGCTGGCGCGCGCGCGCTAACCTTTAAAGCGTCCATTCGAAGCCGAAACCGACCGCCGTTTCCGCCAGCGAAATGTCCGCCTCGCCGCCGCCGTAGGGCGCAGGGATCGAGCCGCTGCCACGCACCGTGTTGTTGGGCGCACGCATTACAAACACCGACAGTTCCTTGTCGGGCGCGACGGCCAGCGACCCGCCGATCGTGAAGTGGTCGGTTGAAACGCCAGGGGCGAGGATGTTGAGAAAGGTCTGGTTCGCAGGAATCGGGTTTTGCGATCGGCCATAGCCCGCACGCAGCGTCAGCCGGTTGCTCACCTGATAGGCCGCGCCCAGCTTGAACACGTTGACGTCCTTCCAGCCGAAGCCAGGTCCGTCCTTGGCGCCGAACGGCACGCCGGAAAACAGCGGCGTCAGCGGATTGCCGACCGAGCCGATGTCTGAATATTCGATGCGCTTGACGTCACCTGCCAGCGTAAGGCGCTCGGTTGCCTGCACGGCAATGCCCGCGCCATAGGCCGCAGGAACGTCGAAGCCGCCGCGATCTGCGAACAGGCCGCCATAGTCCTTGAATCGCGAAGCCCAGATCTTCGACTGGTAGAACGCTCCGATCCGCACGCCCTTGGCCACTTCGCCGAGATAACCAACACGGAATCCGGCGCCCCAGGACACTGACTTGCCATTGTTGCTGAAATTGGCGGGGTCAGCCGAGGCGGTCGCGAACGGCTGAATACCTTTGGCGTGGAACACCTGCACCATGCCGGTCAGCGACACGCCGACCGAATGACCTTCGGCAAGGCGCGTCGCAATCGTCGGCGTGATAAAGACCTGCGCGAGATCGACTCCGGCATAGCCGCTCGCACCGAACGGAGCGAAGGGGTTGTCGTTGTAATGCGTATTCATGCCGCCATTGCCATGAATGGTCATGCCGAACGAGGTGTTGTCGTTGAGCGGCACGACATAGCCGAAATCGGGCAGGAAAAACGGATTGGCGCCATTACCCGAATGGCTCCCGTTCAGGCCCGCCCCGTTTCCGCTGATCTGCGCCCCGCGATCGGGAATGAACACGTCCACGCCCACTTCGACGCGGTGGCCGAGTTCGGTTGCCGCAGCCGGATTGATGGCAATCGCCAGCGCTTCTTGCGGCAAGGCGATCGCGGTCCCGCCCATGCCCTTCGACTTGGCGCCGACGCCATTGAGAAAATAGCCGTCAGTGGCATGGGCCGGGACGACGGCCATAGCGATCAGCGCCGCGCCAGCCGCAAGCAACCCGCGGCCGCAGCGGGAATCAATATCGAATGTCATGTCTCTCTCTTGACCATTTGCGCAGTCAGGACGCCGCGCGAGGTAACGCCTTTGCCAGAGCAAATGACCAAAGAGAAGGGACAATGGTTATTCGAATGACAAGACTGGCTTGTTTCGAAGGTCAGTTCACCCCGCACGCAATGCGCAGGTTACGCATCTAGCGAAGTAGCAGTGGCGTTACGGAAACCGCGTCGCGGAAAGACGAACTAGGAGGCCTGGTCCTAATTTCCGGCGACCTGCCTTGCCCAAGACACGATCGAACCTGTCGGCATGGCTCCAGACTGCCTCGCGATCTCCTTACCTTTTGAAAGGACGACCATTGTCGGGATCGACCGGATCGCAAATCGCGCTGCAATGGCTTGCTGCGCCTCGGTATCCAGCTTGCCCAGTCGGAAGTCTGGCTCGAGCTGCGTTGCCGCCGCCTCGAATGCCGGCGCCATTTGCCGGCAAGGCCCGCACCATGAAGCCCAGAAGTCGACAAGCAGGGGAATATCCCCCTTCGAGGCATGGGCATCGAAATTCGCCGAAGTCAGCTCGATCGGCTTGCGAACAAAGAGCGGCGATCCGCACTTGCCGCACTTGCCGCCAGAGGCGAACTTGTCCCGAGGTACCCGATTCAACGTGGCGCAGGCAGGGCATACGATGATCTTGGTCGGATTCGATGACATGACGGCTTCTCCTGCATCTATGTAGGCATTACCGGAAGCCGTTGAAGGTCTGCCAGGCAGCACCGCCTACTTCACCGTAATCGTCCCCTTCATCCCCATCCCGGCATGGAGGAAGTGCGTGCACTTGACCTTGTAGATACCGGCCTTGGGCGTCAACGTCACATCCATTGCCTCGCCCTTGGCGAATTCGACAACGCCCTTCTTGCCAAGCCGCAAGCGCGTCTCTTCATCCGTTTCAGCGGCGGCGAAAAATTCCGGCGCGACAAAGTTGTCGCCCGCCTGAGCCTTCGTTGACGAAATTGAGCGTCACAGGCGTATCGGCAGGCAGCTGAAGGTCCTCAGGCGTGAAGCGAAAATTGGCTAGCACGACCGAAACCTTGGTCGGCGCGACGTCATCTGCGCCGGCGGCTGCAGGAGAAAGGGACAGGCAAGCCAGTACCAGCAGGCCTGCAAGATTACGCGGCGTCATGGTCATTCTCCTCTGTGGCATTCTTGATCGGCTTGGCTTGATCGACGGCAAGCCCTCAACCCGAAAAACGGAACTGGCCGCGATCGAACACAACT
>CAZRVW010000195.1:0-5250 GCA_964603645.1 uncultured Novosphingobium sp. | reverse complement strand
GGTCCCTTCGGCCTCTGGAGGTACCGCAAGGCCCAGGCGGGTGGCTCCCCCGTGACCGGGGACGGCGGCGGCGACACGCTGGAGATGCTTGCCGACGCCTGCCGGCGCACCGACGAGCAGACGATGCGCGAATACATGGGCTTTGGCAAATCGATGGGCACCCCGAGCGCGCTGAGCGACGGGGCCATGCAGAAGCGCGTCTGGGGGCCGACTGTTCATGACAACGCCCGCGCGCTCGGCCTGGAAATCGACGGATATGATTTCAGGCTTTTCGCTGCACCGGCGCTTGAAAACCGCCAGACGAGCATCGGCCTGATCCGAAAGGGAACCATGTCGGTCCTGAGGTTCGAACTGATCGGGTTTGTCAAAGGAGAAGAGCGGGTCGTCGTCGAACATGTAAACTGGATGCACGTAGACGACATTCCCGCGGACTGGCCCATTCCGCCCCGGTTTGAAGGCAAGGTCGCGCCGGTCGGATACAGGAACGTGATCAGGGGCGAGCCGACCGTCGCGGTGGAGGTGCAGGTCCCGACGACCCGCGACGGACTACTCGGGACCGCTCTCCACGCGACCAACTCTATTCCCATGGTCGTTGCAGCGCTGCCGGGCATCCTCAGCCAGGCGAAAATACTGCCTTATGGGCCGGGTCCGCTGAAATGATCGGCTCAGCAAGATTGTTACGATAGCGTACATTTATACTGGCATCTTGCGGTCGGCTCGCTAAGCTGAAGCGATAGAGAGAGGACATCGGAAGTTCACCATGGGGTACAGCCACCTCGTCGCGCTGACCGGACATGTCGAAGGCCGGGAGCAGGACTATAACGACTGGTATACATGGGTTCACTTGCGCGATGTGATGCAGCTGAGCCTGTCGGTTGTTGGCGCGCAGCGGTTCCGGGCCAGCGATACCCTGTCGGCCATGGGGGGCACGCAATACGATTTTCCCTATCTGTGCGTCTACGAAGTTATCGAGCCCGAAGCGATGACCGCCGATCATGCACCCGTCTTCACCGACGACATGCCGATCAGCGATGCCTACGACCTGGCGCGGGCGAGCGAAGTCTACTTCAATGAAATTGCCGGAATTTCGAACCGGCCGGGCCAGCATGGTGCTGCCAGCGTAATCGTCGAGCGTTTTGGCGATGCACCATGCGATCCCAGCCTCGCTGCCTGGTATGTTTCCGAGCGCCTTCCGCAGATTTCCGCTCTGCCGGGTGTTGTCGCGGGATCGGTCGGTGTTCCCCACGACCACCAGATGTTCGAGCAGCCGCTGTCGGCCTTGTGCGCGGTCTACTGGAGCGAAAATCTCGGTGCTACGGCTGGAGCGTGGCCAGCCTTGCAGGACAACGCGCCAAAGGCGCTGGAACGCTCCACTATTTCGCTCAACGCCTATGACGCAGTTATCGAGCGCCTCACTATTTCCGAGGTGCGCAACCCGTCACCTGCAGATCGGGAAACCGCTGCGCGTATTCGCGCAAGGATTATGGAGTCAGTTCACGCAGGTCCCAACGCCGGCGTGCAATCCGAGCATTTCGCCTGATGTTTGCAGAGGCCGGCAGGAGGTATTTCTAGCCATGTCCATTTTCGAGCCCGGAAACGCACTGGTCCAGCAAGCCGTCGATAAGGCGATAGCGGCAGGTGACGAATTGGGCGTCCAGGTCTGCGCCTACCACGGTAATCGCAAATTCGTCGACGTGGCGGCTGGTCATGCCGATCCCGCCAGGTCGAGAGCTGTCGATCACGACACGCTGTTCAACATCTGGTCGGTTTCGAAGGCGATTACCGCAACTCTGCTGCATCTTCAGGCCGAACGAGGGCTGATCGACTACGATGCCCCGATTGCGGACTACTGGCCAGATTTCGGCGCGAAGGGCAAAGGCGGTATCACCGTGCGTCACGCGCTGATGCACCGTTCGGGCTTGCCGCAAATGCCCGAAGGCATGTCTCCTGAGCGCATTATCGATTGGGACTGGATGACCGCAGCCATCGCCGATCTCGAGCCGATGGCCGCCCCCGGCGAAAAGCCGATGTATCAGGCGCTTTCGTTCGGCTGGATCATCGGCGAACTGGTACGGCGAACTGACCCCAAGCACCGCGACGTCAACACGTTCCTGCAAGAAGAGATCAATCAGCCGCTCGGTATCGATGGCCTGTGGCTCGGCGTGCCTGACAGCGAGCTGTCCAAGGTCGCGATCATGGAGGACGCCATGCCCCCCATGTCACCCGAAACTCTGCCGGAGATCTGGGAGAAGGTTTCGCCGTGGGCGGTGCGGCTGCTGCCTGACATTTTCGAGGATGATCGTATCCGCCAGGCGGTGATTCCCGGCGTTGGCGGTATCGCCAATGCGCGCAGCGCCGGACGCTTCTTCGGCATGCTGGCTAACGGCGGCGAACTGGACGGCGTGCGCATCCTGTCAGCCGAGAGGGTCGCCGGTTTCGCGAACCCTCGTGTTGGCGGTGACGAGCCCGACACCGTGATGTTCAACCAGGTGATGCCGATCAGCATGGCCGGTTACTGGCTGTATGCGCCCGAGCCGATCACCGCTGCTTTCAAGACCCCCACCGCATTCGGCTGCCCCGGCGTCGGCGGCGCACTCGGCTGGGCGGACCCCGGTGAGCAACTGGCGGTCTCATTCTGCCACAACCGGCTCGTCCTGCCCCAAACCTCCGACGAGGATCCCTTCATACCCGTGGCTGCTGCGGTGCGAGAGGCACTGGCAATGCTGCGCGAGACTGTTTGACGATTGGAGTGGGAGACAGGACCAAGTGGCTAGCAACGACGCACTCGAAATTCAGTCGGTCATCAGTCGATACACGAACTGCGTGAACCGCAGGGACTGGTCGCTCTTGGCCGGCATCTTCGCCGGCAACGCCGTGTGGTCGGCCCCCGCTGTGCCGAACGCGACTTTCGAGGGCCATGCAGCGGTCGTCACGGGCATTCCAGCCCTGGTCGAAGACACGACCTCGCTGATCCAGCTCAACACACCTTCAGACATCGCCATCAATGGGGACACGGCCACGGCGCAGTGTTCGATCCGCGAGACCGGCTCGATCGAGCGCGACGGCATCCGTTTCGAAGCGCACGGCTGGTACGACGACGAGTTGGTGCGCGTCGATGGCGTCTGGAAATTTTCGCGGCGCACCTTTTCGCTGATCGAAAACTATTTCACGCAAATCTCGAGCATTGGCGCTGGCTGACCAGTGTCGGTTACGCTCGATCCCCAAGCATTGATGTCACGAGCGCGCGAAGCGACGGGCCTCAGCGATTTCGGCGACATGTGGTTCCTGCCTGCCTTCGAAAAGGTCGTCGAACTGGTCAATGCCGAAGGCGGCATCGCCGACGAGCAGGCAGACCCGGTCCAGCTTCTGGTCGGCAGTCTCGCCAGCCGGCTACGCATGGTGCGCTTCATCAACGACAATCCGAAATCGCTCGACGAGATAGTCGAAGTCGCGGGCTTCATCATCGGCTGGCCGCGCGGCGGCTCGACCCTGCTGCAGCGCCTGCTCGCCTCTTCGCCGCAATTGACCGGCACCTATTGGTGGGAACTGCTCAATCCTCTGCCCCTATCGCCAGACGGCTCCGACGACCGGGAGAATCGCAAACAGATCGCAGTCGCGACCAAGAGTGCGATGTACGAGAAGTGGCCCAAGATGGAGAGCCAGCATCCGCTCAAGCCCTTTGACGTGGATGAGGAGGTGATGCTGTTCGACATCACCTTCATGAGCCTGATGTGGTCCGCGTATTTCTATATTCCCTCTTATCTCGGCTGGCTCAACGATCAGGACCAGACCCGCGCCTACGAAGAAATGCTGCTATGGCTCAAGCTCATCTCCTTCCAGCGACCCGACAAGGCCGGCGAAAAGTGGATCCTGAAATCGCCCCAGCACATGCTGTGCGGCGGCTTGCGCTACGCCTTCAATGCAATGCCGCAGGCCAAGGCGATCATCACGCATCGCACGCTTCAGAAGGTGGCGACCTCTTATGCGAGCATGGTGGAGACGACTATCGCGCCCGCTTCTGCGACTTACGACCGGCACAGCTATGGGCAAGGCGTAATCGCCATGTTTGGCCGCAGCGTCGATCATTTTATGGAGGTGCGGGCCGAACCCGTCTATGCCGACCGCTTCATCGACGTTCGCTTTCAGGACACCTTCGAGCGTCCGATCGAGGTGTTCGCCGATGTGCTGGACCAGTTGGGTCTCGACCCGGGCAAGGACGATCTTGTAGCAGCCGAAGCCTGGATGGCGGCGAACGGTCGCGAGACCCATCCGCCGCACAAATACGCGCCCGAAGACTATGGCATGACGGCTGAAGAGATCGACCGAGCCTTCGAGGACTATCATCGGGAATACCTGTCGTGAGCGTACCGTTGGACGATCTCGTCCCTGCCCCGCTGCTCACGCCTGAGCAGCTCGCGCTAGAAACGAAGGCATGCGAGCTGTTCGCCCATCCGCGCGTGCGCGCGGTTGCTGCGAAGGCCAAGGGCCTGATGCTCGCCGGATACGGAATCGACATTCCCGACGAGGCGAGAGGCACCCTCGACAACGCGATCGAGGAATATGTCTTCTCCTATGTCGAGCGCGTGCTGTGCCGCGACCGCAACAATTTCTGCCTGCACTATACCTGCCACCCCGCCTATAAGCGCACCTCGGGCGAAGCGGTGCCGGGCTGCCGTTTCTACGGCGAAAATCCCGACGCAGTCTATCGCTGGGGCGGGCTCGACCATGACCGCAGCTATCGTCTCGTGTGTCGACAGTTTGGCCAGGCCCCGATCGACGCCTCATTCACCCTCATGGGGACATATGGAGGAACCACGCCGGGCGACTCGCTGGTGCTTTCCGACATCGATAGGGACATGGACGGAGGGTTCACGATTACATTGGACAGCAAGCCTGCCAATGGTCGCCCCAACCACCTGATGCTGACTCCCAAAACGCGGCTGCTGCTGATCCGCGAATTCCTCGGCGACTGGGCGAGCGATACGCCCTTCGCAATGACATTGGACGCCGACGGAGTGACGCGCGGCGGCCCGTGGGATGAAGAGGCCGCGCTCGACGAGATATGCCACTACGCGATCGAGGAGCTTTATCTCTACTTCTGGATGAACCACATTTACCGCAATCTGCCGGTCAACAGCATCACGACGCCACAATCGGCGGCGGCGATGGGCGGCAGCGCCAGCATGGCGACAGCAAACGGATATTTCGAGCTTGGGCAGGATGAGGCGGTAGTGATCGAATGGACCCCCG
>CAZRVW010000194.1:0-5292 GCA_964603645.1 uncultured Novosphingobium sp. | reverse complement strand
CGCACCGTCGCGAATATGGCCGAGCGCCTGGACCACGCCGTTCAGGAACGGCTCGCAGCCGATGAAGCCGTGGTCGGGCAGCATGTCGGCGCGATAGGCCATATGCTCGCCGCCGCCGAAGCCGATCTCGAAATGGAGCGGTTTATCATAACCAAACAGCCGTTCCGCCGTTACCGGTCCTTCGCTTGGCACCTCGATCTGCGGCAGCAGGCGCTCGACAAGTTCCTGCTGGCCCTTGCGCAGGGGCTTGCCCACCGACCTGCCATAAAGCCGGTTGAGCGTCAGGGGATCGCCAGGCTTGTTCGCACTCATCGCCCGCGCCGATGGCAGGGCGTGACTGGACGGTCAACCGGGCACGAAAAGGCCGGGCGTCGCGCAATGGCGAGGCCCGGCCATTCGGTCAGTCGTGAAGACTGGCGTCAGTAGGCGCAGACTTCCTTGACGCGCGCGACAATCGAAGCAGCGTTAGGCATCTGCGCCGCCTCGATCTTGGCATTGAAGCTGATCGGGATGTAATCCGCACCGAACCGGCAGGCGGGCGCCTTGAGCTTGCCGAACAGCTCCTCGTTGATGGTCGCGGCGATTTCCGAACCCAGCCCGCAGAACTCGGTCGCGGCATGGACGACGAGCGCGCGGCCCGTCTTCTTCACCGATTCGAGCACACGGTGGTAATCGATCGGCATCAGGCTGCGCAGATCGATAATCTCGGCGTTGATGCCTTCCTCGGCCAGTGTTCCAGCCGCCGCCATGCACTGGTGCAGAGTCCAGCCGTAGGTGATGATCGAGATGTCAGTTCCTTCGCGCACGGTCTTGGCGACACCGAACGGCACGCGATAGTCACCCACCGGCACTTCCATCTTGGGTGCACCGAAGACCAGCGCCATCGATTCCATCACCACGACCGGATCGTCGTCCCATATTGCCGAGCTGAGCAGACCCTTGGCATCGAGCGGATTCGACGCATAGGCAACCTTGAGGCCCGGCGTGTGCAGCAGCCACGATTCAAGCGACTGGCTGTGTTGCGCGCCGAAGCCACCGATGCCGCCCGAGGTCAGCACCCGGATGGTCATCGGCACATGCGTCGCGCTGCCTGACATGTAGCGCTGCTTGGCAGCATGGTTGGAAATCTGGTCCATGCACACGGCGGTAAAGTCGCTGAACATGATCTCGCAGATCGGCCGCATGCCGACCAGCGCCGAACCGATGCCGGCGCCGATGATCGCCTGTTCGGCAATCGGGGTCGGGCGAACGCGATCCGCGCCCCATTTGGTCTGGAGGCCCGCCGAAGTCTTGAACACGCCGCCCGGCGGATCGCCGATGTCCTCACCCATCATGATTACGCCCGGATCGGCCTCGAGCGCATTGTCCTGCGCCGAGATGATCGCCTCGAACATGCTCATTTCGCGAGTCTCACCCGAGACCGCCGCTTCGGCCTCGCGCACCGGATAGACGCCGCGGCGCGGCACGATGCTGTTGTCGGCGTAGACGTCCTCGTACATCACCGCCTGGGTGGTTTCCTCGGCGGCCATTGCGAAATCGACCGCTTCCTTCACCTCTGCGGCAGCGGCGGAATCGATCCCGGCAAGTTCGTCCTCGGAACAGATGCCCGCCTCGATAAGCAGGGCGCGGGTCTTGGGCACCGGCCAATTGGCCTTGCCTGCTTCGAGTTCTTCCTTGGTGAGCAGCTCGTTGTCCTGATAGCCCGCGTGCGTGCCCAGCCGCAGCGTCACGGCCTCAACGAACACCGGGCCATTGCCATTGCGGCACATTTCGACGGCTTCGGTCATGCCTTTGTGGAAGGCGACCGGATCGTTGCCGTCTAGCTTCATGCCCTTGAAGCCGTAGCCCGCCGCGCGGCTGGCGAAATCGGGGCTGGCGGTATAGTCGGGAATCTTCGTGTATTCACCGATCTGGTTGTTCTGGCACACGAAGATGACGGGCAGCTTCCATACGCCGGCAAGGTTCATCGCCTCGTGCACA
This sequence comes from uncultured Novosphingobium sp., assembly GCA_964603645.1. GTDB lineage: Bacteria > Pseudomonadota > Alphaproteobacteria > Sphingomonadales > Sphingomonadaceae > Novosphingobium. Next base: position 3,312 of record CAZRVW010000194.1, on the reverse strand, counting down.
GCGCCGATCGAGGTCGCACCGTCGCCGAAGTTGACGACCGTCACGCGATTTTCACCGCGCAGCTTGGCCGCCAGAGCAAGTCCATTGGCGATCGGCGCACCGGCGCCGACGATGGCCGTGGTCAGCATCGAGCCACTGGTGGGATCGGAAATGTGCGGGGAGCCGCCCTTGCCCTTGTTGACGCCCGCGCTCTTGCCAAGCGTCTCGGCGAACAGGCCTTTCAGGTCGACGCCCTTGGCAACCTGGTCATGGATGCCGCGATAGATCGTGACCATGTAGTCGTCGTTGTCGGTCATGGTCGAAATCGTGGCGGGAATGCATTCCTGCCCGGTCATCGGCCAGTAGCTGAAGAACATCTTGCCGGCCTGCTGGCCCGCCTTGATCGCCTTATCCACTTCGTGGATGCGCGACATCTGGACGTAGATCTGCTTGAGCGTGTCTGGATCGATCCCGAGGTTCGATTTCGCCAGTGTGTCGGACATGTTCTTGATCTCCCGTTGCCGCGGCCGGAGAATCAGGCCGCTGCGAATGCTTGTTGCGCGAAGAATCGGGCATATGAGCGGGAGCCGCTGGGATCAAGGGATTGCGTACGGGCATCGGCGTGGCGTGCCCGGCTCGCGCCTTTCGAGCATTTGACGCTGGACAATGGGGAACTTCATCGGTTCAGGTCGTTGACCCTGCCTGTCGGCGCTCGCATTGAGAAGCTGGATGCTTTCGACATCCTCTCGGCATTGGCCATGACATGGTACGCGTGACAACCAGCGAAAATCGCGATGGCGATGAAAAAACTGACCCATCAATGCCTAGCGCGGTAATGAAGCCGCCGCCCACGTTCGACGAGCGTGAATGTGGAAGTTGCAGCCTGTGTTGCAAGCTGATGAGAGTTCCATGGCTCGACAAGCCATCGGGAACATGGTGCCAGCATGTCCGCAAGGGACAGGGCTGCGCGATCTATGAAACCCGACCCGAAGGGTGCAGGAATTTCGCCTGTGGCTACCTCTATTGGCCGAAAGCCGGCCAGCACTGGTTTCCCGCAAGATGCAGCATGGTGATCTACGCCGTCGACAAGACGCGGATGGTCATCCGCGTCGATGCAGACACCCCAAATGTGTGGAAGCTGGAGCCCCACTATTCGGACATCAAGCGCTGGGCGCACGAAGCCATGCAAAGCCAGACCCAGCAGCTGGTCGTGCAGATCGGCTAGCGCATTATTGCCATCCTCCCCGACCGGGACATCGATCTTGGCGTTGTCGCCGATGACGAAGTCGTCGCGATCGATCGCGACGAAGATGGAAGCTACTCGGCGCGGAAATGCAAAGCCGACGATCCCGGCCTCGCAACGCCGGTCTAACGCGCCCGCACCTTGGCCCAAACGCAAAACGGCCCGCTCCCTTCCAGGAGCGGGCCGCCTTGCTGTTGCCCCCCGCAACTGCAAAAATGGGGTAGCCGGGTCTTAGGCCGCTTCGGCCTTTTCATCCGGATCGCGCAGCACGTAGCCGCGGCCCCAAACGGTTTCGATATAATTCGCGCCGCCGCATGCGTGCGACAACTTCTTGCGCAGCTTGCAGATGAACACGTCGATGATCTTGAGCTCGGGCTCGGCCATTCCGCCATAAAGGTGGTTGAGGAACATTTCCTTGGTCAGCGTCGTGCCCTTGCGCAGCGAGAGCAGCTCGAGCATCGCATATTCCTTGCCGGTAAGGTGCACTCGCGCACTATCGCCCTCAACCGTTTTGGCGTCGAGATTGACAGTCAGCTTGCCGGTCTTGATGGCCGACTGCGAATGGCCCTTCGAACGGCGCACGACCGCATGGATACGGGCGACCAATTCCTCGCGGTGGAACGGCTTGGTGACGTAGTCGTCGGCGCCGAAGCCGAAGGAACGGACCTTCGAATCCATTTCCGAAATGCCCGACAGGATCAGAACCGGCGTCTGCACCTTGGCGACGCGCAGCTTCTTGAGCACATCGTAGCCGTGCATGTCCGGCAGATTGAGATCCAGCAGGATAATGTCGTAATCGTAGAGCTTGCCCAAATCGAGGCCCTCTTCTCCGAGGTCGGTCGAATAGACATTGAAGCCCTCGGACGTGAGCATAAGCTCGATCGCCCTAGCAGTGGTCGGTTCGTCTTCGATCAGCAGCACGCGCATGGGTATGCCCTCTGTTTCTTGCCCCGTTCGGACGAGCGATAACCGTTCTTCAACGGTCATTGCTGCCCATTAACCATACGACCTATGAACGTGAAAGGTTAACGTCCGGTAAACGGCTTGAATCCGCGAGTCGCGAATGTCCAGTGTTAATTTTACGATCCAAAATCCCGCAACCCGCGGTTTTCGGCTCGTTCGGCACCATCGCGAACGTCGAAGAAGACTCTAATTTTCGGACAAATCCCCGGTGGAATCGCGCCCGCGACCCAAAAGCGAGCGGATAATCCGGCGTGCCATGAACAGCAAAGCGACGACGATTGCCAGCAGGACAAGCGCTACTGCTGCGGCAATTTCCGGAAACTGGTAGGCCAGAAACAGCAATCCGCCCGTCGCCACGTCCTCGATTGTCGATACCGCGATATTACTGAACGGTTCGGGGCTGGTGTTGACCACCGCGCGCGCGCCCGCCTTGCCGCCGTGCGAGAGAAGCGTCGCCCCGCCACCCAGGATAAATGCGATCACTTGCGTCGCCGGATCGCTGGGATCGACCACCGCCAGCGTCAGCAGGGCCCCGCCGACCGGCCGGATAAAGGTGTGCACCGCATCCCATGACGAATCGAGCCAAGCGACCTTGTCGGCGAAGAATTCGGCAAGCGTCGCCACGCCGGCAACGCCCATGACCCACGGATTGGCCAGGATCTGCAAGCTCTGCAAATGGTCGGGCAGCGGCAGCACGCCGAATTGCATGGCGATCCCGGTGGCAAGGATGCACAGATATAGCCGCCAGCCCGCCAGCAGGCTTAGGCTTCCGGCGATGCCGAGAATTTCCAGCGTGCCCATCTGTTCGACCATGCGTCATCTCCCGCGTGGACGGCATAAATGCGCCTTGCCGGAAGTCTACGCAAGCCCGCAGCGGGCAAGCGCTTGCAGTACCTCAGAAAATCTCGAACAGGCCGGCCGCGCCCATGCCGCCGCCCACGCACATCGTCACAACCGCGTGCCTTACCCCGCGACGCTTGCCCTCGAACAGGACGTGCATGGCGCAGCGCACGCCGGTCATGCCGTAGGGGTGGCCGATCGAGATTGCGCCGCCATCGACATTGAGCAACTCGCCCGGAATGCCGAGCTTGTCGCGGCAATAGACGACCTGCACCGCGAAGGCCTCG
>CAZRVW010000193.1:0-5302 GCA_964603645.1 uncultured Novosphingobium sp. | reverse complement strand
AGGCGAGACAGTCGAGCAGTGCGTGTTCGGCGGCAATGCCAAGCTGCAATGGAAGGTCGATTGGGCGATGCGCTGGGTCGATCTTGGCGTCGACTACGAGATGTGCGGCAAGGACCTGACCGACAGCGTCACCCAATCGGGCAAGATCGCGAAAATATTGGGTGGGCGACGGCCGGAGGGACTGATCTACGAACTGTTCCTCGACGAGAACGGAGAGAAGATCTCGAAGTCCAAGGGCAATGGCCTCACCATCGAGCAATGGCTGACCTACGGCACCGAGGAGAGTCTCGGCTTCTACCTGTTCCGCGAACCCCAAAGCGCCAAGCAGCTGCACATCGGGGTGATCCCGCGCGCGGTGGACGAATACTGGCAGTTCCGCGGCAATCTTTCCGAGCAGGCGCTCGAAAAGCAGCTCGGCAATCCGGTTTGGCACTTGCTGCGCGCGAACGGCCAAAGCGGCGGGGCAGGGGACACGCTGCCGGTCACATATGGCCTGCTACTGAACCTCGTCGGCGTGCTCGGCGCCGGGGCGACCGAAGAACAGGTCTGGACCTATCTCGGCAACTACATCGGCGATCTCGATCCCTCGCACCATCCCGAGCTTGCCAAGCTGGTGGACTGTGCACTCGCCTACAATCGCGACTACATTACTCCGACCCTGAATCGCCGGGCTCCTGAAGCCGGTGAGGCTGCCGCGCTCGCGGCGCTCGACGAGGAACTGGCGGCGACATCGGACGATGCCACCGCCGAGGAACTTCAGACCATGATCTATGAAATCGGCAAGGACCCACACTACGGGTTCGAGAACCTGCGCGACTGGTTCAAGGCGCTTTACGAGACCTTGCTCGGTTCCTCTCAGGGGCCGCGCATGGGCAGCTTTATTGCACTCTACGGCATCGAGCCGACCCGAAAGCTGATCGCCGAGGCGCTCGACGACGGCTGACCCTCAGCGCCATTCACGGGTCCTGAACCACTTGGTGATGACATATTTGACGCCGCGCTCGACCGGGAGCGCCGTATGCAGGGTATAGGGATTGACCGCGCCTGCCTGGGTCGCATTGTTCCACAGGAGCAGCGCGCCGGGCTGGGGATCGAAACTGATGCCGAGATTGGGAAATTCCGTCGCGCCCCCGGCCTCGACCGGATTGAGATAGACCATGGCCGTCCAGCTGCGTTGTCCTCCGCGGCGGACCTCTTCCTTCCAGTAGGCCGCTTCGGTGTCGAACCAGTCGCAATGCTCCCGATATTCCTGCCCCGGTTCGTAGCGCTGCCCCTGGACAGCCTCACTCCAGGCGAGATCTAGGCCGATCAGGTCCGAAAGCCTTCTCTCGATCATCCGCACGAAGCTGTCGGAGCTGTCGACATCGCCCGACGAACTGGTCCGATAGGCCTCTATAAAAACGTCCTCGAACAGTTCCGACGGGCGCGCAACCGCATCTATAAGCGCCATCATCTGGGAACATTCATCCGGCGACATAAAATTACCAACGGCAAAGACCTCGGCGTTTTCAATGGGAACTTTGTAGACGCTCGAATCGGCCGCGAGCCGCGCGCGCACCTGCCTTCCAACCCGTTCCAGGGCCTTTCGGTCGGGATTGGGGCCGATCTTCATCATCAGACTATTCGAATGCCCTCCGATATTCAGGCAGTCGCTTGCCGCAATGGCTCGCTAAGGCTAGCCTTCCCGGCAAACGGCGGAGAGTATGCATGACCGAGACAAGAACCAAGTATTCGCCTTTCACGATGATCGTGCACTGGCTGATCGCAATTCTCGTAATCGTCAACTGGCGTTTGGCGGAAGCGGGCGAACATGCCAGCAAGGCGGAGCGCGAGGCGATCATGGGCAATCATTTCGCTTTTGGCGTCATCCTGCTGATTCTTGGACTGGTAATGCTGGTCTTGCGCTTTGCCGCGCCGCGCCCGCCGCTGGCAAGTAGTCTCAAACCGTGGGAGGCAGTTCTGGCGAAAGTCACGCACGCGCTGCTCGGCCTGCTGGTGATCCTGCTGCCGATCGGGGGCTGGTACGCCATGTCGCTCTACGGGCAGCCAATCAACGTATTTGGGATCTTCTCCATGCCGCCGCTGCCGGTCACGCCCGACATTGACATGGCAGGCGCGGTGTTCGAGGCCCACGGCACAGTCGGTGGCATCCTTGTCGCGCTGATGTTCCTTCACATTCTCGGGACGCTCAAGCACACACTGCTCGATCGCGACGGCAACCTGTTCCGTATGTTGCCGTTTGGCACCCCGAAAAGCTGACAGAGGAAAACCCCCGCCGCAAGCGACGGGGGCTCCTTTCGGGCCGAGGGGGCAGGCGGCCCTAGCAGAAGAGCAGATTACCAGAAGAAGTCGTAGATCACGTCGACCACTTCGCCAGTGTAAATGTTCACCAGCAGTACGTCGTCGTAGTAGCGGACCCAGCGGTAGGGGCCGTAGACCTCCGGCAGGCGGTACTGCCAGGGATCGTCGATCCAGTAGCGGCTCGAATAGAACAGCGAGCCAATCGAGAAGCCGATGCCGAGCCTGCGGTAGGAGTAGCCGTGGTAGGGCGCGTAATAGCGACCAATCCGGTAATGATGGCGGTTGCGCTCGCGGTGGCGGTACCAGTTGTAGCGATTGTTGTTGCGCCAGCGACGGTCCCACTTGCGGTGATTGCTGGCATAGCCTCTGTCGCTGTCGCGCCAGCGCTGCCGCCAGTTTCTCGAATCGCGAGCGGTGTAGCGGCCATCCCGGTCCCGCCAGCGCTGCGAAGTGCCCGCGCGCCGTTCACGCCAGGTCCGGTCGCGATTGCCGTCACGCCAGGTTCTGCCGTTCTCGGCCCGCCGGTTCTGTGAGCGCCAGGACTCTCGGTTGCCGTTGCGGATTGCATCGGCGTGGCGCTCGCTGCGCCTCTCGACGCGATTGGAGCGCCAATCGCCGCGATTTTCGATCTGGCGTGCGGTGCGATTGAACTGCCGTTCGACACGTTGCGAGCGCCAATGGTTTCCGTTGTTCGCGGCGCGCGTGGCAGCATAGTCGCCCTGCTGGCGCACGCTCCTCGCCGCGCGTTCGGTGCGGTTCTCTATCCGCTGGGCGCGTCGCTCTCCGCGATTCTCGATCCGGTTCGCACGACGCTCAGCGCGGTATTCGGGCCGACGGTTCTCAAATCCGGCGCCGCGATTGCTCTGCCGCTCATAGTTGCGCTGCGAGTTGGCCGAGCTTTGTGACTGGCTTTGCTGCTGCGCACGCCACCGGTCGCCGCGATTTTGAGCAAGAACCTCTGTGGGCATGGCCATCGCCGCAATGGCCAGCGCAATCGCCCCAAGGCCAGTGCCCTTGAGCAGATCGCTCATCGTGATCGAAATGGTGTCTGACATTGGCGTGCTCTCCGTTTTGTGGAGGCCGTGCGGCGAAATCGGCCCGATGGAGAGGGAATAGCCTTAACGCACTGTCGAGACCATGACCGGCCGAGTCGTCTTCTGTTAATGTTTAGCGGCCGTAACCTGAATTTCTTGCGCGCAAATCGACGGTGAGCATCGATCTGGGCGCAGACTTTCAAGGTTGGCAAAAGGGCCGGAGTTGTCCTCCATGTGTCCCCAGAGTCATCCAACAGTTTGTTTGGGCGCGCTTGCGCTCCAGTAGCGATTACATATGATCATTTTCAGGCCGGGTAGGCGAGTGAATTGGCAAAGCACACACGATGCCCACAAGCCTTTAACAGCGATGGGACTGTCCTTCGGGACAGCTTTGAGCTCCCAGAGGAATCCTTGCCAGTCGCTGCGATCCGAGGCGGTCATGAACGCCGGAGATCGGTCCGTAAGCTGCGACCGGGGATTAATCCGAAGCGCAGTCGCGATAACCGCTGATCTTTCAGGTGAGTGGCGCGGCCCCGACCGGGGAGATCGGTTTTCGAGCCGAAATGCCAGATCGAGGTTTAGGTTGAAGCAAAGATTGGTCCAGAAGCGATTGCCAAGGTAGTTGTTCGGTCAATCTCGCTGAAGACCTGAAGAGGGGGCGGGGAAACCCGCCCCCAATTTTCATCGCGTCAGCTTCTTGTACGCCAGCCTCGTCGGCCTATCGGCGGCATCGCCCAGTCGCCGCCGCTTGTCTTCCTCGTAAGCTTCGAAGTTGCCTTCGAACCATTCTACGTGGCTGTTGCCCTCGAAGGCGAGAATGTGCGTCGCCAGACGGTCGAGGAAGAAGCGGTCGTGCGAGATCACCACGGCACAGCCCGCAAAGTTCTCGATGGCGTCCTCCAGCGCGGCCAGTGTCTCGACATCGAGATCGTTGGTCGGTTCGTCGAGCAACAACACGTTGCCGCCCTCTTTCAGCATCTTGGCAAGATGTACCCGGTTGCGCTCGCCGCCCGACAGCTTGCCGACGTTCTTCTGCTGGTCCTGGCCCTTGAAGTTGAACGCGCCCACATATGCTCGCGTCGACATGTCGTGGCCATTGACCTTCATGTAATCGAGGCCGTCGGAGATCTCCTCCCAGACGTTCTTGCTGTCGTCCAAGTGATCGCGGCTCTGATCGACGAAGCCGAGGCGCACCGTGTCGCCGATCTCGATCTTGCCTTCGTCCGGCTCTTCCTTGCCGGTGATGATCTTGAAAAGCGTCGATTTACCCGCGCCGTTCGGCCCGATCACGCCGACAATGCCGCCCGGCGGGAGGGTGAACGACAGGTCCTCGAACAACAGCTTGTCGCCGTATGCCTTGGAAATCCCCTTGGCCTCGATGACCTTGCCGCCAAGCCGTTCGGGCACCTGGATAACGATCTGCGCCTTGCCGGGCTTACGACCCTCCTGCGCTTCCTGAAGCTGCTCGAACTTGCGAATACGCGCCTTGCTCTTGGTCTGGCGCGCGGCGGGCGTCTGCCGGATCCATTCCAGCTCTTCCTTAAGCGCCTTCTGGCGGCCCGACTCCTCGCGCTCTTCCTGGGCGAGGCGCTTGGCCTTCTTCTCAAGGTAGGTCGAGTAATTGCCTTCGTAGGGGAAGTACTTTCCGCGATCGAGCTCGAGGATCCATTCCACAACATTGTCTAGGAAGTAGCGGTCGTGGGTGATCATCAGCACCGCTCCCGCGTATTCCTTGAGGTGATTTTCGAGCCATTCGACTGACTCTGCATCGAGGTGGTTGGTTGGCTCGTCGAGCAGCAGGATCGACGGCTTCTGGATCAGCAAGCGGGTGAGGGCGATGCGACGCTTCTCACCACCCGAAAGGTTGTCCACCGGCCAGTCCGAGGGAGGACAGCGCAGTGCTTCCATGGCAATTTCGAGCTGGTTGTCGAGCGTCCAGCCATCGACCGCGTCGATCTTTTCCTGAA
>CAZRVW010000192.1:0-5392 GCA_964603645.1 uncultured Novosphingobium sp. | reverse complement strand
TCAGGCTCATAACCTGAAGGTCGTAGGTTCAAATCCTACCCCCGCAACCAACACATCACCCCGCCCTTCGGCTGTCGCTCAGGATAGGCTTGGGCGGGGTTTTTTATTGGCTAATGTCGGGAGTACGGATTGGAAACTTGTTCAGCCGAGCGAACCGCTCCGATCCCGCTCGCAATAAGTGCTGTCCTACACATGTGCGAATCGCCTATGGCCCCACATGTCCGGTGCGGCTGCAGGCGCTTCGGGCGGACCGTCCCGCGACGTGTGCATGATGGCTCACGGGTGCGGGAGATGACCGGCGCGGGCGTCCCGGCACTTAACGCCGAACGTTCGCAATGGCAGGCCACCAAGACCGCTCCCTTCTCCGTCGCCTCATTGCTGGGGGAGGGACCTCTGCCGGTGGCATCAAATCTCGACGCACTTCCGATTCCTCGAACCCCAAGCGTCGCCGAGTCCGGGCACAAAACGCGGCAACCCCGCGCCGGTCGTTAGGCACTGATCCCCCGGCAGCGCGTGGCTGGCCGGGCTATCGGCGCATCATCGCGGTCCCAGCACCGCCGGCACTGTCGACCAGCCCCAGACCAGCCCCTTCGAATGGTATGTGACCAGGCGATCGCGGACCACGAGGAATTGCGGGTGCCGGCGCAGGAGCGACTGCAGCGCGATCCGCGTCATCAGACGCGCAAGCTCCATACCGAGGCAGCGGTGTGGACCGATGCCGAACGTGAGGTTGTCCTTCGCGTTGGGCCGGTCGAGTTTGAGCGTGTGAGGATCGGGAAAAACCTGCGGGTCGCGGTTCGCCGCCGCCCATGACATGAATACGCGGTCGCCCCGCTTCATATCCTGCCCGTCCAGAACCGTATCGGCGACCAGATTGCGCGCGCCGCCGCGTGAAGGCGGCCACATTCGGCAGAACTCGTGCACCGCATTGGCCGCCAGCGCGTGGTCGTTCACCAGATCGGCATGGCAGTCGCGATTTTCATCGAGCCAGATCAGCGCGTTGGTGATGAGCGAGGAAGTCGTGTCGAAGCCGCCCAGCACCAGCGCCGAAAGCATCGAGACGACCTCGTCATCGCGCAGCTTTTCTCCCATGACCTCGCCGGTCACCAGCGCCGAGGCAATGTCGCCTTGCGGATTGCGGCGCCGGTCCTTCGCCATTTCGAGCAGCATGGCGTGAACTCGCTCGCTGTCCTGCGAAATGTCGAGGCTCGACGAGGGGCCGCCCCGGAAAGCGGCGAGCGTGTAGTCCTGCCACTTGGCAATATCGATGCCGACCAGCGCCATTGAAGTAAGCGAGACCAGCGGCATCGCATAGTCGCGGAACAGGTCGACCTCGTCGCGGCCAGCCATGGCGTCGAGACAGGAATCGACATGGCCTTGCACGACCTCGATTTGCGCGCGGATCTTGGAGGGTTGGAAGAACGGGATTTCGAGCAGTCGCAGCTTCTGCTGACGCGGCGGATCGCTTTCGGACAGGATGAGCGGAAATTCGTAGGGCGGGATTGAGATGCCGCGCGCATAGGGGGCCTTGCCGGTGGTGTCGTGGCGCGCGGAGAAAATCTCCCAGTTCTTCGCTACCTCTTCGACGGTCCTGTAATTGACCAGGATCCAGTAGCCGTCGTTCGCGTCGGTCCAGCCGACGCCCCCGTTCGCGCGGATTTCATCGGTCTGAGCAACCCACACATCCATATGGTCTGGAGCATGGATGTCGAACATCAGGCCTTGCTCACGGCGTCGCAGGCGGAGAGCACCTCGTCCATGATCGGCACCAGAGCTTCGCACAGCAATTCCGGATCGTCCGAAGGCGCGAAATGGCCAAGGTCTTTCAACAGCCGGTATTGCGCGCCCTGAACATGTTTGGGCACGGCGATTGCGCCGTCCTCGTCGGACAGAGACGTGCGATCGAACTCACCCGCCAGAACGAACAGCGGCCTTGCCGACGTGTCGATCAGATCGCCGTCGCGCGCGAGATCGTGGGCGTTCATGAAATAGTCGTTGTCGCCCGCATAGGCACCTTTAGCGTTGGACACATAGATCCATGCGGTTTCCTGTCGCCGGTCTTCGGGCGCAATGGGGGAGGTCGTGCCGATGACTCGGCCCATCAGATAATCGAGCGGGGTCGCCGGATCGCGGTAGGGCCAGTTGTCGAAGGTCTGCATCGAGGGCGGCGAGCGCAGCCAGCCGTTCAATGAGACGAAGGCCCTGAACGGCTCGGGCCGAAACGCAGCAAGGCTCAAGGCAAGTTGCCCGCCGACCGAGCATCCCATGAACACCGGCCGGTCGAGCCCGAGCGCTTCGACAAGCCCGGTCACCCAGCCCATCAGCTCGTCGCGGCTTGCCGAATAGGTCTGCTCCCACCACTTCTCGCCCAGTGGCATCAGCGATTTGCCGTGGCCTGGCGGATCGATTGCGATCATGGTGAAGCGCTCGCGCAGGGCGGGATAGGTCAGCAGGTGCCGCCACTGGCGCGTGTCGGCCCCCGCAGTGGGGTAAAGGATGAGCGGCACCGCGCCCGATCCGGCCTGCTCGTAGAATATGCGCGCCTCACGTTCTCCGCTCCGCACATAGGCATAGCGCCCGACCGCATCGTCGGTTTCGCGCCGATCGGGAACCGGCGGATGCTGTTTGACCGACTTGCAGGCCGCCTGCCGCATCAGTACCAGCAGCTTTTCCCAGGCGGGCATGAACGGTGCGCCGAACCGCGCGAAGTCGCCTTCGAACGTCGCCCCGCCAGCAGTCAGTGAGGCATGGCCATAGCCGGGGCGGAGAACGAGACTGCCTTGCCAGAATGAGTCTGGAGCGGCCACGACGAGGTCGGCGGCCGCGCCGCTAGCTGCTGCAACGGAGACGACTTCGCCTCCGGCAATCGTCAGATCGACGGCTTGGGCATCCGGTCCGAACCGCACCTGCGCATCGAGCCGGCCCAGCCGCACGCGGACCTCGCGGTCGGCAATCGCCAGGGACCTGAATTCTTCGAGATCGAACATCGGCACAGACTCGGTTAGGGCGTCGAAACGGTTACATCGTCGATTGAGCCGCCGGAAAACGGGAACCCGAGGCGGCCCGATTTCGGATAGAAGCCCGCAGGGGCGCCGCGATCGATCCCGACATCGAACGTCTCGTCGATGGAGTAAAGCGCTGGCGAAGCGCGCTCGGTTTCACCCTGAGCAATGAGCGTGCCGTCAATCGAGAGGCTGAGCGTCGACGGTTTGGCCCCGCCATGATCGAGCGAAGCCACAATCCGGTGCTGGCCTGCCGCCAGCGGTGCCTTGCACTTCAGCGTCAACGGCTCCAGCGAATAGAGCCGGTGCACGAAGGTCGGGCACGACATCTCGTCGAGATAGAGCGACCAGCCCGAGTTGTTGCCCCCTACAGCTGCGACCACGCCTTGCGCACCCGCGCGGATCTTCAGGTTGGCGCTGACCGTCCACGACCGGTTGAAGGTCCTGGGCAGGGAGGATTCCGGAATGCCGATCGCGCCTTCGCGATAGGTGATGCTGGTCCGGCCATTGGCAAGCCGCGGCAGGCCAGCCTGCCCCTCATAGGAGTAGTTCTGGAGCGGAAGCACCTGGTTCTTTGCCACCTCGCTCTCGAACAGCGCGATCATGTCCTTCAGCTTTTCCGGGTGCGACGCCGAGAGATCCACGGCTTGTGTCGGATCGTTCGACAGGTCGAACAGCTCCCAATGATCCTCGCTGAAGGGTTTGTCGGATTGCAGGCGCATTTGCCAGGGCAGGCGCTCGTGAAAGGCCGAGGCCATCCAGCCCTCGTGATAGATTGCACGGTGCCCGAAGACTTCGAAGTATTGGGTGGGATGGTACTCCGGCGCTTTGGTCGACGTGATCGTCGCCAGCATACTGGAGCCATCGAACGGCTTTTGTGCAATCCCGTCGACTTCCGGCGGCAGCGCAAGGCCTGCCGCCTCGAGGATGGTCGGAGCCACGTCGTTGACATGGCCGAACTGCGAACGGATCGAGCCGGCGCCAGCGACCTGGCCGGGCCAGCTCAGGACCATTGCGTTGCGAGTGCCCCCAAAATGCGATGCCACCGCCTTGGTCCAGCGAAACGGTGCGTTTGTGGCCCAGGCCCAACCGACGTTGAAATGGGTGTAGCTTTCTTCGCTCCCCAGCGCTTCGATATGGCGGGAGCGATAGTCATCACTCTCCGGCTTGCCGTGGTTCTCGGCAAAGTAGTTGACCGATCCCAGCAGGCCGCCCTCTGCGCTGCCGCCATTATCGCCGAAGACATAGATGATCAGCGTGTTGTCGGCCTCTCCCGACGCCTCGACCGCCTCGAACAGCTTGCCGACCTGCACGTCGGTGTGTTCGAGGAAACCGGCAAAGACCTCCATGGTTCGGGAGGAGAAGCGCTGCTGATCGGGAGTCAGCGAATCCCACGCCGGGATGCTGTCCGCGCGCGGCGTCAGCCGGGCATTCTTCGCGATCAGACCGGCCTTTTTCTGGCGCGCGAAGATTTCCTCGCGCAGCTTGTCCCAGCCCTGGTCGAATTTGCCCTTGTACCTGTCGCTCCATTCCTTGCGGACGTGCAGGGGCGCATGGGCGCCGCCGGTCGAGAAATAGAGAAAATAGGGCCGGTCCGGGGCAAGTGAATTCTGCATGTTCATCCACTTGACCGCGCGGTCGGCCATGTCCTCGGTCAGGTGATAGCCCTCGCCCGGCTTGCGCATGACCGGCGTCGTGCCTTCGACCAGGGTCGGCTCGTACTGGCTGGTCTCCCCGCCGATGAATCCGAAGAAGTGGTCGAAACCCTCACCCGTTGGCCAGCGGTCGAACGGACCGATCGGCGAGGCTTCCCAGTCGGGCACCTGGTGCCACTTGCCGAACGCCGCGGTGCTGTAACCGTTCTGCTGCAGGATGGTCGCGACAGTTGCCGTGTCCTTGCGGTGGAAACCAGTGTAACCGGGCCGGGTATCGGGTGTGTTCATCACCGCGCCGATCCCGGTATTGTGTGGATTGCGGCCAGTGAGAAGCGAGGACCGCGTCGGCGAACAAATGCCGGTGGTGTGGAAGCGGCTATAGCGCAGCCCCTGGTCGGACAGCGCTTGCAGCGCCGGCGTGTTCACCGGGCCTCCGAAGGTGCTCGCGGCCCCAAAGCCGACATCGTCGAGCAGGATGACAATGACGTTTGGCGCATTGGCCGGAGCCTGGCGCATCAACGGTTCGGGAGCGGCCGCGCGCTCAGCCATTGTCTGGCCGAATGCGGGCATCGATAACAGCGAAGTGGCCAGCAAGGCCAGGCGAAGCGCCCTGTTCGGCATCATCACAATCTCCCGGTTGTTGGCTGGCCTCACTCATGGACCTGATGCGATCCGGTGACTATCGAGCACCGGGCCTCGATTTTCCAGCACAATTGGCAACGACAATCGGCATCG
>CAZRVW010000191.1:0-5414 GCA_964603645.1 uncultured Novosphingobium sp. | reverse complement strand
CGTTTCACGATCTGAGGCGCGACAATTTCAACCCGGACTTCGGGCCCGACCCCACGTTTGCGGCAAAGGGACGAGACCAGCGGGCCGAGCTGAAGGGAAACTATACCCTGTCGCCAGACCTGAGCCTTACCTTCGGCGCGGATCATGCGTGGGAGCGCTTCTCCACCACGTTCGATACGCGCAAGAAAGCCAGCAATAGCAGCGCCCATGCGCTGCTCGGTTGGCAAGGGGAGCGACTCAAGCTCGCTGCCGGGGCCCGGATCGACGACCATTCGGGATTCGGCAGCCACTGGACGTTCGGTGCGAACGGCTCGTTCCGGCTCGGAGATGGTTGGCGCGTGCGTGCAAGCTATGGCGAGGGGTTCAAGGCACCGACGCTGTATCAATTGCACTCTGATTTCGGTAACGCGGCGCTCGTGCCCGAGCGCAGCCGGAGCTATGACGTGGGCATCGAAAAGGGCGACCGCAACGGTCCGCTCTTCCTCGCGCTCACCCTTTTCCGGCGCGACAGCCGCAACCTGATCGACTTTGCCGCCTGTTCCGGCGACGTTTGCATCAACCGTCCGTTCGGCCGCTACGAGAATGTCGGCAGGGCACGGGCGCAGGGATTCGAGCTGGAACTGGGCGCGCAGGTGTCGGAAAGGTTCCACGCTCAGGCGGCCTATACCTACCTTGAAGCCAAGGACCGCACAGCGGGCGGCTTCAATCTGGGTAACGATCTCGCCCGTCGCCCGCGCCATGCCGTGACTGTAAGCCTAGATTGGGATACGCCTGTTGCCGGGCTGGCCTTGGGGGGAGACCTGCGGATGGCGGGCAAGAGCTTTGACGATGCGGGCAATTTCACCCGGCTGGAAAGCTATGCGCTCGCCACGCTGCGTGCCGCACTGCCGCTGACCGAACGGATCGAGCTTTTCGGTCGCTTGGAGAACGTGACTGACGCACAATATGAAACGGCGGCTGGTTATGCGACGGCCGGGCGATCGGCCTATTTCGGGGCGAGGGCGCGGTTCTGATGCGGCTGACCGCCGCCTTGCTGGCGTGTTTGGCGGGGGGCTGTGCTCCCGCCACACCTGCGCCAGAGGCGGCGAGAGTTCACCCCACAATCGTTTCGCTCAATCCGTGCAGCGATGCAGTGCTGGCCGAAGTGGCTGCGCCCGGCCAGTTGCTCGCGATCTCGCATTACAGCCAGGACGCAGCGAGCTCCTCGATGGATCTGGAGAAGGCGAATGAGTTTCGTGCTGTCTCGGGCTCCGCCGAGGAAGTGCTGGCGCTGCGCCCCGATGTCTTGGTGGCGGACCCGTTCCTCGCGCCTGCAACGCGCTCAGCACTCGAAAAAGGCGGCGTCCGGGTCGTAAGCCTGCCGATCGCGCGCAATGTCGACGAAAGCCGCGTACAGGTGCTCAAACTGGCCCGGCTGGCGGGTGACGAGAACCCCGGCGTGCTGCTCAATGCCCATATCGATGCCGCGCTGGCCCGTGCTGCCGCGCCCAAGGCCAATGCGCCGATCCCGGCGGTGGTCTGGCAGGCCGGCGGGATTGTTCCGGGCCGCGACACTTTGGTTGCCGACCTGCTGGCGCGCACTGGCTTTATCCTGACGAGCGCGGCGCGGGGCATGGGGCAGGCCGACCATCTGCCGCTTGAGGCCTTGCTGGCCGATCCGCCAGACGTCCTGTTTATCGCTGCCGATACACGCGCTCGGGAGAACCGGGCACTCGCTCACCCCGCGCTGGACGTTATGGCCGGAACGCGGCGCGCTAGCTTCGACGCCTCGCTGCTGTGGTGCGGCGGGCCAACGATTGTTCGTGCGGTGGAGCGGCTTGCCGAAGTCAGGAGGAGCCGGTGAGCGGGCGGGCCATCGCGCTGTTGCTCGCGGCCATAGTGGTCGCCTTGCCGCTGTCGTTGCTGGCGGGGCGCGTCTGGCTCGATCCGTTCGACCCGCATCTGCGCAATGCCGCCGTGATCCTCATCGAACTGCGCCTGCCCCGCGCCGTGCTGGCGCTGACCGTGGGAGCAGGGTTGGGTGCGGCTGGAGCGGCGATGCAGGGATACTTGCGCAATCCGCTCGCCGATCCGGGGCTGTTCGGGATCGCTCCCGGTGCAGCGCTGGGCGCGGTGCTGAGCTTCTGGACCGGCTGGGCGGCGACCGGCTGGGCCTTGCCCATGTTCGCCTTGGTCGGCGCGGGCGGAGCCATGGCCTTGCTGGCGCTGATCGCTGGCAGGAGCGGGGGGGTCGCGCTGTTCACGCTCGCGGGCCTGATGATAGCGAGCTTGGCTGGCGCGCTGATGAGTCTGGCCATCAGCCTGTCGCCCACGCCCTTTGCGATGAGTGAAATCGTGGTGTGGCTGATGGGCGCGGTGGCCGACCGCTCTTGGCGCGAAGTGTGGATCGCCTTGCCGCTCACGTTCGCCGGGATTGTGCTATTGATCGCAGCGGGCCGGTCGCTCGATGCCCTCACGCTGGGCGAGGCGGCAGCACGTTCGCTCGGCGTTGAGCCGCGCGCGCTTCAGGTGCTGCTCATCGGCGGGATCGGTCTGACGGTCGGCGCGGGTGTGGCGGTGGCCGGGATCATCGGCTTCGTCGGCCTGATCGTGCCGCACCTTGTGCGCCCGCTGACCGACCGCAAGCCCAGTTCGCTGATCGCTCCGAGCGCGCTGGCCGGCGCGCTGCTTCTGCTCCTCGCCGACGTGCTGTGCCGCCTGTTGCCGCTGTCAGGCGGCGAATTGCGGCTCGGCATTGCGCTCAGCCTGATCGGCGCGCCGTTGTTCCTCGCGCTGCTACTGAAGATGAGGCGCGAGCTGGCATGACCCTTTCCACCGATAACCTGAGCCTGACGCGCGGGCGCAGCCTCGTGCTCGACCGCGTCACCGCAACGCTCGAAGAAGGCTCCGTCACCGCGATTTGCGGGCCCAACGGAGCTGGCAAGTCGAGCCTGCTCTCGGCTCTAGCGGGGTTGCTGCGGCCCGCTGCGGGAACTGTCGAACTCGATGGCGCCTCACTCGCCAGCCTGCATCCCCGCCAGCGCGCCAAGGCCATCGGCTACCTGCCCCAGGTGCCGGAAATTGCCTGGGATCTGTCGGTCGCGAACCTTGTCGCGCTCGGCCGCCTGCCGCATCGCGACGCCGGAGAGGAGGCCGTGGCCCGTGCTCTGGCCGCTGCCGTTCTCGGCGACCTGGCCAGTCGCCCGGTCTCGACCCTCTCGGGCGGAGAGAAAGCCCGCGCCCTGCTCGCCAGGGTGCTGGCCGGGGAGCCGCGCTGGATCCTCGCCGACGAGCCGCTCGCCGCACTCGACCTGTCGCACCAGCTGGCCATGCTGGCTGCGCTCCAAGCCGAAGCGGAGCGCGGCACCGGCGTCGTCCTGGTGCTGCACGACCTCGCGCTGGCGATGAACCATGCCGACAGGGTGCTGGTGCTGCGCGAAGGGCGGCTGGTCGCCGATGGTCCGCCCGAACTTGCACTGAGCGCCGAACACATCGCAAATGGCTGGCAAGTCACCGCACGCTGGCTGGGCGATCCGGGGGCGAGGGCGCTCATCGTCGGCTAGACAAGCCGGTTCGCCCGTGCAATCGGGCCTGTAAATTCGCCAACCAGTCAAATTCCCGGAGAGCAACACATGAGCGAACAACCCCACATGCTGGTTGATGTCGTCGAGGACAACATTCTCGTCGCCACCTTTAACCGCCCCGAAAAGCTCAATGCGATGAGCCACTCGCTCATGGAAATCCTCGAAGGGGCGGTGCACCGCTTCCGCGACAGCCCCGAACTCAAGGTTATGCTCATCAAGTCGCAGGGCCGCTATTTCTCCGCCGGGGCCGACCTCAGGCAGGGCAGCCGCGAGCCAAGCGAACCGATGACCATGGGCTCGCAGGTGCGCGAGAGCCACCGGCTGATGCCGATGCGCCGGGTGTGGGACGAGATGGAGGGGATCGAAAAGCCCTTCGTCGTCGCGCACCACGCACGCTGCGTCGGTGGCAGCCTCGAGATGTCGCTGTCCTGCGATTTCCGGCTGGCCTCGACCAATGCGAGCTATTCGTTCCCCGAAGGCAATTTCGGCGTCCTGCCCGCGACCAACGGGGTGAGCCGGCTCGTGCGCCTCGTCGGCCCGCACTGGGCGAAGCTGATGATCATGGGCAACACGCCGCTGAGCGCCGAGGAAGCGCGGATCGCCGGGCTGGTTCACAAGATCTATCCGGAAGAGAGCTTCGGGGCGGACGTGCTGGACTTCTGCCGCCATGTCGCGAAGCAAGACGGGGAATTCATGGGCGCGGCCAAAATCGCCATCGACCTCGCTAACGATCTCTCCCGCCACGAGGCCGCGAGCGTCGAGCGCCTGACCAATTCGGCGCTGATGATCACGCCGCATTACCAGCAGCTGATGGCCTCGCACCTCGCCAATGTGGGCGCGGGGAAGGGGCCGAGGTAGGGGCGCGGGCAGCCGAAGGTGAGCGATGAATGAGGCAACCATATTGCCGATCCCGGCGTCGAATTCGATGCCGTAAGGCAAGATTTCGACAGTAGCTCTCATAAGGCGGTTCGCCATTTAGCGTTGGGTGGCATGGCCCGCGCCCACTGCGAAATCTGCCGGCGACTATTCTCCGACCTTGATTTCAATCGGGACGAACAAGCCTTTGGGCGAATCCTCTGTGGCGGAATCCGGTGTCGCAACGGCATCTGGGTCAATAGGTTGCTCGTCGTCGCTCTTGCTGGTTGCAGGAACAGCTTCCACCTCTCCCTTTTCAATCGCCTTGGCAACCATATCGAGTATCGCTCCGGGCGAGCAGACCATCTGATTTTCAGCAAGTCTGCGCACGGCCTTCCAGTAAGTAATGTTGTCCTTATCGAACCCCATTGCCTCCTGTGCGTGCGCAAGTTGCGCTCTGAGGACCAGCCGCCTCACGTTGTCGACATTCTTCGCTCCGAAGAGATAGCGCTGTTCGTAGATGTCAAAGCCTGAAATTGCGGCGCTGGTAAGGAGGGCAAGAGCGGTCAGCGCATCGTGGTCGACTGTTTCGCCCTTATCGGCGATCGCGTAGATGCCGGTTGCGAGGGCAGTGATCGGCGTAAAAACATCCCGCCAAACGTTGATTGTCCTCTGCCGGTTTACCTTGCCCTCGATATAAGTGTTGCAGGACAAATTGATCAGTTCGAAGCCCATTTCCATGAAGAGTAGCTGTTTTTTACGATACTCCTCGGTGTAGCGAGCTTCGTCATCCAATCGTTTCGCGTCTCTCGCCGCCGAGTAGAATTTCTCCGGCACCCCCAAATAGGATTCGTTCGCATATTTCTGTGCTTTCAGTCCATCGCTGGTGTCGACCAGTCTTGGGCGCCCATCGGTCGCTCAGGCGGAGAGCGAAATTGCTGAGAGTCTGATTCAAAACTATTGCGATAGATTTCATGCTCTTGCGATGCGGCGTGC
>CAZRVW010000190.1:5117-5459 GCA_964603645.1 uncultured Novosphingobium sp. | reverse complement strand
GCCGAGCCCCTCGGCGCGGGCCTTGGAGGGCTTGACGGGCCGGGCGTGGTCGTCCGACAGCGGCGTCGTCAGGAGGTACTGCTCCGCCGACTCGGGCGACAGGATGACGCGGTACTTCTCGCCGGACCCCAGGGCGACGACGAGGTTCTTGCGGTCGTCGTCGGCCCACGCCGCCCAGACCAACTGGCCGGGCATGAGCCACCCGTGCTCGGGGTGCTGTGCCTTGACGGCGAGGCGGACCCAGTGGGCGTCGGCAACCTTGGTAGTGCTCACGGTCTGATCTCCTTGTTCGGAACGCCCTACGACACCGAGTGCCGGCGCGCAGAGTTGGCGTCCTGGTCT
>CAZRVW010000190.1:0-5107 GCA_964603645.1 uncultured Novosphingobium sp. | reverse complement strand
GTGAGGTATTTCACACTGAAGCACTTGCGCGAGTGGCTCCGCAGCGGGGTTGCGGTTCTCCGCACTTCGCCCTCTCTCGCTCTGATGTTGCGTGCGGGACAGACCGCTCACCGCTGTGTCAAGTCCGTTGTTGGGCACGATTGGTGTGGGGCGTAAGCCCCAGCCGGGTATTGCTGGTGCGAGGGCTCGGGGTTCAAGCCCGCAGCAGCAGTGATACCCGGCCCTCTGCTGTCGCCGGTGGAGGGCCGAGTGGCTCTGTTGCAAGGGCTCGGGGTTCAAGCCCGTAGCAACTGGGACACTCGGCTCTCCAGCGTTAGCGAGCGACTTGACTCAGCGCACCTTTGATCCGCGAGCGAAGCGAGCAGTTACTTACTGAGCGGGCTGTATCGTGTGCCGCATCAGAGAGAGAGAGGTTGGGTTTGATGGTGCGCCCGCAGCCCATGAACCTCGGGACGAATCGCTCTGGGACTGGGAACTTGAGCCGAGGAACGGAGAATCGGGAAACGCCGCCTCGGAGATAGGCCTCCCCTCGGTGCAAGGCAACTCCGTGACGAGGTGAGCGCGTCGTTGACTTTGGGCCAGGGTGCACCGGAACAGGCTGGCCCCCACCAGTTACAAGTAACGCCTGCATACCAACAGGAAACTGGCCCCCCCCTTATCGGACTCGGGGTGGCCCGTTTCGCGTTTGGAGTCCCGTTTTTCTTCCAAACCCTGTAGTAGTTGCCACGTCGCTCTGAGCGGACTGCTACCTTCTGCCACCTGGTACAGGTGGTGCTGGCCAGGCTCCAGTTCGGCTCAAGCCAAGCTGGTGTGTGTGTAGGGGTCACGCGGGCTCGTCCTGCGTGGCCCCTTGCTTTAGGGTCGCCGTTGTGAGTGACGACGTCCTGGATCTCTCGGCCGACGGCTACGTACCTCTGCCGGCGCAGGACCGTTTCCACCGCTCGGCGGCGAAGTTCCGTCTGTACTCAGGTGGGTTCGGCTCGGGCAAGTCGCTTTGTGGATGCCGCGAAGCGATCTACGCAGCACTGCGCAATCCCGGCAGCCTGGGGATGATCGGCCGGCTCAGGTTCAAGGACCTGGAGGCAACGACCCAGAGAACCTTCTGGTCGCAGCTTGAGGAACTTGGGTTGCGCCGCAAGCCGTACGTCCTGGACTACAACCAGCGCACCCAGCTGCTGAAGTTCGGGAACGGGTCCGAGATCCTGTTCACCGGTCTCGACGACGAAATGAAGCTGCGGTCCGCTGAGTACAGCTGGATCTACGTCGACGAGGGTTCAGAGGTCCCCGACGACATCTACCGAACGCTCCTGGGCCGGCTTCGCTACAAGCAGCCGCTGTCAATGTGGATCACCACGAACCCAGGCGCTAGTGGCTGGATCCGTCGCAACTTCATAGATTCGCACCGTGAGGGCTTTGAGCACTTCCACGCCCCCACAACGGAGAACGTTCACCTTCCGCAGGACTACTTGGACTCTCTGCTGGCCGACTACCCAGCGGTGTGGCGAGAGCGCTTTATCCAGGGCTCTTGGAGTGCGTTCGAGGGCCAGGTGTTCACGATGGCCGACGAGAACACTCACTTGATCGACGACTGGATGCCCACGCCCGAGCACTTGATTTACGAGGGCTGGGACTTCGGTTACCGCAACCCCACCGCTGTCGTGTGGTACGCGGTCCACCCGAGTGGAGAAGAGCCGATCATTGTGTTCGCCGAGCACGAGGCCAGGGAGCAAATGCCTCCGTGGCACGCAGCTCAGATTCGCGCGATCTACAACAACTACAAGATCAACCCGGCCAACGTTTCTCGCTTTGGTGACCCCGCCGGCGCCCAGGTCCAGGGCCTCCGGGGGCGCAGCTACATCGACGAGTACGGCGACCAAGGTTTGTACGGGATTCAGCCCAGCACCAAGGAACCCTCAACACGGGCAATGAGAATCGGCAAACTTTTGTCGACCAGGATCCACACACGCGACGGTTCGTTGCCCGCGATTCAGTTCTGCCGGCGGGCTCGGCGGACGTGGATGTCGATGGTGAACTACCGCTACGCCGAGTCGCGGAGCCAATCTGGCGAAGACCCCAAGGAAGCGTTCCACAAGGAAAACGACCACCTTGTTGACGCACTTGGGTACGCGTTGATGGCAGCTCCGTTGCCGGAGAACAAGCCGCAAGATCGCGTGGTACCTGGCGTAATGCGGCCAATCACGCCAGCTGACCTAGATCGAGAAGCAGAGGGTCGCTACGAGCAGGGGGGCAACTCCGTCAACCTGCTCGGAATCGACATCTAGAGGAACAACCGGGACCAGAATCAAGCCATAGCAACGAGGAGTTGTTTTGGCCGATCGCTGGGTTGATACCCCTCACGTATTCCCAAACTGTTGTCACCGCTGCCTCAAGAGCAGCGCGGACGACGGCCCCTACTGGCACGAGGAATGGGACTACGCGAAGCCGGATCGCTGGCCCGGCGTGACCCCCGAAAGCCCGCGCGTCGCGAGGATGTTCACCTGTCGCAGGTGTTACCTCCACGCAGCGCAAACCGACGGAGCCCCCCTCGCGGATCTGTCCGCCAAGCAGCTTGGTGAGCTGCAGGAGCGCATCGCAGATCTGGAAACCGAGCTAAGCAAGGCAACCGCGCCCATCACGATGAACGTTGTGGCAGTCGAAGACCTGATCAAGCAGGCCGAGGTTTCTCCGAAGCCTCGTAAGCGCGCACCCGCAAAGAAGAAGGTTTCCAGTGCTTGAGGCCGTCGCAGTTGTTGCAATCGTCGGGAGCTTTGTCCTGATCGCTTGGTGGAAGCACCGCGAGTCACAAGTGGTCACGAACGCGGTGAACTCCTACGAGGACGTGGTCCGCGCGCAGATCGAGCTCAACAACAAGCTCGTAGAGCAGGTCCAGCGACCGTGGGGCAATGTGCCGGACGCTCCCCCCGCTGGCATAGATCTTGTCGAGCAACTTGATGCCGAGTGGCTCAAGTCGCCTTCGTCCGTTGTCGATTTTGACGACGACCTGGCAACCCTCGACATCGACGAACAGGAGGGTTGATGCCCGTTACGCAGGCTTCGGTGACCCTGAGCACGAGCGCAACCCCGCTGTTCAGCGCTTCTCAGTCTCGTCGCCGCATCATGATCCACAACGCCAGCGGCGCCACGGTGTACGTGGGCGGTTCTGGTGTGACCACTACCACCGGTCGACCGATCGCAGACGGCGAGACGTTCGAGGTGACGCAAGCGTTTCCCACGGACTCCGCCACCAAGTACACCTGGTACGGGATCGCTTCGACTGGAACGCCTGCAGTGCGCGTGATTGAGGTCACGGGCTGATGGCAGGTTTCTCGGACTACTTCGAGGACGCGGTCCTTGGTTCGCTGTTCGGTGCTGTCGCCTACTCGATCCCAGGCACTTACTACGTTGGCCTTTGGACTTCGACGCTTTCTGACGCGTCCACCGGTTCGACGGCCGGCGAGCCGTCGGGCGGTTCGTACGCCCGAGTTTCGGTCACCAACAACTCCAGCAACTGGGACACCGTGTCCGGTGGCGCTACCGCCAACACAAACCTGATCACGTTTCCAATGGCGACTGCAGCCTGGGGGACGGTCACCGACGTTGGAATCTTGGACGCGGCAAGCGGCGGCAACCTGATTGCCTACGCCGCTCTGAACTCTCCGATCGCCGTCGCCCAGTACGACACTGTGATCTTCCAGCCCGGCGATCTTGACGTCACGCTGACCTAATGGCTGACGACGTCACCCTCAACGCAATGTCCGGTGGCTCGGTTGTTGCTACCGACGACTCGGGAACCGGTCACGTTCAGCTTGTCAAGCTTGCCTACTCTGCGGACGGGTCTCGCACTCACGTTGCCGCTGACTCTGCTGGTCTTCAGGTGGTTGAGCGGGGCAGCACCATCGACTCTGGATCAGCGTCGGTGACCGGTTCGGCTGCTGCTGTTCTGTCGGCTGACTCAACACGCCGTTCTGTCGTGCTTACCAACCTTGGGACCGACAGCGTGTGGATTGGTGATTCTGGAATCACCACCAACACCGGCGTCAAGCTTTTGCCTGGCGCGTCTCTGACAATCGACCGCGCTCCGACGCCGGCGATCTACGCTGTTGCCAGCAGCGGCACGCAGACGGTGGCGTACTTCGTCGAGGCCGACTAGGTGTCAGATCTGACGATTCCCGCGGTTCCCGCGGGGGTGATCCACCAGTACGCCGGCGCGTCCGCCCCGGACGGCTACCTGCTGTGTGACGGAAGCGTGGTGAGCCGGGGGGACTACGCCAACCTGTTCGCCGCGATCGGGACTGCCTACGGCGCCGGCGACGGAAGCACCACGTTCGGTATTCCCGACTTCCGGGGTCGCGTTCCTGCAGGCCAGGACGACATGGGCGGCACCGCCGCGAGCCGCCTGACCAGCGGTGGGTCCGGTGTGGACGGCGCCACGCTCGGCGCAACGGGTGGGGCGGAAACCCACACGATGACCACGACGGAAATGCCGTCGCACACCCACATCCAGAACGCGCACACCCACACGCAGAACTCGCACAACCACTCGCAGAACGGCCACTACCACGGTGGCCTTTCATACGCAGGAGGTGGCGGCGGTCCCCCCGGCCCTCATGCGTCGTGGACTGTCGGTGGGGCATCCGCCGGTGCGGCTGCGACGTTCGGACTTACCGGCCAAACGACGGCAACAAACATCGCCACTACCGCCACCAACCAGAACACTACCGCCACAAACCAGAACACCGGGGGCGGGGGGGCGCACAACAACGTCCAGCCGGTGATCGTCACTAACTACATCATCAAGACGTGACGCTCCTACTTCTTCTCACACGCGAAAAGGCTTACGTTGCTGCGGTTGGTTCACCGGGCGCGGTATCTGGGCTCAGCGCTTCTCTCTACGCCAGCACCAGCGCTGCAGAAGCCACTGCGCCTGGGGCAAGCAACCTTGTTGCCGCAAGCGAGTCTCGTCCCTCGGACCTTGCTAGCGCAAACGTCGATTCTTCCTCTGCGGTAAACGCAGCTGCTCGCGCATCAACCAAGCGCGCCTCGGCTGTTGTGTCCGGGACGGGCTTTGGGTTTGGCGTTCTCTACACCTCGACACAGCGTGCTGCTC
>CAZRVW010000189.1:0-5466 GCA_964603645.1 uncultured Novosphingobium sp. | reverse complement strand
CCTGCCCAATCAGGGCCATCATAAAGGTGTCTCGCGAGCCACGGCATGGCTACACCAAGTAAATAAACGACCGATAAATCCGGTTCCTTCCTGTCGGCCCTCGCAGCGATGCGGGGGCCGATTTCTTTATCCCAGCACCCTTCCCGCGATCGCGCCAAGCTTTGCCTTGAGCGTCGCCGACCACTGTGCGGGGTCGGTGATAATCGCATACTCCAGAGCAGTATCGATCGGGCTGGTTTCGCGATTCTTCGGAAGTGATGCCGCGAACGCGCGCACCGTTTCATGCGCCAGTGCGACATTGGCAGCGATAACCTCGAGTATCTGGGAAGCTTCGACCCCGGCTTCATCGTCGCGCCAGGAGTCCCAGTCGGTGACCATGCCAAGCAGCGCATAGGGAAGTTCCGCCTCGCGCGCGAGCCGCGCTTCGGGCATGGCGGTCATGCCGATCACGTCACCGCCCCATTCACGATACATGCGGCTCTCGGCACGCGTCGAAAACTGCGGTCCTTCAATGGCGACGTAGCAGCCACCCTCATGGACCGTCCCGCCAGCGGTGCGCGCGGCCTCGGCGGCGATGCCGGCCATGCGCGGGCAGACCGGATCGGCGAGGCTGACGTGGCCAACGATTCCGGCGCCAAAGAAACTGTTCTGGCGGCCCTGCGTGCGGTCGATCAATTGGTCGACCGCAACGTAATGACCGGGCGCCATTTCCTCGCGCAGCGATCCGATCGCCGATAGCGCCAGAACATCCGTCACACCGCAGCGCTTGAGCGCGTCGATATTGGCGCGGTAATTCACTTCACCCGGCGGGATCGAGTGGCCGGGGCCATGGCGCGCGATGAAGCTGAACCGCCTGCCCTCCAACATTCCGGTGCGCACCGGCCCCGAAGGTTGGCCAAATCCGCTTGCCACCTCGATTTCCTGCGCCTCGTCGAGCTCGATCCCGCCGTGCAGCCCGGATCCGCCAATGACGCCGATATGCCAGGATCCCGGTTTTGCTTCGGTCATTCGCCTGTGCCCTTCCCCGTACCGTCGCGCGCAAGGATCCCTGCCATGACCACGTCAATGGTATGTTCGCGGTAGCGATCGCGCAGGTCCTCGGTCAGGGTGTCCTGCCCGAAACAGTGGCGCAGCACCAGTCGCGCCGAGAAGAACCGGTCGACTGCGCCGGTCAGGGTGAAATAGAACAGCTGCGGATCGACCGGGCGAAAAGCGCCGGTCGCCACGCCCTGTCCGATCAGATCCTCATAGGCGCGGTAAAGCGGCGAAAGATAACTTTCGGCAATCCGACGCGCTTCGGCCTCGTCACTATCACGCACCATGCGCATGGTCAGCTGATTGAGATAGGGCACCGCATAGAAGGTATCGACCACTCTCGAAATGTGGCGGCGCAGCTTGTCCTCGGGGCTCCAGCCGTCGCGTGCGACCAGCGCATCGACACTCTCGACGATCGCGCGCCAGTCGCGATCGAGCAAGGCGGAGAGCAGCCCGGCCTTGTTGCCGAAGTGATATTTGACCAGCGCCGAATTGAGCCCCGAACGCTGGCTCAGTTCGGCAAGCGAGACGTCGACAATGTCGCCATCGCGCATGATCGCGCTTGCCGTTTCCAGCAACAACGCACGTGTAGCTGACTGCGGCCCTTTACGTTTATTGTGCATGCCTAGCCCGCTTTGCGAAAGATCGGCAATCGTTTCCTTCGCCCTGAAAGGCTCGCTCGCTGCCAACTTGCGCAGACCATTTTTTCCACCCATCCGGACCTTTTTTTGACGTTGCTGAGATTCGGTTGCAAAATACTGCTCAAAGTAACCAGACAGTGCCTCACAAACCAGTTATGCGTGATTCGTGATCCGAGATTTTTATGATGGCCAGTGAGAAAGCCAAACAGGCGCAAGCCCTCACTGATTCGCAGACAAGGTGCCTGCGTCTCGTCGGCAAAGGCATGAGTTCCAAGGAAATCGCGATCGAAACCGGACTGTCGCCACGTACCGTCGATCAATACGTAAACCGGGCCGCCCTTTCACTGGGCGCTTCTCCAATTCGCCTTCGGGCTGGCTCGGCCGGTTCTTCTACGCGGGCATCAGGGTCAATTCCGACGGGTTGAAGTTCTGACCCAAGGAGAACAGCGAGTCGCAAAGAAAAGAGGCGGGGCAAGCGATTGCCCCGCCTCTTTTCTTTGTCGCTGAGGTTAGGATTATCCAACCGCGATATTCAGCTCGCCGTCGCCCTCGTCGATCCGCACGGTAGCACCGTCGGGGAGTTCCCCGGCCAACAGCTTCTCGGCCAGCGGGTCCTGCAGGTAACGCTGCACGGCGCGCTTCAGGGGCCGCGCGCCATAGACCGGATCGTAGCCGACCCGCCCGAGCCAGCGCTTCGCCGCGTCGGTAAGGTCCAGCACGACCTTGCGATCCTTGAGCAAGCCTTGCACCCGGTCCACCTGGATCTCGACGATCGGTCCCATGTGCTCCTGACCCAGCCGGTGGAACAGGATGATCTCGTCCAGCCGGTTGAGGAATTCGGGGCGGAAGTGCGCACGCACGACTTCCATCACCTGCGCCTCGACGCTCTCCACGTCCTGGCCTTCACCGAGATCGGCAAGGAACTGGCTGCCGAGGTTGCTAGTGAGAATGATAAGCGTGTTGGAGAAGTCCACCACCCGGCCCTGCCCATCGGTCAGCCGCCCGTCGTCGAGTACCTGCAGCAGCACGTTGAATACGTCGGGATGCGCCTTTTCGACCTCGTCGAACAGCACCACTTGATAGGGCCTGCGCCGCACCGCTTCGGTCAGCGCGCCGCCCTCGTCGTAGCCGACATAGCCCGGAGGTGCGCCGATCAGCCGCGCAACCGCGTGCTTTTCCATGTATTCGGACATGTCGATGCGAACCATCGCATTGTCGTCGTCGAACAGGAACTGCGCCAGCGCCTTGGTCAGCTCGGTCTTGCCGACGCCGGTGGGGCCAAGGAACAGGAACGAGCCCAACGGCCGGTTCGGATCCTGCAAGCCCGCGCGCGCTCGGCGCACGGCCTTGGACACGGATTCGACCGCCTGGGCCTGGCCGATCACCCGCTCGCCGATGACTTCTTCCATCTTGAGCAGCTTCTCGCGTTCGCCTTCGAGCATCTTGTCGACCGGCACACCGGTCCACTTGGAGACTACGGCGGCAATGTCGTCCTCGGTCACTTCCTCACGCAACAGCGCGTTCTCGCTTTCGCCTTCGGCATCGGCCAATTCGGCTTCGAGCCGCGGAATCTCGCCGTAGGACAGCTCGCCCGCCCGGGCGAGATCGCCCGAACGCTGCGCCTGCTCCAGTTCGTTGCGCGCCGCATCGAGCTGCTCCTTGATCCGGCTTTCGCTCGCGATCTTGTCGCGCTCGTTCTGCCAGCGGGTGGTCAGCTCGCTCGATTGCTGTTCGAGATTGGCGAGCTCCTCGCGCAGCGTCTCGAGACGGTCCTTTGACGCCTGGTCGCTTTCCTTGCCGAGCGCCTGCTCCTCAATCTTGAGCTGGATAATCCGCCGGTCGAGGGTCTCGATCTCCTCGGGCTTGCTCTCCACTTCCATGCGGATGCGGCTCGCTGCCTCGTCCATCAGGTCGATGGCCTTGTCGGGCAGAAAGCGGTTGGTGATGTAACGGTTGGAAAGCTGCGCGGCGGCGACAATCGCGCCATCCATGATGCGCACACCGTGGTGCAGCTCGTATTTCTCCTTGAGCCCGCGCAGGATCGAGATCGTGTCTTCGACCGTGGGCTCGTCGATGAACACCGGCTGGAACCGGCGCTGCAGCGCGGCGTCCTTCTCCACGTACTTCTGGTATTCGTCGAGCGTCGTCGCGCCGATGCAGTGCAGTTCGCCGCGCGCCAGGGCCGGCTTGAGCAGGTTACCGGCATCCATCGAGCCTTCGCTGGCGCCGGCGCCGATCAGCGTGTGCATCTCATCGATGAACAGGATGATCTCGCCCTCGGCGCCCTTGACCTCGTCGAGCACGGCCTTGAGCCGCTCCTCGAATTCGCCGCGATACTTCGCGCCCGCAATCAGCGCGCCCATGTCGAGCGCCATCAGCCGCCGGTCCTTCAAGGAGTCTGGCACGTCGCCATTGGCGATGCGCAGGGCAAGTCCCTCGGCGATGGCGGTCTTGCCGACGCCGGGATCGCCGATCAGCACGGGATTGTTCTTGGTACGCCGGGCGAGAATCTGGACGGTGCGGCGAATTTCCTCGTCGCGACCGATGACCGGATCGAGCTTGCCCTCGCGCGCCGCCTCGGTGAGGTCGCGCGCGTATTTATTCATCGCGTCATAGGCGTTTTCGGCCCCGGCAGAATCGGCCTTGCGGCCACCGCGCAGCTGAGTAATTGCTTCCTCGAGCGCCTTGGGATCGACATTGGCGGCGGCGAGCGCCTTGCCCGCGTCGGTGGTCGAGGCCAGCGTCAGCGCCAGCAGCAGCCGCTCGACCGTGACATAGGCGTCGCCCGATTTGGTGGCGATCTGTTCTGCCTGGTCGAGCACGCGCACGGCATCGTTGTCGAGGCCCGGCGTCTGCTGCGCCCCGCCGCCTGAAACCACTGCGATCTTGCCCAGCGCCGCGTCGACTTTCTGCACGGCAAAACCGGCATTGCCGCCCGCGCGCTGGATCAGCCCTGCGGGCATGCCCTCGGGGTCTTCAAGCAGTGCCTTGAGCAAATGCGCGGGCGTGATCCGCTGGTGCTCCATGCGGATCGCCACGGTCGCGGCGGCCTGGAGGAAACCCTTGGCCCGGTCGGTAAATTTCTCGAGATTCATGCGTGTTGCGCCTCCTATCCGACCGGATATGGTGTTGTAATTATGCAACACAAGGGGTCGGGCCGAATTATTTGTCGCGTCCGGCAAATCTGGGATCGGCAGGCGCTTCCTGCAATGACGAGGGTCAAAATTCGCGGCAGAATTGTCGCAGTGTTCAATCGCCCAGTTGCGCGCGAAGCGCTTGGTACGCCGCTACCGCAACCGCGTTCGACAGGTTCAGCGAGCGGATATGGGGGGAGCGCATAGGCAGGCTGACCATGCGATGCTGCAAGGGCGTGGCGATCTCGGGCGGCAGGCCCTTGGTTTCCTTCCCGAACACCAGATAGGCATCGTCGGGATAGCTTGGCTCGTAAAAGCTGCGCGGCGCATATTCCTCGAACAGGAACAGCTGATCGTCGCGCGGGCTTCGCGCCTCGATAAAGGCGTCCCAGTTGGCATACTCAGCCAGCCGCACGTGCTGCCAGTAGTCCAGCCCCGATCGCTTGAGATGCTTGTCGGTGATCTCGAAGCCGAGCGGGTGGATGAGCACAAGCTCCAGATCGAGCGCCACGCAGGTCCGCCCGACGGCGCCGGTATTGTGCGGGATTTCCGGGTGAACGAGAACGATGGCAGTCATCGCTCTCGCCTACACGAACCTTGCCAGGTCAGCCCAGCTTCTGTTTGAGCAGTTCGTTGACGACCTGCGGGTTGGCCTT
>CAZRVW010000188.1:0-5511 GCA_964603645.1 uncultured Novosphingobium sp. | reverse complement strand
GCCCGGAGACTGACAACTCATGAACGAGATGACCAAGATCGAGACCACGCTCAAGGATTGGGAAACCGATCAGGAAGTGCGCTGGTGCCCCGGCTGCGGTGACTATGCCATCCTCAAGGCTGTTCAGCGTACCCTGCCGCAGCTTGGCGCTGACCCGAAGAACACCGTGTTCGTTTCGGGCATCGGCTGTTCGAGCCGGTTCCCCTATTATGTCGAGAGCTACGGTTTTCACACGATCCACGGTCGTGCGCCTGCCTTCGCGACCGGAATCAAGCTCGCCAATCCTGAACTCGACGTCTGGCTGGTGACGGGCGACGGTGACGGCATGTCGATCGGCGGCAATCATACCATGCATGTGCTGCGCCGCAATCTCGATTGCCAGATCCTGCTGTTCAACAACGAGATCTACGGCCTCACCAAGGGCCAGTACTCGCCGACCAGCCGGGTCGGCACCTCTTCCCCGTCCTCGCCGATCGGTTCGGTGGACCGGCCCGCCAGCCCCTGCGCATTTGCGCTTGGTTCGGGTGCGCGGTTCGTGGCGCGCGGCTTCGACGTCTCGAAGAAGCTGCCCGAAGTGCTCGTCGCCGCCCATGCCCATCGCGGCGCAGCCTTCATCGAGATTTTCCAGAACTGCATCGTCTACAACAAGGACGTGTTTGACGATTTCGCCGCGCCTAAGGGTGCCGAGAGCGAGCAACTGTGGCTCGAGAATGGCGCGCCGATGCTGTTCGATGGCGGCACCAAGGGCATCGCCATGGATGTCGATACCCTGTCGCTCAAGATCGTCGATGTCGTCGCTAAGGACGACGGAACACCCGACTGGGAGTCGGCGGGCGTGATCGTCCATGACGTGACCAACCGCGCCGTGGCCTACATGCTCGTCGACCTGCGCGTCGCTCCGAAGTTCCGCGAGTTTCCGATGGCGCTGGGCGTGATCTACGACGATCCGAAGCCGACTTTCGACGCGGATGTCGTTGCCGAGCGCGAGAAATCGAGTGGCGGGAAGGTCGCCGATCTCGGCAAGCTGCTGGGCAAAGGCCAGACCTGGACGGTCGAATAAGAGTCTGCGCAACGGGCGAGGATGGATAACCTCACCCACACCCTCGTTGGCGCGGTGATCGGGCAGGCCGGGCTCAAGCGCAAGACCGGCCTGGCCATGCCCGCGCTGCTGATCGGCGCGAATATTCCCGATGTGGATGTGGGCTGCTTCGTGTGGCTCGACGGGCTGGAACACCTCGCGTTCCGGCGCGGGATTACGCACGGGCCGCCCGCTATGCTGCTTTTGCCGCTGGTGCTGGCTGGAACCTTATGGTGGTTCGACAGGTGGCAGGGGCGTCGCGGCACCCGACCTGAAGGGCGATTGCCGGTGCGGTTCAGCTGGCTCTACGCGCTCGCCTTCATCTCCTGCCTGTCGCACCCCGCGCTCGACTGGCTCAACAATTACGGCGTGCGCCTGCTCGAACCGTTTTCGAGCCGCTGGTTCTATGGCGATACTCTGTTCATTGCCGATCCGTGGATGTGGGCACTGCTGGGTGGCGGGCTGTGGTTTTCGCTGCGGTGGGAGAGGGCAGACGCCGCACACTGGGCGGGACCGGCTCAGGCTGCCCTGCTGACGGCTCTGGCCTATGTCGGCCTCAACTACGCGGGCAGTCGCCACGTCGAGTTCCTCGCGGCCAGCGATGTGCCCTATGCGGAAATCAACGTGGCAAATCCCGTCCCGCTCGCTTTCTGGCGCCGCGAGGTCCTGTGGCGCACCGAAAGCGGCATATATGGCGCGTTTCCTTGCGCCTTGCTGGATTGCGACCGTTATCCGCTGGCGATGCACAAGTCCTATGCGGTAACGGAGCGCCTGACGCACATCGCTGCAGCCAATCCGCAAGCTCGCGCGTTCCTGTTCTGGAGCCGGATGCCGGTGATCGTGAAGCGAGAGGGACGAAGTTATCTGATGGACCAGCGTTTCCTGGCATTCGGTGGGGCGAATCGTTTCGCCGTCGACGTGGGGCC
Organism: uncultured Novosphingobium sp.; assembly: GCA_964603645.1. GTDB lineage: Bacteria > Pseudomonadota > Alphaproteobacteria > Sphingomonadales > Sphingomonadaceae > Novosphingobium. The sequence continues at coordinate 3,507 of CAZRVW010000188.1, read as the reverse complement.
GGCGCGATGACTGCACCTGTCATCGTATGGTTTCGCCGCGATTTGCGGCTTGCCGACCAACCCGCGTTGTTTGCCGCGTGTGGAAGCGGCGCGCCGGTGATCCCGGTCTATGTGCTCGACGACGAGACGCCCAAGCATCGCAAGATGGGCGGAGCGGCACGCTGGTGGCTACATGGCAGCATCGATGCCTTGTCGCGCGCGCTGGGGCGTCACAACTCGCGGCTGATCCTGCGGCGCGGCAGTGCGGCTGAAGTGCTGGCCTCGCTGGCGAAAGAAACCGGCGCGGACGCGGTCCACGCGATCCGGCATTACGAGCCGTGGTGGCGCAACGCCGAGAGGCAGCTTGCCGAAAAGGTCGATCTGGTGCTGCACGACGGCAACTACCTGATGCCGCCCGGCAGCGTCACCACCGGATCGGGCGATGCTTACAAGATCTACACGCCGTTCTATCGGACGATTTCGCGCCATTTGCCCGCGCGCGAACCCTTGCCCGAGCCGAGCCTGACGCTTCCCGGGCAGTGGCCTGATTCCGACACGCTCGAAGGCTGGCAGCTCGAACCCACGCGGCCCGACTGGGCGGGCGGCATGCGCAAAGCATGGAGCCGGGGCGAGAGCGCCGCTCATGACCGACTTGGCGAATTTCTTGACGTCGTCGATGCATACGAGTCGGACCGCAACCTGCCTTCGGTCGACGGCTCCTCGCGGTTGTCGCCCCATCTCCACCATGGCGAATTGTCACCGTCCCAGATCTGGAGCGCCTTGCAGGGGCGGCGAGGGGCGGGTGTAACCTCCTTCCGCTCCGAACTGATCTGGCGCGACTATGCGCAGAACGTGATTTTCCAGTTCCCCGACTATCCCTCCCGCAATTATCGCGAGCGGTTCGACGCATTCGAATGGCGCGACCCCGAGCGCGACGAAGATGCGGCGGCGGACCTGAAAGCCTGGCAGAAGGGCCGCACCGGCTATCCGATCGTCGATGCCGGGATGCGCCAGCTCTGGGCTACAGGCTGGATGCACAATCGGGTGCGAATGATCGCGGCGAGCCTCCTTATCAAGCACTTGCTGATCGACTGGCGGCACGGCGAGCGCTGGTTCTGGGACACGCTGGTCGATGCCGATTACGCCAGCAACGGCGTCAACTGGCAATGGGTTTCCGGAACTGGAGTCGATTCGAACATGTTCGTGCGAATCATGGCGCCGCTGTCACAATCGGAGAAATTCGATGCGGCGGCCTACATCCGCGAATGGGTGCCCGAACTGGCGGACCTGCCCGATGCCGACATCCACGACCCGGACGGCCTGCTCCGCCCGTCCAACTATCCCGAAAAGCTCATTGGTCACAAAGAAGGCCGCGAACGTGCGCTAGCCGCTTATTCGCGGATCAAGGAATGACTGCCTGAGCCCCCTTGCGAAGGGAATTGCCCCTTACGAGTCATTTTGACATATTCCCCTCATGAGCTCGCGTGCGACCGGGAGAGGGGAGCGGCTCGTTGAGGGCGGCTGGCGTATTGGGGCGGGGCCTGAATGGCTGGCGCGCCTGATGGCTGGCGGAGTCTCGAATATTATCGGGCGAATCGATGCCGGATTGAAGCATGGCTCCATCCGCGTGACCCTGCCGGACGGATCGCAGCGCATGCTGGGCGGGCGCGCTCCGGGGTTCGACGCGGTCGTCAAACTCAACAGCTACCGCGCGCTGCTGCGGTTGGCGACAAGCGGTTCGATAGGCGCGTTTCAGGGATGGCAGCGGCGCGAATGGGAAAGCCCCGATCCGGTGCCACTGTTTGCCCTGTTCATGGCCAATGCCGACGCACTGGGCAACGTCGGGCGCGCGCGGGGTCCGTGGCGCATGGCGATGCGACTGCTGCACTTCCTGCGACGCAACACGCGCGCCGGATCGCTGCGGAATATCCACGCGCATTACGACCTTGGGAATGATTTTTACGCAGCCTGGCTCGATCCGACGATGTCTTATTCGAGTGCGCGATTTGCGCCTGGCGACAGTCTCGAGCAGGCCCAGCGCCGCAAGTTGGGCACCATCGCCCAACGCCTCGAAGGAGCGCGCGAGGTGCTCGAGATCGGTTGCGGCTGGGGCGCGCTTGCCCGTCATCTCGCCGATCACGGAGCGCAGGTCACCGCGATCAGTCTGTCCGACGGACAACTGGCCTTTGCGAGATCGCACCACGCCGACGCGTCTATCGAATTTCGCAAGCAGGACTATCGCGACATGCAAGGGCGTTTCGACGGGATCGCCAGCGTCGAGATGGTCGAGGCGGTGGGCCGCGCATACTGGCCGTCCTTTTTCGATTGCATCGCCCGCAACCTCCAGCCCGGCGGGCGGGCTGCGATCCAGTACATCGCTATGCGCGACGACCTGTTCGATGATTACGCCCGCAGTGCCGATTTCATCCAGGCCTATATTTTTCCAGGCGGCTTGCTGGTGAGCGAGCGCGAGTTCGCCCGTCTCGCCGAAGAGCGTGGTCTGGACTGGCAAGACCGGGAGGGATTCGGGCTCGACTATGCCGAGACGCTGCGCCAGTGGCGCGAGCGATTCGACCGGGTGGTCGCCGATGGGCGGCTGCCCGACGGATTCGACGCCGAATTCGTCGACCTGTGGCGCTATTACCTGATGTATTGCGAAGGCGGGTTCCGCGGCGGCGGAATCGACGTCGCGCAGGCGACGCTGGTCAAACGCGGCTGACCATCGCCGTGATTCCTCAACGGTGGTGGTAAGTTCCCTCTTCGCACCAGCGATTGAGGATATTGTCATGAATGATCGGGCTGAGCAGCTGCTCGAAAGCGCAGCCGACCATGCCGTCTTCCCACCACGCGACGCTTGCCTGCATCGATTCGAGGCCGGGCATGGTCAGCCAGCCCAACGCACCGGGGTGAATACGGTTGATCGACGTCGCGGAAAATCCGGAAAGCGACAGGTCGTTCAGGACGGTCTGGAAGCCCTTGCTGCCCGAAGGGCGTAGCGAGGCCGGAATCGAGACGCGGCTGCGCGGCGCGCTGCGGTCCTCCTGCGCGGCCATGGCATACCGGTTTCCAAGGTTGTTAGTCGTGGACATCGGACAGGCTCCAACCATGCGCGCGATCCGCGCGGGTATGAGCGAAAATATCCGCAGATTCCCTTAATCTCGGGTTGTCAGGAATGGTTAACGGTCTCGCGGTGACCGCTCTCGAACTGTTCACCAAGCAGGTCAACCAAACGTGCGGCGACCACCTCAGGACCCTTGAGAGTCGCCGGGTCCTCGCCCGGATACGCACGGGCGCGCATCTGGGTGCGGGTCGCGCCGGGATTGACGATCGCGACGCGCAGTTTTGCGATGTTCCTGGTCTCCTGCGCGAAACAATCGAGCAGCACTTCGAAAGCCGCCTTGGTCGCGGCATAGGCGCCCCAGAAGGCGCGGGGCTTGCTGGCGACCGAGCTGGTCAAGCCGACGACGCGGGCGTTGCCGCTTTTCTTGAGCAGCGGTGTGAAATTGGCGAGCAGGGCCTGCGTTGCCA
>CAZRVW010000187.1:0-5535 GCA_964603645.1 uncultured Novosphingobium sp. | reverse complement strand
AACACCGGCTGGTTCGGCGGCAAGGCAACGCAGGACGGGATCAGCCGCATGCCGATCAAGGCGACCCGCGCGCTGCTCAATGCGGCATTGGACGGCAGCCTCAACGATGTGGAATTCCGTGAGGATCCCAATTTCGGCTTCGAGGTTCCGGTCGCGGTCCCCGGCGTGGATAGCGCCCTGCTCGACCAACGCTCGGCCTGGGCCGATCCGGACGATTACGACCGCACGGCGCAGAGCCTGGTGCGCCAGTTCATCGAGAATTTCGCCCAGTTCGAGGCACACGTCGACGAAGGGGTGCGCAAGGCAGCTCCTATCGCCGCCTGACGGCAACTTGCCCTGTCTCAATTCGTGTGCATGATGCCTCCATCGCATTGATGGAGATAGGTCATGGGCTTGCTCGACGGAATCCTGAAGAATATTGCCGGTGCACCGGACGATGTGGCCAACCTGGCATCGAAGCTCGGCATTGATCCGGCAATCGCCGAGGCGGCTGTCGCGGCACTCGGCAAGGCGCATCAGGATCCGGGTGACACCATCGAGGTGGCTGCGGAGTCGACGGGAATCGACGCGGGGACGCTCAACCAGATTCGCGATGCGATTGGCGGGGAAGGCTCGCTCGCCAGCTTCGCGAGCATCCTTGACCGCGATGGCGACGGAAATCCGCTGGATGACATTGCCGGAATGGCGAAGGGCCTGTTCGGCAAGAAATAGACGGATCAGCCGCGCTGCGCCGCTGCGACGTAGCGTTCGACGATTTCGCTCAACACATCGAGCGGAACATTTCCTCCGTCGACGATGGCCTGATTGAACGTGCGTAGATCGAAGGTGTCGCCCAAAGCCCTGCGCGCGCTTTCGCGCAAGCGAATGATTTCGCTGTGCCCTACCTTGTATCCGCAGGCCTGACCCGGCCACGAACAATAGCGGTGGATCTCGTTGATCGTCTCGGCGGGAGAAAGTCCCACCTCGCGCTGAAACCATTGGTTTGCATGCTCGCGCGACCAGCCCATCGCATGAAGACCGGTATCGAGCACTAGCCGCGCCGCCCGCCATCCCTGGTTCTGCAAATAGCCGAGCTGGCCCGCCGGAAAAGCGTCGTAGGCGCCGAGTTCGTCGCCCAATTGCTCGGCATAGAGCGCCCAGCCTTCGCTATAGGGATTGAACGCCAGAATAGAGCGGATCAATGGCATCGTGTGCGTGTATTCACCTTGCCAGACATGGCCGGGGATCGCTTCGTGATGGACAAGCGTTGGCAGGTCGTATTTGCGATGCAGATCGGTGGTGTGGAGGTTGATCCACATGCGCCCCGGTATCGACCCGTCTAGTGAACCGGCACCACCATAGGCGCTGGGCGCGCCGGGCTCTTCGGCCAGCGGCAGGCGGCGCACCTCGACATTGCCGGGCGCGAGGCGAAGAAATGCGCGCGGCATCTGCTGCTTGATCCATGCAATGCGCTCTCTGATGAAAGCGATGATCTCGGCGCGCCCCGCGTCGTTGTCGGGAAACCGGTAGCGCGTATCCTTGGCAAGTGCCGCCATGCGCTCGCCAATAGTGCCCTGGCTGTAACCCAGGCTGCGCAGTATCGGCTCCATCCTGGCCTGCGTCTCGGCGAGTTCTTCTTTGCCCCGGGCATGGACTTCGGCGGGTGTGAGGCTTGTAGTGGTCGCGGCGCGCAGGCCCCAGGCGTACCACTCCTCGCCAAGGGGGCGTGATCCGATCCCAGGGTCGGAGGTTGCCAGTTGCAGGTGGCGCTTCATCAGCGCGAGTTGGCGTTCGAGCGCGGGACGAATCGAATCCCGTACGATCGCCCTGCTCCGTGTTTCCCAGCCGCCCGGGATTGTCGCGGTGCGTCTTGCCAGCGAGGAGGCAAGCATGCCGCCGTTGCCGGACCGCATATCGGCCAGCGCGCGTTCCATTTGTTCGATCGTTCGTTTGAGCAGGAAATCGGGCGGGATCAGCCCCAGCGCTTCGGCGCTTGCGACCCTTGCCGTTTCATCGTCGAGTTGTTCGGCCATCTGATCGAGCCTGTCGCAATAGGCCTCGGCATCGTCGGCGCTGCGCACTGGATGACTCGAATCGAGAAATCGCGGCAGATCGAGATAGGCGCCGACATTCTGGATCACGACGTAAGGCGTGTTGCGCCAGCCTCCGACAGCAACCTCACCATAGGGAAGCGCCAGCCCTTCCAGTGCGGTTGCATAAGCGCTTTCGACGACGTCGAGGCTCGTTTGCACCGCCGGGTCCGGATCATCGCCATGTAGGGCGCGCACGCTCGCGAGGTCGCCTCTGAGCGCTTCGGCAAGCTGGGCGACGCCGTCCGGCGACTTGTCGGAAAGGCGGTGCCGCAATCGGCTATGTTCGCCTGAATCGAGCCCTAGCGCGGTCGCGTTTTCCGGCCCCAGTTCAAGAAGGTTCCAAGCAATTTGGTCGAGGAGAGCGGCCGCATCCGGTCGTGCCGATGGTACGCCGACCCCCACAGCCGATTGCACGCAGGAAGGGAGCGCGAGCGACGCACTTGCGGTGCCGATCAGGCGGAGCGCACCGCGACGCGAAAGCGGAGTCCGGATCATCAACGCCGTGTGCGGGCGACCCGATGCGAAGTCAAACCGGCATTGACGCTGCTTTGCAGGTTTGTCAGCGAGGAAGCGCTATGGCTGACATCGCGCTTTCTCTGATGGTTCTCACCACGCTTGCCCTGATCGGCGGCGCAGTCTGGCTGTGGAGGCGCAGGAATGCCGGCCGTCAAGCGCTGCTGATGCTGGTGCTAGCCGCGGTGATCGCGGCCAATGTCGCGCTATGGGTCGTCCCTGACGAAAGCGGAAAGTCGCTGGCCACGGCCGCGCCGGACCGCTGAATTCTACTTGATCGGGCAGTCCGGCGAGAGCCGCATGTCGAGATAGTTGTCGACCGAGCGCATCAGGTCTTCCATCTCGTTTTCGAAGAAATGGTTCGCGCGCGGAATCTCGTCGTGATGGATCGTGATGTGCTTCTGAGTGCGCAGCTTGTCGACCAGCTTCTGCACCGCGCCCGGGGTGACCACCGTATCGGCATTGCCCTGAACGATGATGCCCGAGGCAGGGCAGGGGGCAAGGAAGCTGAAATCGTACATGTTGGCGGGTGGAGCAACTGAGATGAAACCGCGAATTTCGGGACGGCGCATCAGCAACTGCATGCCGATCAGCGCGCCAAAGCTGTAGCCGGCGATCCATGTGGTCGAAGCTTCGGGGTGGATCGACTGCACCCAATCGAGCGCTGCAGCGGCGTCCGAAAGCTCGCCGATGCCGTTGTCGAAACTGCCCTGGCTGCGGCCGACGCCGCGAAAATTGAACCGCAGGGTTGCAAAACCACGATCAGTAAAGGTCTTGTAGAGATGCTGCGTGATGCGGTCGTTCATCGTTCCGCCGGCCTGAGGGTGGGGGTGGAGGATCATTGCTACGGGCGCGCGCGGGCGCGGTCCGGGCTGGAAACGGCCTTCGAGACGACCCTCGGGACCGGGAAAGATAACTGCGGGCATGTTTTGTCTTACCTGCGCATGGGCCTTGTCGAGCGGGCGTCTGAATTGGGCAACGATCCGCGAAAAGGCTGTGATTGGAAGCGCAGCGCTATATAGAAATGAACATTCGAAAAGCAACGATTTCACGCATGTCAGCCGAATTCATCTATCTCGATCATCAAGCGACCACGCCGCTAGCTACCGAAGCCAGGGAGGCAATGCTGCCCTGGCTGTCTGGCCCGGAGTCTATGGGATTTGCCAATCCGCACTCGATGCACCGGCCGGGCAGGGCGGCAGCTGCAGCGGTCGAAGTGGCGCGCGAACAGGTCGCGGCGCTGTTGCCCAAGGGCGGACAGGTGATATTCACCAGCGGTGCAACCGAAGCGCTTAACCAGGCTATCCGCTCGGTCCCGAGGGGAACCATCGCCTATTCGGCAATCGAGCACTCGGCCGTGGTCAATGCCGCCGTGGCAAGCGGTGAGACACTGATGGAACTGCCGGTCGGCAGCGATGGCCTGATCGATGCCGAAGTGCCGCTGGGCGATGAGACAGGGTTGGTCGCGGTAATGCAGGTCAACAACGAGATCGGCACAATTCAGCCGGTGGATCGCCTCGCAGAAAGGGCACGAGAGGCGGGCGCGCTGTTCCTGTGCGATGCGGTTCAGGGCGCTGGCAAACTGGCGCCGCCGGAGGGCGCAGATCTGATCGCGATCACCGCGCACAAGCTCTATGGTCCCAAGGGGATTGGGGCCTTGTGGGTGCGCGATGGCGTAAAGATCGGCGAATTGATCCACGGAGGCGGGCAGGAGGGCGGCTTACGCTCGGGCACACTGAGCCCCGCACTTTGCGTCGGCTTCGGGACCGCAGCGGCTCTGGCCGGGGAACGGATGGATACCGATTTCCAGCATTTGTCCGGGCTTGCCAGCCTTGCCCGCTCGATCCTGTCGCGCTGGACGGTCAACGGCAGCGAGACATCGCGCTGGCCCGGAAATCTCAATCTGAGGCTCGAAGGCCTGAATTTTCCACGCCTGCTGAGCGATTGCCGGAACCTGGCATTCTCCGCTGGCTCGGCCTGTGGCAGCGGGACCGGTGCTCCAAGCCGGGTGCTGAGCGCAATCGGGCTCGATCCGATCAATGCACGCAACTCTGTTCGTTTAGGATTCGGTCGCTATACGACCCAGGAAGAAGTCGAAACCGCCTGTCACGCAATCGAAGCGGCAGCCGCGGCGCAGGGAGTCTGATCGTGGTTCGTGTCGTATTCATCAGCGCCCGGGGCGAAGAGAAGACCGTTGAAACCAAGTCCGGCACCAACCTGCTGGCGCTTGGGCAAGCGGAAGGAATGCCGCTAGAAGGCACTTGCGAGGGCCAGATGGCCTGTTCGACCTGCCATGTCGTGATCGGCAAGGACTGGATCGGCAAGCTCAAGCCGGCCACCGAGGAAGAAGAAGACATGCTCGACCTTGCTGCCGGGGTCACGGCGCGCAGTCGCTTGTCGTGCCAGATCGACCTCACCGAAGAGCTCGATGGCATCGAAGTGCGCATGCCGCCGCAATGGAACGACATGCAGATCGGCTAGAGCGGCTACAGTCAATCAGAGCGTCTGCGGATAACCGTTTCTGGCCCGTTCCGCATATGCCAGCGCGTTGCTAGGGCGAGCGCATAATGCCCACGACCACCGAAGAAGATCCCGATCCGTTCGACGCGATTGTCGATGCGCCGTTCGATGCCGCACTATCGGAGCGGTATCTCGTCTATGCGCTCTCGACGATTACCGCGCGCTCGCTGCCCGATCTACGCGACGGCCTGAAGCCTGTGCACCGCCGTCTGCTCTGGGCGATGAGGCAATTGAAGCTCAATCCGACCGATGCCTTCAAGAAATCGGCGCGCGTCGTCGGCGATGTCATCGGCAAGTATCATCCGCATGGCGACGCTTCTGTCTACGATGCCATGGTCCGCCTCGCGCAGGATTTCTCGCTGCGCTATCCGCTGGTCGAAGGGCAGGGCAATTTCGGCAATATCGACGGCGATAACGCTGCCGCCTACCG
>CAZRVW010000186.1:0-5544 GCA_964603645.1 uncultured Novosphingobium sp. | reverse complement strand
TGCTGCATGGCCAGGTGCGCATCAGGGTGCGCGACATTATCCGCCAGGTCTGCGCGGAGATGGGCGTCACGATCATCAACGGCGCGCTGTCGCGCGATCACGTTCACCTGTTCGTTGAAATTCCGCCGCATGTCTCGGTCTCCGACTTCGTGCGCCGCGCCAAGGGGCGATCATCACGCAAGATCCAGCAGGAGTTCGAGCACATCCGCAAGCGCTACTGGGGCCAGCGCTTCTGGCAGAGGGGCTACTTCTCAACCACGTCCGACAACATCACAGACGGCATCATCATGCGATATCTCGACCGGCATACCCACAAAGAAGGCTTCAGCCCCTCCGCATGAACCTACCGGCGTCAGCCGGTAAGTTGTTCAGCGGAATGTTTCCGCGATCAAACCGGAGGATGGCATTATCGAAGTTCGCATGCATACGGAGCGCGGTGAGGCGCTTCCCGGTCTCGGGCGGCATTGCGAGTTCTGCGAGTTTCCGCCCTATTCGTCTGCACCCCCGATTTCTTTACGCACCCAGTTCTCCGCAGCCTCCTTGTCCGAAGGCACCTGGAAGGAACGGGTAAACTGCGCGGCCATTGAGTATAAGCCCGAAACCAACACCACCGTAACGAGTTCATCACGTTCTTGATATCGACGCGCATTCAGGAAAACATCGTCACTTACACCCGTAGTTGACAAGCTCTCGTCAACGAATGCGAGTAGCGCACGCTGGCGCTCATCATAAGCGCTCGAATCTTTCCAGTTGCCTATGTCGTTGATTTGCGCGGGCGTAAGTCCGAACATCTCACCAAGCACCCGATGCGGAGGAATCTCGTATGCTCCATTTACTGCTGTCACTGTCCGAAGAATAACGAGTTCGCGGTCAGCCGGGTTGAGATTCGTCGTCTTGCGAAGCGCGTCAGCTAGATCTGAAAATGGTCCAATGACTTCGGGATTATAAGCCAAGGCTTGAAGAAGGTTTATGGGCTCGCCGTTCTCCTCGCGCATCTTGGCGAAAAACATCTGAATAGCGGGGTCCTCCACATACGGACCAGGGAGCGGCAATCTTGCCTCAGGCTGGGATGATGAGCCCGCGTCCTCTTTCGAAGGCGCAGCGCCGGCTCCTGAAACGTTTGTGACGATCGCTGCCGCAGCCATTACTCGTCCAGCCAGTACGCTCTTCTTCATACAAATATCCTCTCTTTCCGCTCGTTAGCCTTTAGAACTCGAATCCAATTGACACCTCAGCACGTTCAGCCGTCCCCAATGCAGCTTCTCCCTTGGCCGCGAACACGTCGGGTCGAGGCACCGGGCGTCTGTGGATCAGATATTCGGGAAGCGCTTGCGATAAATGGTCGGTCCTCGCGTGCGTGTCGGCCCTGATGGGCCAGGCACAGTTTCCTGTTAGATTCGCCCGTTTCGAAACATGTTATCAGAATTTGTGCGGGCCCGCAGCTCATTTGTTAGCCCTAGCAATTGTTCTGATCTCATGTAAGAGTGCTTGCGCAAATATTGCTAGCCTAGCGCTGCAAATCGAAACGGAGGGGATTGATGCGGAACCCAGCGGCAGCGTTGCTCAGCGGCGCGATACTGGCTCTGACCGGCTGCGGCGGATCGAGCGGGTTGATGAGCAGCGAGACGGATCCAACCGCTGTCAAGCTCGCCGAGTTCCCCGACCGGCCGTACTGGGGTGACTTACACCTTCACACCGCCAACTCGATCGACGCCTTTGGCGTCGGGGCGCGGCTCATGCCCGAGGATGCGCTTCGCTTCGCCAGTGGCGAGAAGGTCACATCCTCGACCGGGCTTGCCGCCCAGCTCGACCGCCCGCTCGACTGGCTTGCGGTGACCGACCATGCCGAAGGGCTTGGATCGACCAGGTCGCTGGCCGAAGCGCCCACGAACAGCATCCGCGATCCCAAGATGAAGCGTTGGCACGACTTGCTCAATGCCGGTCCGGTCGAAAGGCTCCAGGGCACTTTCGAGATTCTCGATGGGCTTAATCGCAACTCGCTGCCGGCGGAGTTCATTAACGACAAAGTCGCCGCGGAGCGAACCTCCAGGATCTGGGACGCCTATCTCGACACCATGGAGCGCTACAACAGGCCAGGCAAATTTACGACGCTGCTCGGATTCGAGTACACCCTGATGGACGGTACGAGGAACCTGCACCGCAACGTCATCTTCCGCGATGGCAAGGACAAGGTCTCCCAGGTCCAACCACTCTCGTCGGTCGGGCAGGCCATTCCCGACGGTGTGTGGGACTATATGGATGCCTATGAGCAGACGACCGGTGGCAAAGTCCTGGCGATCCCCCACAACTCGAACCTCTCCAACGGGCTGATGTTCGAGCTGACCCAGCCCGGGGGCGGGCCAATGAGCGCGGCATATGCCCGCCGAAGGATTGCGCACGAGCCGCTGGTCGAGATCACCCAGGTCAAGGGCGACAGCGAGGCCCACCCGTATCTTTCGCCCAACGACGAGTTTGCCGGTTACGGTGTCGCCGGGTGGGAGCTTGGCGACCTCGTCATGACGGAACTCAAGAAGCCCTCGCATTTTGAAGGCGAGTATGTCCGCGAAGCGCTGAAGCGCGGCCTGGCGATCCAGGCCAGGACCGGCATCAATCCCTACAAGTTCGGCGTGGTCGGCTCGACCGACAGCCATACGGGTCTGTCCACTGCAGACGAGAATAATTTCTTCGGCAAGTTCGGCGACACCGAGCCGAGCGCCAAACGTATGCTGACTCCGTATCCGGGCACCCACACCGGCAGGCTGAGCTGGCAACTCCTCGCCAGCGGGCGAGCCGCAGTGTGGGCGCGAGCCAACACCCGGGAGGAGATTTTCGACGCGATGATGCGCAAGGAAGTCTACGGCACAACCGGGCCGCGGATGACGGTGCGTGTGTTCGGCGGTTGGGACTTCGCGCCGCATGACCTGAAAGGCGACTGGGTCCGCGCCGGCTATGGCCGCGGGGTGCCGATGGGCGGTACGCTCCAGCCCGCTCCCGTCGGCAAGCGCCCGAGCTTCATGATCTCGGCGCTCAAGGATCCGCTCGGCGCCAACCTTGATCGCGTCCAGGTGGTCAAGGGGTGGGTCGACAAGGCGGGAGTGACACACGAGAAGGTGTTCGACGTGGCGTGGAGCGATAAGGCAAAGCGCCGACCGATTAACGACAAGGTGCCCGCTGTTGGGGATACGGTGGACATCGCCAAGGCCAGCTACACCAACAGTATCGGTGCACCCGAGCTGACTGCGGTATGGAGCGACCCGGAATTCGATTCCCAAACCCGCGCGTTCTACTACGTCCGCGTACTGGAGATCCCAACCCCCAACTGGGTCGCGTTCGACGCCATGCGCTTTAACTTGAAGCTGCCGCCTGACATAATCGCCAAGGGGCAGGAGCGCGCCTACACCTCGGCGATCTGGTACGATCCGTCTGTTTGATTGGGGGCGGTGAATGAAATGGCGCGCGCCTGGCGCAGCGGTCCTGCGCGAGCCGCTGGTCCATTTCATTGGGCTCGGGGCATTGGTGTTCGCCGTCTTCGGTAACGCCACGACACCGGAGGACCGCCGGATCGTGATCGACAGGCCCCGCGTTGAGCGGCTCGCCGGTCAATTCGCGCAAGCCTTTCGCCGCGCCCCCAGCGATGCCGAGCTTGACGCGCTGATCCGCGACGACATCAAGGACGAGGTCTATTACCGCGAAGGCCTGCGCCTTGGACTTGACCGCGACGACTTGGTGGTGCGGCGGCGGATGCGGCAGAAACTGTCAGTGCTGACCACCAGCGCCGAGGACATCGCCGCCCCCGATGATGCCACGCTGGAGCGCTGGCTCGCGGTTCACCCGGATCGTTTCGCCGGGGAGGCGCGATACAGCTTCGAGCAGCGTTATCTCGGCGATGCCGACGCTACCACTTCGCTCGCCGCACTGCGCGCCGGCAGGCCGTACGGTGGAAGCACGATTCCGCTACCCGCTAAGCTGTCGGGCTCCACTACGACAGAGATCGACACATTGTTCGGCGATGGGTTCGCCGCCGCTCTCGGCCGCGCCCCGCTCGGCCAATGGAGTGGCCCGGTCAAATCAGCCATCGGCAACCACCTCGTCAAAGTCACAGACCATGACCCTTCGCGGCCCCCGCAGCTTGCTGCAATTCGCCAGCGGGTCGAGAACGACTGGCGCGCGGCCACGGCGGCCAAACGGGATGCGCGCGACTACGCCAGGCTGCTCGAACGCTACGACGTGGTAATCGAGCAGCCGCGATGAGGCTGCTCGCGCTGTTCATGGTGCTGCTCGGTCTGCTCGCTGTGCCGGCCCGCGCCGACGACTTCCGTCCCGGCTATCTTGAATGGCGCGAGACCGCGCCGGGCACCTGGACGGTGACTTGGAAGGCCCCCCTCCTTGGCGGACTGGCGACGCGTAGCCGGCCGTCGATTCCCAGTTCGTGCCGGGCTTCCCGTACCGAGCATTCGTTCGAGGCGGCGGCGGTGGTCGAGCGTTACCAGGTCGTTTGTTCGGCCCCGCTCGTCGGCCGGGAAGTCGGTCTGACCGGACTGGAGAGCGGCTTCAGCGACGCGCTGCTAAGCGTCGTCCCGCTCAAGGGCGCGATCCAGGCAGCGCGGCTGACCCCTCTCGACCCGCACCTGAAACTCGGCGCGCAATTCACTCGCGGCGAAGTATGGTGGACGTATCTGCGACTTGGCGTGACCCACATCATCGGCGGCTTCGACCACCTGCTGTTCGTGATCGGGCTGGTCCTTCTGGTCCGCGGCTGGCGGCAGATCTGCGCGACGGTAACGGCGTTCACGCTGGCGCATTCGCTGACGTTGGCGGCGACCACGCTCGGTCTTTTGACCGTGTCCCGCAAGCCGGTAGAGATCTGCATCGCCCTGTCGATCACCCTGCTTGCCCGCGAAATCCTCCGCCGGCCGGACGAGCCGCGAACCCTGGCCCGGCGTGCGCCAGCGCTAATCGCTTTTACCTTCGGTCTGCTCCACGGCTTCGGATTCGCCGCAGCGTTGACCGAGCTCGGCTTGCCCGAGGCAGAAATCCCCCTTTCGCTGCTCGCCTTCAACGTCGGCGTCGAGATCGGCCAACTGACGATAGTAGCCGCCACCCTTTCCGTTTTGGTGTTGGTCGCAAAGCTTGCACCGCGCGCGCAAGTCCTCGTTTCCCACGTCACTGCTTATGCGATCGGAGCGGTTTCCTTTGCCTGGTTGATCCAGCGCACGTTGGCGTGACCGGCGCGGTGCTGTCATGTGTGGACATCCGGTAACCGGCGGCAGTGGCGCGAGCCGGATAGGCATCGATCGCGGACTGAAGAGCCCGCTTGTTCGGCCTTGCGGTTCGTGCAGCCTCTTCGGCGACCGCGATTGTGACATGGCGTGCTGGATTGACCTCGGCCATCTGGGAAATGACGGTCAAGGTTGTGATGTAAGTAGGATTTGGGCTTCTTCGCAGTGACGAAGAAACAAAGATTACGCCCAGTGTAGCATCGGGTGACTGGCGAGACACGGTGGACGTTGATTTATAGCTTTTCCCGAAGCGCTTCGTAAGGGG
>CAZRVW010000185.1:0-5555 GCA_964603645.1 uncultured Novosphingobium sp. | reverse complement strand
TGGAAAAGGACCGCCGCCGCGAATCGGTGCGCGAGGCGGCAAGCGAAGCTGCGATGGAAAGGCTGCTCGATGCGCTGGTCGGTCAGGGCGCTTCGGAGGCGACGCGCGAGAGTTTTCGCCAGCGGATCGTCGAAAATGCGATGAACGATACCGAGGTCGAGATCGAGGTCGAGGACGCAGCCGGAATGCCGATGGAGATCCCCGGCATGGGCGGCAATGTCGGCATGATCAATCTCAGCGACATCATGGGCAAGGCGTTCGGCCAGCAGAACCTCAAGCGCCGCAAGCTCAAGGTGCCCGATGCCTGGGACAAGCTGGTCGACGAGGAAGCCGAAAAGCGCATGGACCATGACGATGTGGCCCGTGTTGCGCTGGCCAATGCCGAAACCAACGGTATCGTTTTCCTCGATGAGATCGACAAGATCGCGGTATCAGACGTGCGCGGCGGTTCGGTCAGCCGCGAAGGCGTGCAGCGCGACCTGTTGCCGTTGATCGAGGGAACGACCGTGGCCACAAAGTACGGCCCGATGAAGACCGACCACGTGCTGTTTATCGCTTCGGGCGCGTTCCACGTCGCCAAGCCTTCGGACATGCTGCCCGAATTGCAGGGCCGCTTGCCAATCAGGGTCGAGCTGAAAGCGCTGACAGAGGAAGATTTCGTCCGCATCCTGTCAGAGACGCGCGCCAATCTCGTCGAGCAATACACTGCCCTGCTGGCGACCGAGAAAGTGACGCTCGACTTCGCAGATGAAGCTGTGAGCGAAGTCGCGAAGATCGCCGCACAGGTAAACGAAAGCGTCGAGAACATCGGCGCGCGGCGCTTGCAGACAGTGATGGAGCGGTTGCTTGAGGACTTGAGCTTCGAGGCCGAGGACCGCCAGGGCGAGACCGTGGGCGTCGATGGCGACTATGTGCGCGACAAACTTGCCGATCTGGCAAAGGACAGCGACCTTTCGAAATATATCCTTTGAATTGTCCCGTGCGTTCGCCACGCTGTTTGAACTGAAGGGGAACTGCGATGGGAATTCTTGAAGGCAAGGCAGTCGTCATCACCGGATCGGGGCGCGGGATTGGCGCGGCCTGCGCGGCGGGAGCGGCGATGCAGGGCGCGTCTGTCGTCGTCAACGATGTCGATGCCGAGGTGGCCGAAGCAAGCGCGCAGGCGATCCGTGAAGCGGGCGGGACCGCGCATGCCAAGGTCGCCGACATCACCGACTGGGACGAGGCGGGCAAGCTGATCGCCAGTTGCATCGATGCCTATGGCCGGATTGATGGGCTGGTGAACAACGCGGGTCTGTTCACCATGAACAAGGCGTGGGATTTCGATCCCGCAGCGGCGCGCGCGCTGGTCGAGGTCAACGTGCTCGGCACCATGTATTGCGCCGGACACGCGGTGAAAGCAATGGTGGCGCAGGGCTCCGGCTCGATCGTCAATGTCGTTTCGGGCGCGCACATGGGTATTGATTCGCTCGGCATCTACGGGGCGACCAAGGGCGCGGTCGCCTCGATGGTCTATGGCTGGGCAGTCGATCTGAAGGGCACGGGTGTGAGGATCAATGGCCTCTCGCCTTTCGGAAAGACCCGGATGGCCGATCAGACCAGCGCCTATCGTGCTTCGATTGGCGCCAAGGATCACGGCAGCAGTTTCCAGGCGCCGGAAGACAATTCGCCGTTGGTCGAATACCTGCTGTCCGACCGCGCCGAAGGGGTGAGCGGTCAACTGGTGCGGATCGATAGCGGCGAAGTGCAGCTCTATACGCACCCGGCGCTGCTCCTGCCTGCGGTCTACCGCGAGACGTGGACCGCCGAACAGATCGCCGAAGCCTTCGACTCCGACCTGCGAGAGCGGCTGGTTCCCGTGGGCGTGCTGGGCATGGAGCAGGGGCCGGTCAAGATGACCAGCGGCTTCTGGAGCAAGTAGCCATGTCTTCGCCGCCCGACGACCGTCCGATATACCGCCTGCTCACCGGCAAGGACGACCGTGCCTTCTGCGATCGCGTGTCCGAGGCGCTGGAACAGGGCTGGCGGCTCTACGGCTCGCCGGTGCTCGCGTGGGATCACGAAGGCGGATACATAAAGGCAGCGCAGGCCGTGGTGTGGAAGGACGCAGATGTCCTCAAATAGTCAGGCGTTGTAGACCAGCGTCATTCCCGGTTCGTGCCAGCGGGTTTTCGCCAGGGTGCCGTGGCCCGAGAAGGTAAGGTAGGCGTCCATCATGTCCGCACCACCAAAGGCGATGTTGGTGACGATCGGATCGTCGACCGGAGTCATCGTCACGTCGCCGACCGGCGAGAACGTCGCGATCGCGCCGCCCATCACAGCTGCCACGCAGACATTGCCCGATGCGGCCATGGCGAGGCTGTCAAGGAACGTATGGCCCGGTGCGGTGCCGACGAGGCGCGGCTTTTGCAACTGGGCCTTACGATCCACCGCCCATACCCGCGCCGAATAGGTATCGGCTGCGTAGACCGTGGTCATGTCGGGTGACACGCCAACCCCGTTGTAGCTGAGCGCCCGCTCGACGATCCGCGTGACTTTCGAACCATCGGGCAAGGCGCAATAGAGCCCGCCCCAGTCCTTGCCCTTGTCGCCGATATGGCCGAGGTCGCTGAACCACAACTGCCCGTCGCTATCGAACATGATGTCGTTTGGCGCGCTGAAGGCCTCGCCGTCGCAGCCGGTGTACAACTCGTCGACCTTGCCGGTGGCAAGGTCGATCCGCTCGATCCGGCCATAGGTGTAGGTGTCGCCCTCTCCGCCATTGTTGCAATGGTAGAGTGCGCCATCGGGGCCGACCGCCAGGCCGTTCGGCCCGCCGCCCGGCGTTGCGACCACTTCCTTGCGCCCGCCGCCCCAGCAGCGGGTGATCCGCCCGGCATGGGTCTCGACGACGATAACCGAGCCGTCTTCCATGACGACCGGACCTTCGGGAAAATCCAGCCCCTCGGCGATAACTTCGAATTCCATGGCTGTCTCTCCCCTAGGTGTGCGGCTCACTCCGCCGCTTGCTCAAGCTCCTCGGCTTCGGCAGCCTGCCGTGCCCACATCGCCGCGTAAAGCCCGTCCTTGCGTAGCAGGTCGGCATGCGAGCCCTGTTCCTCGAGCCGGCCATCCTGCAGCACGAGAATCGCATCGGCATCGGCGACAGTCGACAGGCGATGCGCGATCGAAATGCTCGTGCGGTTCTCCGAAACCTTGTGCAGCGTCGCCAGCACGTCGCGTTCGGTCCGGGTGTCGAGCGCAGAAGTCGCTTCGTCGAGCAGCAGGATCGGCGGATCCTTGACGATGGTGCGGGCAATGGCGACGCGTTGCTTCTCGCCGCCCGAAAGCTTGAGGCCGCGCTCGCCGACCTCGGTGTCGAAGCCCTGCGGCAGGCGATCGATCAGCGGCATCAGCGCGGCGGCTCGGGCAGCGGCCTCGACATCGGCCTCGCTCGAACCATCCCGGCCATAGGCAATGTTGTAGCCGATGGTGTCGTTGAACAGCACCGAATCCTGCGGCACGATTCCGAGGTGCGCGCGTAAAGAGGCCTGCGTGACCGAGGCAATGTCCTGCCCGTCGATCAGGATCCGTCCCGACTGCGGGTCGTAGAAGCGAAACAGCAGCCGCGCGATCGTGCTCTTCCCCGCGCCTGAGGGTCCGACAATGGCGATATGCTGCCCGGCAGCTACTTCGAACGACAAGCCATGCAGAATGGTGCGGTCCGGCTCGTAGCCGAACACGACATTGTCGAAGACCACGGAGGGTCGCGAGACCACCAGCGCCGGAGCGCCGGGAGCGTCCTGCACCTCGATTTCGGTGTCCATCAGCCGGAACATTTCGGCCATGTCGATCAGGCCCTGTCGGATCGTGCGGTAGACTGTGCCGAGCATGTCGAGTGGACGGAACAGCTGCGTAAGATAGGTATTGACGAAAACGAGATCGCCGACCGTCAGCTTGCCCTGCGACCAGCCCCACACGGTATAACCCATGGCGCCTGCCATCAGCAGGTTGACGATCACAGCCTGGCTCATGTTGAGCAGGCCGAGCGAGTTCTCGCTGCGTACCGCCGCGTCGGCATAGGCGCGGGTGGCTTGTGCGTAGCGTTCCTCCTCGCGCGCTTCCGCGCCGAAATATTTCACCGTTTCGTAGTTGAGCAGCGAATCGACCGCGCGGCTCATCGCCGTGGTGTCGAGCCGGTTCATCTTCTCGCGCAGGGTTGCGCGCCATTCGGTGATCCAGCGGGTGATGAGCGCATAGGCGATCACCGAAAGGCTGGTTGCCAGCACCAGCCCCACGCCGAAGCTGAAATAGAAGATGACCGCCACTGCAACCAGTTCGATGACCGTGGGTGCAAGGTTGAACAGCAGGAAATAGAGCATGATGTCGATGCTCTTGGTGCCGCGTTCGATCACCTTGGTGACTGCACCGGTGCGGCGGCCAAGGTGAAACCGCAGCGACAGGCGATGCAGGCGGTGGAACACGTCTTCGGCCAGGTGGCGGGTCGCTTCCTGCCCGACGCGCTCGAACGCGATGTTGCGCAACTGGTCGAACACAACGGCGGTCAGCCGTCCGAGCGCATAGGCGAGCACGAAAGCGAAGGTTATGATGAGGATTGGCTCCTGACCTTCCAGCGACATCGAATCGACCGCACGCTTGTAGAAGAACGGCAGGACCAGCGTGGTCGCCTTGGCGAGGACGATCAGGAGGACGGCGATGCTTATCCGCCAGCGCAGCGCCGTGTTATCCTTCGGCCACAGGTAGGGAAGGAAACGGGCGACCGTGCGCCAGCCATCGTGGCGGGCATCGGGATCGTTGACGGCGTTATCGGGCGGCATGAGGCGCTATGTAGGCCTTGTCTGCAAAAGGCAAAGGCCCTTTTGGTGGCGCTCTCCCGCCCGGCGCATGTCAATCGTGCGTGTATTGACTCGGAAGTGGTGCCGGGCCTGGCCTAGCTCGGCAGGTCGAACAGCTGACGCATCAGATAGGGTGTGACTTCGCGCTTCTGGATTACGGCGTTGGCGAGGCCGTAGCCGTTGATCAGCGCGAGCAGCACCAGCAACACCGAAGTCATGGCGTAGAGCCCGTAATCGCTCGGCGAGAGAATGCGTATCACGAGGAAGGTGGAGGCCCAGGTGATGAGCTGGCCGACGATCTGTGAGCCCGAACGCCGAATGACGGCGCTGCGAACCTGGTCGCGCAGCGAAGGTGCCGCCTGATTCGCAGCCGGATTCGAAGCTGTGGCGGGCGTCGTCATCGTGCGCGGGCTATAAGCAATTGTGTTTACCATCGGGTAAAGGGCGCAATTCCGCGGTCTCTCGTGCGGCGAGAAATATTTTTACAAAAAGGCGTTGACCGAATCCAACGCCCCCCATATATGCCTGCTCACCGAGGCGGTGAGGCCGTTTTATCTGGTTCGTTTCGGTCGCCAACAGAAACGGACGCCATGTTCCCCGGTATCTAGATCGGGGAGCGATGGTTGTCCGCCGCTTCTGTTCGGTGGCTCTTTGACATTGTTGGTTTTTGATGAAGGGACATGTGGGCGACGGCGCCCGGTCCGGGGAGCTCAAGGCTCC
>CAZRVW010000184.1:0-5570 GCA_964603645.1 uncultured Novosphingobium sp. | reverse complement strand
ATGCTGTCCCGCAAATTCCTGCAAGTCGCCCTCGCCGGGCTGCTGATCGCAACCGTGGTCGTATCGATCGTGACCAGCCTTGTGCCGATCATGTCGTCAAACGGCATCGCCCGCGAGGAAGCCGCAGCCGTAGCTGGCCTGCTCGGCTTCACCGCCATCGTCGGCAGGCTGACGGTGGGGTGGCTGCTCGATCATGTCGAAGCGCGCTTTCTGGCGGTGGTCATGCTGTCGATGCCGATGATCGCCATCCTGCTGCTGACCCAGCTGCCGCACTCCGTCCCGGCGGCAATCGCAGCGACGCTGATCATCGGCCTCGCTCTCGGTGCCGAGCTCGACCTGCTCGCTTACATCACCTCGCGCTATTTCGACCTTGCCCACTTCGGCACGCTTTTCGCGACCATCGGCGGGTTCGTTACCCTTGCCGGCGGCATGGGGCCGGTGCTGCTCAATTTCGTTTATGACGCGACCGGATCCTACGTTCCGGCTCTGATCGGGGCGATTCCGGTAAGCCTGACGGCAGCGCTGCTGTTCCTGCTGCTTGGTCCTTATCCCGAAAGCACCGACCCACATTGATTTGCCGCAAGGCTGGCGCGGCCCGCTTTCGCCATGATACAGGCGCGTATCAATAAGGATCGGGAACGGACGGGATGAGCAATTCGAACGGCAAGGGACTCCGCACCATTATCATCGGTGCGGGCATGGCGGGCCTGCTGGCCGGCATCAGGCTCAAGCAGCGCGGCGACGACAATTTCACGATCTACGAAAAGGGCGATTGTGTCGGTGGAACCTGGCGCGAGAATACCTATCCGGGCCTGACCTGCGACGTTCCCGCCCATGCCTATACGTACAGCTTCGCCTACAATCCGGACTGGAGCCAGTTCATGGCCCCCGGCCCCGAAATCCGCGAATATTTCGAAGACATGGCCAACCGTTACGGCGTGATGGAGCACATCCGCTTCAACGAGGAAGTGACAAGCGCGGAATGGCTGGACAACCATTGGCATATCCGGACCAGCACGGGCCGCGAGGATCACGGCAATATGCTGGTCGCGGCGACCGGCGTTCTCCACGTGCCGAATTATCCCGACATCGAAGGCGTGGATTCATTCGCAGGCGCCTGCTTCCATTCGGCGCGGTGGGACCATTCGGTACCATTGGACGGAAAGCGTATTGGCGTGATCGGCACCGGGTCAACCGGGGTGCAGATCGTCAGCGCGCTGGCCGACCGCGCAAGCAAGCTCACCCATTTCCAGCGCACCGCGCAATGGATCATGGGCCGACCGGGCGTGGTCTATACCGAGGAGGACAAGCGCAAGTTCCGCGAGGACCCCTCGCTGATCGAGGCGGTGCGCAACAATCCCGAAGGCGCAGCCAACCGCGACCGCTTTCTCGAGGCGGTCATAAACCCCGAATCGCCCGCCCATGCCGAACTCGAAGCGATCCTGACCGCGCAACTCGAGGATCGCGTGAAGGACCCGGTGCTGCGCGAGAAGCTGCGCCCCAATTACCGCGCCGCCTGCAAGCGGCTGATTTTCGCCAACGACTATTACGACGCAGTGCAGAAGCCCAATGTCGAAGTCGAAACGCGCAAGATCGCCAAGGTCGAGCCCAAGGGCGTGCGGCTGGAAGACGGCACGCTGGTCGAGCTCGACGTGCTGGTCCTCGCGACCGGTTTCCGCGCCGACCAGTTCGTGCGGCCGATGAAGATCAAGGGCGTCGGTGGCGCCGATCTCGAGGACCTGTGGGCCGAAGTCCCGCGCGCCTATTTCGCGGTCACCGTGCCGAACTTCCCAAACATGGTGCTGCTTAACGGCCCGGCCGGGCCGGTTGGCAATTTCTCGCTGATCGACGTCGCCGAAGCGCAGTGGGACTATTTCGATAAGCTGATGGAGCCGGTATGGCGCGGCGAATGCGCCGGCCTCGCCCCGACAATGGAAGCGCTCGACGCATATGACGAGCGGCGGCGCAAGGCGGCGGCAGGCACGATTTGGGCCTCCGGCTGCAAGAGCTGGTACATCGGCGGCGACGGTCTACCGCAGGTGTGGTCGTGGCCGATGGAATACTTCTGGGAAGTGATGTCCGAGCCCGATTTCGGCGATTACGATAAGATTGGCGAAACGCAGGACGCCTGACGTTCAAGCCAATTTCGGAAAAGCGGGGTGCCGAAACGGATCGCCCTGCCCCAGCATTTCGTGAAGGCCTTCCACGCGCGGCGCCGAAGGCATCGCAGGCCGCCTGTCGTAGGTAACGTCCTCGCCGAAGAAGCGGAGTGTCAGGGTGCGCCGCTGCGTGCCCGGTCCCGGTGTGCCGCCGCCGTGCAGGACACTGGGATGGAAAATCACCACATCTCCCGTCTCGGTTGCCCAGCCCGCGATGTTCCACGCCGATCGATCCGCCTCGACATCGGGAAGGCGCGGCATATTTCCGGTCTTGTAGAGCGGATCGGTGGGATCGCCGGGCTTGAAACTCGCAGCATTGAACAGCGGGCCGCGATGGCTGGCCATGCAATATTCCAGCGTGTCGGCGCGGCTGACCGGATCGAGGCTGATCCAGACCACGGCCAGGTGTTCGCCCGCAACCGGCAGATAGGGCGTGTCCTGGTGCCACGGGGTAAAGCCCGCCCCCTTCTGCTTCGAGAAGATCTGCTCGTACATGAACCAGACCGGGCTGCCGCCCCACAGGCGGCTGAGCAAGGACGGGATCGGCGATGACTGCAACATCGGCAGGTAGGCGTCGTAGGCTGCCGGATTGCATATGTCCTGCCAGGTATCTGGATCACCCGGAAACGTACTGCGCCCCGGTCCCGGATTGTCGCGCGTCCAGTCGAACGCCGCCTGCGCTTCGGCCAAGGCAGGCCCGCTCAGCAGGTCTCGCACCACGATCACGCCGTCGCGCTCCATCTGCGCACGCAGCGACTCAATGCCTGTCGTATCCTGCTTTGCCATCGCGATCCTGCCGGTCTGCGCTTCGAATGCGGGCTGCATACTCTTGCAAAGAGCGGATGCAAGCCGCAAGGCAACGCCCGAACGGAGAAAGCAATGCCGAAACTGGGACTCGAAATCGCCTACAGCGGCGCGCACATGGCGCTCGATATGGACAAGATCAAGAAGGCCGAACGGCTCGGCTTCGATACCGTCTGGTCGGCTGAGGCCTATGGCTCCGACGCCTTTACCCCGCTTGCCTATATCGCCGGACAGACCGATCGCATCCGCTTGGGCACCGGCATTGCCCAGCTGGCCGCGCGCACGCCGGCAAACTGCGCCATGATTGCCCAGACGCTCGACGACCTTGCGGGCAATGGCCGCGTCATCGTGGGGCTTGGGGTCTCGGGTCCGCAGATCGTGGAAGGGTGGTACGGCCAGCCGTGGGGCAAGCCGATGGACCGCCTGCGCGATTACGTCACCATCATGAAGAAGATCTGGAAGCGCGAGGGCCCTGTCAGCCATGACGGCCCCGAAATCCAGTTGCCCTATACCGGGCCGGGATCGAGCGGCCTCGGCAAGCCGCTCAAGTCGATTTTGCACGGCAACCCCGACATTCCGGTCATGCTCGGCTCGGCGACGCCTGCGGGCCTGCGGCTGTGCGGCGAGATTTCGGACGGGCTGCTCTCGATGCACCTGACGCCGGAGATCCTGCCCAAATATATCGCCCAGCTCGAACAGGGGATCGCCAAGCGGACCGATGGCAAGACCATCGACGATCTCGAGATCGTCGCAAACCTGCGTGTCTATATCACCGACGACGTCAAGGCCGCGCTCGATACGGCGCGCCCGACGATCGCGCTCTATGTCGGCGGCATGGGCGCCAAGTCGAAGAACTTCCACAAGGAAAAGATGATCGAACGCGGCTATCCCGAAGCGGCAGAGCGCATCCAGGAACTGTTCCTTGCCGGGCACAAGAAAGAGGCGGAAGCCGCCGTGCCCGACGAATTCCTCGACGACATGTCGCTGGTCGGCCCGAAGGAGCGGATTGCCGAACGATTCAAAGCGTGGCGCGATTCACGCTTCACCCACTTGCGGGTCGTCAATGTCGACGAGGAATCGATGGAGTACATCGCCAAGGTGAACGGCTGACGCTGGAGTCAGCACACTAGATTGAGCCGGTCCTGAAACTGTGCAAGATGCGCAGGTTCCAACAGATACCGAATGCGGAGACAAGTGATGCCACGTTTCGATCTCGCCGTTCTGTCGCGCTGCACGCCCGGCGAGGAGCAAGCCTTCGAGGACTGGTACGCCAACCAGCACTTGCCCGACGTATGCAAGATCGATGGTGTCGTCAGCGCGCGGCTGACCAAGGTATGTTATCAGAAGGACTACGACCTCAACGCACCGCCCTATGGCTATCTGGCGATCTACGAGATGGATGGCGAGGACGGGGCCGAGATCATGAGCCGTATCCTCGAAGTTTCGGGCACCGACGCCATGCCGCTCAGCCCCGCACTAAACAGGGACAAGATGGTTCAGGCCATCGGCGAGACCATCGCCACCTACCCCTGAGCCAGACCGGAGATACCACATGACGACGCAAATCGACGAAGCCCTGGCCAAGGTGCCGTTCCAGGTCACCGATCCTGAACGCATCCCGGTCGAGCGCTATTACGACGAACATTTCTTCGAACTGGAGAAAGAGCACTTCTGGCCCAAGGTCTGGCAGATGGCCTGCCGTCTCGAGGAAATCCCGGAAGTCGGCGACTACACCGAGTACACGATCCTCGACAAATCGGTGATCGTCATCAACACGCCGACCGGCATCCGAGCCTATCACAACGCCTGCCGCCATCGCGGCGTACGGCTGGTCAACGGCCCCGGCCACCTTGGCGAAGGCGGCTTCATCTGCCCGTTCCACGGCTGGCGGTTCAACGCGCAGGGTGAATGCACCTTCGTGTTCGGCAAGCCGATCTTCGACCAGAACGTGCTCGACGAAAGCGAAATCAACCTGCCGGAAGTGCGCTGCGAAATATGGGCGGGCTGCGCCTTCATCAATTTCGACGACGACGCTCTGCCACTGGTCGACGGGCTCGGCCCGGTGAAGGCCAAGATGGAAGCCCGCAACGCGGACAAGCTGAAGATGGACTGGTGGTATGGCACCGTGCTGCCGACCAACTGGAAGCTGGCCATGGAAGCCTTCATGGAAGGCTATCACACCATGCAGACGCACCCGCAGCTGTTCTGGATGATGACCCGCAGCGACCTTGGCCCGGACGGCGACGGCCGCGAGCCGGACGAGACCACTTCGGGAACCGACGTGGTCAACCGCTATATCGGCTTCATGCAGCGGCTGAGCACCGGCATGGCCGGCATGGTCCATCCCACCGAGGCCGAGGTGCTCGAAAAGCTGCGCGACATGGATGCGCCCGACGATGTGATGCAGGCGACCATGGCGTTCTTCATGAAGGCCGCGGACGAGATCGTCGAGGATGCGCGCGAGCGCGGCGTTTCCGCGATGTTCGACATCAACAAGATCAATGCCGAAGTGCCGACCTCGCAGGTCGAATTCATTTTCCCGCACTTCTTCCTGCTGCCGACTTTCGCGGCGATGTCCTCATACCGAATCCGTCCGCTGACGCCGGA
>CAZRVW010000183.1:0-5620 GCA_964603645.1 uncultured Novosphingobium sp. | reverse complement strand
GTTCGCACCCAGCGCCTCGTAACGCACCCGCTCGACGGCATCGAAGCACGCCCGCGCCAGAGGATCTGCAGGCGCATTGCGTGAGTGGAGCGCGTCGTTGTGATGGCGCAGCTTCAGGGCGAAGCTGTCTGCCGTGCCGCGCGCGAGCATGGCATTGTCGCTGGTCAGGCCCCGGCCGGGCATGGTGACGCGGAACGAATTGCCCGTTGCGCTGGGTGCATCGGCGGTCCAGCTGACCTCGACCTCCGGGTCGTGCGAAATCGCCCGGCTCGCGCCGGTCAGCAGGCTCTTGAAGGCATCGACGGGTGTTTCGTCGCTCACTCAGATGCTCTGCCCGGTCTTTTCCCAGTCGGCCAGGAACGCCTCGATGCCTTTTTCGGTCAGCACGTGCTTGAACAGGCCCCGGATAACGGCAGGCGGCATTGTCGCGACGTCTGCGCCGATCCGAGCAGATTCGAGCACGTGGATCGGATGACGGATCGAGGCGGCGAGGATTTCTGTGCTGAAATCGTAATTGTCGTAGATCAGGCGGATGTCCTCGATCAGCTCCATGCCGTCGAAGCCGTTATCGTCGTGGCGGCCGATGAACGGCGAAACGAAGGTCGCGCCTGCCTTGGCGGCAAGTAGCGCCTGGTTAGCCGAGAAGCACAGGGTGACGTTGACCATGGTGCCGTCGCTGGTCAGCTTCTTGCAGCTTTTCAGCCCGTCGATGGTTAGCGGCACCTTGATGCAGACATTGTCTGCAATCTTGCGCAGGATTTCGGCCTCGCGCATCATTCCCTCGTGGTCGAGCGCGACGACTTCGGCGCTGACCGGCCCATCGACCAGGCCGCAGATTTCCTTGGTCACTTCCATGAAATCGCGCCCTGACTTGTGGATGAGCGAGGGATTGGTCGTCACCCCGTCGAGCAGACCGGTTTCGGCAAGGTCCGCAATCTCGGCGGTGTCGGCGGTATCGACGAAGAATTTCATGGAACGTGTCCTGCTGGGGAATCGGAAGTTGCGCACGCTATAGGCAACGGATCGCGGCTGTTCTAGGGTCTCGCTGAACGGAGAAGATGATGAGAGACATTCGCGAACTGAAGGACGACCCCGAAGCCTATGCCGCCGAGCTGGAGCGGCGCTGGAACGGGCTACTGAGCTATCGCTATATTGGACGGCACTATAGCTCGATGAATACCGGCGATATCGACGCCAAGGTCAAGCTGCGTCACGACATGCGCAATTCGACCGGCGGCCTGCTGGTTGCACCCATCGCTATCAGCGCGCCCGAATCGGGCAACATGACCGACATGGAAGCCGTGCCCAATCCAGTGATCTACTCGTGCCAGATTCTCGATCCGGGCCATGGCGTGAAAACCATTGAGGTTATCGATTCGCAGGGTCTCAAGCGCGGACGGCAGATGGCCTACAGCCGTTCGAAGATCGTCGATGCTGACAATCATTCTCGGGTAATCGCGCTGGTCGAAGGGCAAGGCGCGGCCATCGGCGAAACCCCGGATGGTCTTGGCAAGATGCCCCAATCGCGGCTGGAAGTCGTCGATTCTCCCGACATGCCGCCGCTATGGGAAGTGTTCGGCGCGTCGCGGCGCGAAGATGGTACCTGGGCGCTTGGCACGCTTTCAACCGACCTCGCCTCGCCCGATGCGGCGCTGCATATCGGGCCGCAGCATGTCGCGCTGGAAAAAGCGGCGATGGACATTGCCGAAGAGTTTGCAGGGACCGACCGGCTCCAGATCGAATCGTGGCACGTCATGTTCCTGGCGCGCGGCAAGACCGGCCCGTTCCCCATTCACGGCGAAGCGGTTGAAGGCGTCGATGGCAAGATCGGCGTCACCCTCATCATGGTCGATGAGGGCAACGAAAACCGCAACGTGACTTCGGCTTCGGCGGTGTTCCGCAGGGTAGATTAAAGACCGCGTAGCGCAGCGATCAGCAAGGCATCGCTGGTCGACTCCGGATCGGCGCGAATCTGTTCTTCGGCGAGGCCGATTTCGCGCCAGATCGCGTTATCGACATCGTCTGCCATGTCTCGGGCGAGCGAGCCGACATCGACTCCGGTCGCGCTGGCGAGCACTTGCGAAAGCAGGGGATCGTTGGCCAGGCGCAAGGCATCGCCCAGCGCGGGAACCAGAACGGGGATCAAGCCCCCGGCCATCTGTCCGCGTAGCAGCGCAGTCGCAGCTTGCGGGCCGCCTTTCAGAATGGTCGCCGCGTTCTGGGTGCCGACCGTCCGCACGGCATCGGCCACCACGGGAGCAGCGCGCCGGGCGCCCGCTTCGGCGACCCTGCTGAGCCGCCGCTGCAGCCTCTCGCGGAACAGCGCCGAGACGAGCATTCCTTCAAGTGTGCCGCCGCGGCTGCCCAGAATGTCGGGAAGGCCAAGCCGTGCCACCGAGCTGTCCCAGAACCCGTTTTCCGCCGTGAGCCGTGCAAAGGCATTACCGGTCGCGCGTTCTAGCAGCCGCCGAGCAGGAGCAATCCCGCCGAAGCGGATCCGGCAGGAAAGGCCCTGCGGCCGGTCAATGCGGTTTCGATATCGGCCATCACCTTCTCCCTTTGGCATCTGCCCGGCGATGCTCCTATGTGCACCAATATGCAGCGCGTGCGAACACTCGTCTCTAATGCGGCTCTCGGCGTGCTCGACTATCGCGTGCCCGAAGGAATGGAGGTCGGGCCGGGCAGTATTGTAGTCGCGCCTTTGGGACCGCGCCAGATCATCGGCATTGTCTGGGAGCCGGAGCGATTGGAAACGACAGACGTTCCCGCGTCCAAGCTGCGCCCAATCCTCGAAGTACTCCCGGTTCCGCCGCTGCGCGCACCGTTGCGCCGCCTGATCGAATGGACCGCCGACTATTACTGCGCGCCGATGTCGTCGGTCGCGCGCATGGCATTGGCGAGCAGCGCGGCGCTTAGGGGCGGTGGAACCGTCACCGAGTATCGCCTGACGGGAGAAGAACCTGCCCGGATCACGCCGCAGCGAGCAGTGGCGCTGAACACGCTTCATGGCGAACAGGCGACGATCCGGGAGCTTGCGGCATTGGCGGGCGTATCCGAAGGCGTTCTGCGCGGGCTGGTTTCGGCGGGCGCGCTGGAGCCGGTGGTGGTGGACATCGACCGCCCCTACCCCGTGGCCGATCCCGACCACAATGTTCCCGAACTTTCGCCTGACCAGCAGCTCGCGGCGGACACCTTCACCGAGGCGGTGCGCGAACATGGCTTTCGGCCTTTCCTGCTCGATGGCGTGACTGGCTCGGGCAAGACCGAATGCTACTTCGAGGCCGTGGCAGAGGCGCTGAGGCAGGGCCGGCAGACGCTGGTGCTCCTGCCCGAGATCGCGCTCACCCAGAATTTCCTGCGCCGCTTCGAGCAGCGCTTCGGCGTCGCGCCGGTACTGTGGCACAGCTCGGTCAAGGCGACGGAGCGGCGGCGGGCATGGCGCGCCATTGGCTCGGGAGAAGCGCAGGTCGTCGTCGGCGCGCGCTCGGCCCTGTTCCTGCCCTATGCCAAGCTCGGCCTGATTGTCGTCGACGAGGCCCATGAGGTTTCGTTCAAGCAGGACGACGGGGTACGCTACAACGCCCGCGACGTTGCCGTCATCCGCGCCCGGTTCGAAGACATTCCGGTCGTGCTCGCCAGCGCCACACCCGCGCTCGAATCAATGCAGCTTGCCGAGAACGGCACCTATGAGCGTGTCGAACTGCCTGACCGCTTCGGCGGCGCGAGCCTGCCCGACATCGCCGTGGTCGACCTGTGCGAGGAGCAGCCCGCACGTGGCCGCTGGCTCGCACCGCGGCTGATGCAAGAGATCGAAGCGCGGCTGAAGCGCGGCGAGCAATCGCTGCTGTTCCTCAACCGGCGTGGCTACGCACCGCTGACGCTGTGCCGAAACTGCGGCCATCGCTTCGAATGCCCCAATTGCAGCGCATGGCTGGTCGAGCATCGGTTTTCGCGGCGGCTCGCCTGCCACCATTGCGGGCATGAAGTGCCGACGCCAGACGCCTGCCTCGATTGCGGTGAAGCAGATTGCCTGGTCGCATGTGGCCCTGGTGTCGAACGTATCGCCGATGAGGTGAGAGAAGTATTGCCCGATGCCCGGATCGCGCTTGCCACCTCCGATACGCTCAACAGTCCCGAGCGCATTGCCGAGTTCGTCGAAGCGGCGGAGCTCGGCACGATCGACGTGATCGTCGGCACCCAGCTGGTCACCAAGGGGTACCACTTTCCCGAATTGACATTGGTCGGCGTGGTCGATGCCGATCTTGGTCTTGAAGGCGGCGACCTGCGTGCCGGCGAACGCACCTATCAGCAGATCGCGCAGGTTGCCGGTCGTGCGGGCCGCGGCGAGAAACCCGGTGAAGTGCTGATCCAGACCCGCCATCCTGAAGCGCCCGTCATCGCAGCGCTCGCTGCCGGGGACCGCGATGCGTTCTACGAGGCCGAAAGCCAGGGCCGCCGTGAAGCCGGGGCCCCGCCCTTTGGCCGCTGGGCCGCGATCATCGTCTCGAGCGAGGACGAAGCCGAAGCAAAGGAAGCAGCACGGGCCATCGGCGGTTCACGTCCCAGCCATCCCGACATTGCAATTGTCGGCCCCGCCCCCGCGCCGCTTTCACTGCTTCGCGGGCGCTATCGTTATCGCCTGCTCATCAATGCCAGAAGGTCGGCCCAGTTGCAGAAAGTCTTGCGCGAATGGCTCGACCCCTTTCAGTTTCCGCGCGGTGTGCGCGTCGGGATCGATATAGACCCCTACAGCTTCGTATGATCCGCCTCATCGCCTCTCTTGTGGTTGCACTGCTGTGCCTCGTGAGCGCGCCTTCCCATGCGCGCGAATGGGTGCGCACCGAGCTTCCGGGCGTGATTATCTATTCCGACGGCTATCCGCATGAACTGCAGCGCTGGGCGCTCAAGCTGCGACTTTTCGATGCCCTGCTGCGCGCACAGACCGGTAGACCTCCGCAAGACAGGAACAGCGGCAGCCCTCTGACAATTTACCTGCTCGACGAAGGCAAGGATGTCGAACGCCTGACAGGGCGCGAAAACCTGCAGGGTCTTTACAGCCCTTCGATCGAAGGCAGCTTCCTGATCGCGAACCGCGCTCCTGCTTATGACAAGACGCGTCTCTCGGGGCAGATGTCGCTGTTCCACGAATACACGCACCATTTCATGTATCACCATTTCACCACCGCATGGCCGGTCTGGTATCGCGAGGGCTTCGCCGAATATGCAAGCGCGATAACATTCGACGCCGATCACAAGGCTACGATCGGACTTCCCAACTGGCCGCGCCTGAAACATCTCGACGGCAAGCCGATGGCGGTAGAGAAAGTGCTGAACGCATCGGTGGAGGATTTCAAACCCGACGACAGAGCGCGGTTCTATGCCTGGTCGTGGAAACTGGTGCACGTGTTGATGGCATCACCCGAAGATCGTCGAAATCTTGCCCGCTATCTCCGGTTATTCGCCTCGGGAACCGATTCATGGGCGGCCGCGCAGGCAGCATTTGGCGACCTGGAATTGCTCGAAACGCGCCTCCATGCCCATGTGCCCGATCCGCGCGGCGGCAAGATCGTGGAGGTCTTCCTGCCCGCGTTCCGCGGGGGCGGGGCCTTCTGGGGCGTGA
>CAZRVW010000182.1:0-5622 GCA_964603645.1 uncultured Novosphingobium sp. | reverse complement strand
CGTCGTAGCCGGCCTCGGCAATGCGCGGGCCGATCAGTTCGAAATCGAAACCGCCCGTATATCCGGCATCCAGAATCCAGCCGACTATCCGTTCGAGCGGGATGTCGCCCTCGCCCGGAATCGCCCGCGAAGGATAGCCGCGGTCGCCGTATCTGTAGTCGCTGATCTGGACGAGGTGGCAGCGATCCATGGCGCGCTCGATGGTGCGCTTGAGGTCGGCTTCGAACCAGCAGGAGTAGATGTCGATGCACACGCCCAGCCCGGCGATCTCGGCCAGCACGAGCGTATCGCGCAACGAGTGCGCGATGTGTCCGTCTGCATAAAGCGGCGGGGCGGGCTCTACCAAAAGGGCGACACGCGCTGCCCGGGCCTGCTCGGCGCAGGGTGCGACGGCATGGGCGAAGTGTTCGGCAGCCTCTTCGAAAGTCAGGTCGCCGTGACCGCCCGCCATCATGTAGACCGAATTGCCGCCAAGCCTTGCCGCCGCGTCGATCACGCGGGAAAGGGCCGCGCGTTCCGCCTTCCAGTCGTCGTCGCTCGGGCCGAGATGAGCGGTCGTGAACAGGTGGGTGATCGTTTCGAGCTTGAGGCCGCCGCCGGCAAGCACCTGCTGCGCAGTCTCGACACCAGCATCGAGCAACGGGCTGAGAAAGCTCGCGCGGTGCGTCCCACACTTGCGCCAGTGCTCGGCAAGTTCGGGCCAGCCCGCCTCCGGAAAGCACAGCGAATTGACCGAAATGCGTTCGTGCATGGATTATCCTCGCTGCTCGATCTCGATGCCGAAGCGTTCGCGGTACGGCGAGAACTCCTCGTGCAGCTTGTCCACGTCCTCGCCGATCAGGTCGAGTGAATAGGTGAACTTGCCGTGCCGGTCGGGCTTGTTCTCGGCGAGATAGTTGCGGATCGCGGCCTCGTATACGGGCCCGAAGCCGAAGCCATAACGGTCGTAGAACGCGCGGATCGTGGCGACCGGATCGGAGACAAAGTCGCGGTAGCGCACATGATGCACCCGCGGATCGTCGAGGAACGGACTGGCCAGCGCCGCCTTGATGCTCGCCCGGCTGAGCGCGAGATAGTGCCGCGCCGTTTCGGCCCAGTCGACGGAACCGGTCAGCCCCTCGTCCAGCTCGCCCGCCATCTTGATGCGCGAAGCGATGACCTGCACCGGATCGCGGTGCGTCCAGATCAGCGTGGCATCGGGATAGGCCTCGAACATCGCATCGAGCCGGCCTGAGTGAAAGCCTTTGAGTACCCAGCGCTTTTTCGGACGGGCGTATTGCAGCTGCTGGAGCATGATCTTGTGCACGCGATACTGCGCGCGCGGATCGGCAGGCAGGCCCTCCATGATCATCTTGGTCGGCACCTGCCACCACACCGTCGGCCCCATCACCCGGAAGTCGAAACCCCAGGCACGCTCGCATTCGGCCAGCCCGTTGCCGAGCATATCGTTGTAGGGATGGTTGGAGAGCCACTTGGGAATGCGTTTGAGGATCGCGCGCCAGTCCTCATCGGCCTGTGCCGGGCGCGGATCGTCCGACCCGGCAAGGCCCGGCGGCGGTGATGGATACATGACTTCCCAGAACCGCAGCGAGCGCGCATTCGGATCGAGCGAGAGCAACATGTGCAGCAGGGTCGTACCCGAACGCGGCTCGCCGGTGGCAAAGATGGGCGCGTCGATGATCTCGTCGGCGATCGGATAGCGCTTTCGGTCCGCGAACACTTCGAGCCGTTGCCGGAGCAGGCCGAGCGCGACATCCGCAGCGATGCGCTCGCCATCCGCGTCCATCCCGGCCTCGCGGAACTTGCCTATCAAAATTCCGAAACGCTCCGGCAGGGTATCGTCGCCAAAGTCGGACAGACCCGTTTCGGCCGAGGCCTGCGCCAGCATCGCTTCGGCATCGAGCACGCTCATCAAGCGCCGTCCACCAAGGCGATCAGATGATCCTCCGCCTCGCGCACCTTGGCGGCGCTCTTCGCACCGAAGGCGAGGCCCGCCATGCCGCCGTAGTCGAGGATCTTGGGCGCCTGCATCCCGGCATCGACATAGGCCTTTGCGATCCCGGCGATCTGACGCGGCGTGCCGTGCGGCAGGGCAGCGAGCACGGCTCCCGGCTCGACATCGTCAAGGCAGTGCACGATCCGCTCGCGGGTCAGCACGCGCGGGTCGATATCGTGGATGCCTTTCCAGTCGTCACCCATCGGGTGTTTGAAGCCCTGCGCCGCAAGGAAATCGCCGCGCACTTGCAACAGGAACGCCTTGACCAGCGGCTGGCGGATCATCTCTGCGATCTCGCCCTCGTCGCCGATCAGGCAGGTAATGAACCCGGCCTTGGTTATGCTCCCGGGATCGCGTCCGGCCCGCTCGGCACTTTGGTGCAAGGCGGCCAGCTGCTTTGCATAGCCATCGACTGTCAAGGTCCCGACGGGCCACCAGCCATCGGCCTGCCGTCCGGCGATATTCAGCATCCGCGGCCCCGAACAGCCGACCCAGATCGGCGGCACCTTGCCGTCGTAGGGCTCGGTATCGAGCCGCGCGTGGTGGAGCGTGTAGAACTGGCCCTCGAAGTCGACCGGCCCCTCGCTCTCCCATAGCAGCCGGATGACCTGCAAGGATTCCTCGAAACGCGAGACGGGCCGGGAAAAATCGATGCCGTAGGGCACAACGTTCTCCAGCTCGCCGCTGCCGAGGCCGAGAATGAAGCGGCCCTTGGACAAGTGGCTGATAGTGAGCGCCGTCTGCGCCAGCATGGCCGGATGACGGCGCGCGGTATCGACGACACTGGTGGCGATCGGCGTATTCTCGGTCAGCGCTGCCACAGCCGCCGCCATGGCCAAGCCATCGAGATGGCGGTGCGGCGAGGGATTGACCGTGACAAGGTCGGTGAATTCCTCGGTCCAGATCGAATCCGGCCACAGGCTGACGAGGTGGTCGGCCAGCCAGATCGAGTGGAAGCGGCCGGAATCGAGATCGGCGAGCACCGACAGGTCGACGGGGAGCGTGGTGCGGATATAGCCCGCCGGTTTGAACGTCATGAGCTGCGCCTCTCCTCTCCGTATGCGCCAGTCTGGCATCATTTCCGCCGCGTGGCGACCATCGGTGTGGCGCTACTCGCGCAATCTAGTTGAATGCGCGGCAAAGCGGCGGCAATGTCCACTTCAATGACTGCACCCGTCCTTCCCACTTCGCACAATGGCGACGATCCGGCCGCGCAGGCGCGCGACGCGCACAATCGCGCTTTGGCGCAGGAATTGCGCGAACGCGTTGCGCAGGCCGCGCTTGGCGGGCCGGAAAAACATCGCGAGCGGCATGTCGCACGGGGCAAGCTGCTGCCAAGGGATCGCGTCGAGCGGCTGCTCGATCCCGGCTCGCCATTCCTCGAACTGAGCCAGCTCGCGGCGAACGGCCTTTATGACGATGAGGCGCCGGGTGCGAGCATCATCACCGGCGTGGGTCGCGTTTCGAGCCGCCAGTGCATGATCGTGTGCAACGACGCCACGGTGAAGGGCGGCACCTATTATCCGCTGACGGTCAAAAAGCACCTGCGCGCGCAGGAGATTGCGGCGGAAAACCGGCTGCCGTGCATCTATCTGGTCGACTCCGGCGGCGCATTCCTGCCGATGCAGGCCGAAATCTTTCCCGACCGCGACCACTTCGGGCGCAGCTTCTACAATCAAGCGCAGATGTCCTCGAAAGGCATTCCGCAAATCGCCTGCGTCATGGGCTCGTGCACGGCAGGCGGGGCCTATGTGCCGGCGATGTGCGACGAGACCGTAATCGTGCGCGAACAGGGCACGATCTTCCTTGCGGGGCCGCCGCTGGTCCAGGCCGCGACTGGCGAGATCATCTCCGCTGAAGAGCTCGGCGGCGGCGACCTCCACGCCCGCAAGTCGGGCGTGGTCGATCACCTTGCCGATAACGACGAGCATGCCCTGACGATCCTGCGCGACGTGGTCAGCCATCTGGGCGCGAACACCGGGGCGGCGACGGACGTGAAACTGCGCGACCCACGCCCGCCGAAATATGACGCCGAGGAGCTTTATGGCCTCGTCCCCGAAGACGTGCGCGCGCCCTATGAAGTGCGCGAAGTCATCGCCCGGATCGTCGACGGCAGCGAGTTCCACGAGTTCAAGGCGCATTATGGCTCGACGCTGGTCTGCGGCTTCGCCCATGTCCACGGCATGCCGGTCGCCATTCTCGCCAATAACGGCGTGCTGTTTTCCGAAAGCGCCGTGAAGGGCGCGCACTTCATCGAGCTGGCCTGCCAGCGGCGCATCCCCCTGCTGTTCCTCCAGAACATTTCCGGCTTCATGGTCGGTGGGAAATACGAGGCAGAGGGCATCGCCAAGCACGGCGCCAAGCTGGTGACGGCGGTCGCCACCGCGACCGTGCCCAAGGTCACGGTGGTGATCGGCGGCAGCTTCGGCGCGGGCAATTACGGCATGGGCGGGCGCGCCTATTCGCCGCGTTTCCTGTTCATGTGGCCCAATGCGCGCATCTCGGTGATGGGCGGCGAGCAGGCGGCGAGCGTCTTGGCGACGGTCCACCGCGATGCCGAGACCTGGACGCCTCAGGAAGCCGAGGCCTTCAAGGCCCCGATCCGCGACAAATACGAAGAGGAAGGCAGCCCGTACTATGCCACCGCGCGGGTGTGGGACGACGGCGTGATCGACCCGGTGCAGACGCGCGACGTGATCGGTCTGTCTCTGGCGGCCTGCCTCGAAGCGCCGATACCGGAGCGGTCGCAGTTCGGTGTGTTCAGGATGTGAGGGATGATGGCGACCTCGAACCTCCCTGTTCCGGTGAGGTTTCTAAGTGAGGGAATGTTTCGAACCCCAAAGCTTCCCTACATCGCCGCCCGCCTGTATCCCTTCGCGAATGATTGGATTTGGCCCCTTTCCCGACGCCTGGGCTCGTGTTTTGCACAGACCCAAGGGTGTCACTCCACGCCTTCAAGGCCGCACAAACCCGCGCCTTTGCATGGGCGGACACCACACCGGACAGGTGTCACTTGTGTCACCCTCACCCCGGCAGCTGACCTTGTCGATTGAGAAAGCCGCCATCTTTCTTCCCCCGCCTCGTGCGCGGGATCGTTGTCGCGCTCCATAGGCAAGCGGGAATCTTGAACCCATGATGTGCGCAGACAGATACACGGACATTCGCGATGCTCTAGCCAAGCTGTGCGCAGACTATCCGGGCGAATACTGGCGCGAACTGGACCGTGAGCGCGCCTATCCCTCCTCGTTCGTCGAAGCGCTGGGCAAGGCAGGCTATCTCTCGCTGCTGATTCCGGAGGAATATGGCGGCTCGGGCCTGCCTCTGTCGGCGGCCTGCGCGGCGCTGGACGAAATCCACGCCAGCGGTTGCAATGCCGCCGCCTGCCATGCCCAGATGTATACGATGGGTACGTTGCTGCGGCACGGCAGCGAGGAGCAGAAGCGCGCCTACCTGCCCCGGATCGCCAGCGGCGAGCTGCGCCTGCAGGCCTTCGGCATCACCGAGCCGGAAAGCGGGACCGACACGACGCGGCTCAAGACCCGCGCGGCGCGCGATGGTGATGACTACGTCGTTAATGGCCAGAAGGTCTGGATCTCGCGCACCGAGCATTCCGACCTGATGCTGCT
>CAZRVW010000181.1:0-5636 GCA_964603645.1 uncultured Novosphingobium sp. | reverse complement strand
ATCGCGGCGCGCCGCAACCGGCTGCTTGGCGAATGGGCGGCCGGTCGCATGAACCTCTCGGCAGCCGAAACCGACGCCTATGCCAAGGCGGTCGTCCAGGCCGACTTCGAGGAAGCTGGCGACGAGGACGTGATCCGCAAGCTGCTGGGCGATCTCACTTCGGCGGGCGTCGAGACCAGCGACGCGGAAGTGCGCACCGCTCTCGAGGACAAGACGGTCGAAGCCAAGCGCAAGCTGATGGGCGAGTCCTGACATGCCCATGGCCGCAGAGGCCATCGAGGCACTGATCAAGTCTGCGCTTCCTGACGCCGAGGTGACAATCACCGACCTGGCGGGCGATGGCGACCATTACGCGGCGCGCGTCGTGTCCGAGGCTTTTCGCGGCAAGCCCCGCCCCGCCCAGCATCGCATGGTCTACGATGCGCTCGGCGGACGCATGGGCGGCGAACTGCACGCCTTGCAACTGACCACCGCCGTTCCCACCTGATTGTGGTCGTATCGCATGATGCGAAAAACCGGTTCCCACTTTTTCGCGCGATGCTCTAATAGCCGCAAATAGATCGCAAGAACGAAAGCGCCAGATATGTCCGACACCAATGCCCGCATCGGCGAAATCGTTGGCAGCAACGAGGTCGTCCTGTTCATGAAGGGCACCCCGCTGTTCCCGCAGTGCGGCTTTTCGAGCCGCGCGATCGCGATCCTCGATCACCTCGGTCTGCAGTATGAAACCGTCGATGTTTTGCAGGACCAGGAGATCCGTCAGGGCATCAAGGCCTATTCGGACTGGCCGACCATCCCGCAGCTCTACATCAAGGGCGAATTCGTAGGTGGCAGCGACATCATGATGGAGATGTTCGAGGCGGGCGAGTTGCAGCAGATGGTGGCCGACGCGGGAATCGCCCAGCAGGGCTGAAATCGGGCATAACGTCGCAAAAACAGGAAAGCGTCGGTCATCCGGCGCTTTTTCTTTGCTTTGGGTGTCGGGGGTTCTCGGGGAGGCGGGGCCCTGGAGACTTGGGCCCCGCCTCTTCGGGACTGCTTTGGGGGGTGCCCAAGATAGTGCATGGCCCGTGCCAATTTTGTTATATATCTGTTTTTACGCGATATAATATTTTCAGCACAATCGCCAACGCTCGCGATTGTAAAGTCTTCCGACATTATTCACCATTTCGCGCGGGAATGACCGACAACTGCAAATCCGGCTTGCGTCGGCGCGCCGCTCGGGCAAGGGTCCTAACCATGGATAGCTATCACCACGCGCTCTACCCGGCGACCGGGCCAATGCCCGCCGAAGGCCCCAAGGTCGTTCCGGCCGCGACGATCATCATTTTGCGCAAAGGCCGCGAAAATGACGCCCCCGAGTTCCTGATGGTCCAGCGCGCCAAGGAAATGCGCTTCGCCGGCGGCGCGGCGGTGTTTCCCGGAGGTCGCCTCGATCCTTCGGACCGTGAACTGGCCGCTAGCCTTGCGCCTGGCGACGATCCCGAAATCACGGCTTCAAAGGTCGCGGGCATTCGCGAGACTCTGGAAGAAACCGGGTTGGTCATCGCGATGCGCAAGCCGGTCAGCGCAGACGAAGCGCGCGAGGCGCGCAAGATGCTGTTCGCCGAAGAAAACCTTGCGCCCGTGCTCGATCGCTTCGGCTGGGAGCCCGAGCTTGATGCGCTGACCTATTATGCGCACTGGTGCCCGCCGATGGACAAGGCGTTCGATACCCGCTTCTTCCTCCACGACCTCGGCACCGGCGCGGTCGACATTGCGGTCGATGCAACCGAGAACACCCGCCTGTTCTGGACATCGGCTCAGGGTGCGCTCGACCTGCAGGAACGCGGCGAAATCTCGATGATCTTTCCGACGATGCGCAATGTCGAACGGCTTGCCGGGTTTGCCGACCATGCCGACGCCGTGGCCAGCGCCGCCGAATTCCCGCCGCGCCGCATGTCCGCAAGGCGCGAAACCATCGATGGCAAGGACTGGGTGACGATCCCCGAAGGGCGCGGCTATCCGATCACCCGCCAGTCGGTCGAAGAAGCGCGGCGCGGCGGCACGCCCATGAAAAACGCAACTTAACGCTGGACAGATTGATCCAAATGCAGGCCTGACCAAGACTATCAGCTTGGTGCTTCATCTGCGATTCATGTTGGCACAGGCAGCCTGCTTGCAGGGTGGAATCCTTTAACGGGATGCAACACGATGACTACCAGCACCAGCCGGACCTATGCCGGCGTCGGCTATGATGTGACCTACTTCGCACGCAAGCACCGGATTTCGAAGCAGGACGCACGCGCCCTCATTCGCAAGCACGGGCACGACCGCGATACGCTCAACGACGCGGCGATTGCGCTGAAGACGGCGTCAAACGACTGAGCGGGCAAGTTATCTGATTCGCGCCGCCGTTTCGGAACAGACTGCACCAGCCCGCTCCTCAGCCACCGACCTAAATGCCTTGCCGGTCGTACTCCCTGCGGGCTGGCGAAGGGAGCGGGCTGATTCCACTGCAGGATCCTGCAATCCGGACGTTCGGCAAAGGCCGCCGCTTCGAATGCGCCGCCTACAAGCGCAGCAGCCCCTCCTGCGAAATTGAGCAAATCCGGGTGCCATCGCGGCGGAACATGGCGCCGCGAATGAGCGTGCGGCCCTCGCCGGCCCAGTCGCTGTGTTGCTCGAACAGCGTCCAGCCCGAAACGTCGGGCGAGGCATGGAAGCGCACTGCGTGATCGATGCTGGCAACCACCGGCCGGCCGGCCAGCACTTCCTCGCGGTGCGGCTGCAACGCAGTGCCGATCATCAGCAGATCGCTGACGTAGGAAATCATCAGCCGCGCCATGGCAAGCGAAGCATCGTGACCATCGCGGAAGCGCACCCAAAACAGCGAACGACCCGGCTCGTTCGTGCGCTGAGCCGGAGCCATCAGCCCGCCAATGACCGGGCGCACTTCCAGGATATCGAAGGGCGAACCGCGTTCCAGTGCGGCGGCTTCGCTGGGCATGTCCTGATAAGACAGGTAGTCCTCCGGCGGCCCCGCTTCCGGTACCGGCAGTTCGTCACGCGCCGGTCCCTGTTCGCCGGTATGCCATGACGCGATCATCGTCAGGATCGCCTTGTCATTCTGGCTGGAAACGATCCGGCGATTGGAAAAGCCGGCACCGTCGCGCTCGCGTTCGACCACGCAGTCGGTCGGCGTGCCACGCACTCCCGCCCGAAGGAAATAGGCGTGGAACGAGTTGACCAGCCGGTCATCGCCTACGGTCGCAGTTGCAGCAGCAAGCGCCTGCGCGACGACCTGCCCACCGAACAGCCGCGCCCAGCCGCCCGTGGTGTTGGGCAAGCGAAAGCGGTCCTCGCCCAGTGGCTCGGGCACCAGGAAATCACCCAGCTTCTCGATTACGCCTTGGTCACTCACGCGCCGCTTGTCCCCCTGATCGATGGTGCGCGTGTCCCCTTGCAAATCCTGCCGTGCAGGGAAAGCGATAACTGAATCATTGCTTTCCCCGGCCAAGCCGACAAGACTGCGCCAAACACCAGTGGAGAGGATCGATCATGGCAGAACAGGAACTTGAAGGGCGCAGGATGATCGTCACCGGCGCGGGATCGGGCATGGGCCGTGCCATCGCCACCCTGTTCGCCGAGCACGGCGCGCGCCAGACACTGTTCGACATCAATGCCGACGGACTTGCCGCCCTGCAGATCGACAACGCCGAGACCATGGTCGTCGACATGGCGAACCGCGAATCCGTGGAGAGCGCCACCGAAGCAGCGGCCACGGCGATGGGCGGTATCGACGGCCTGGTCAACGCGGCGGGCATTTTGCGCGTCGTTCCCTTTGCCGAAACCACGCCGGACGTGTGGCACGAGGTCATGGGCGTGAATCTTCACGGCCCCTATTACCTGTGTCACGCCGCACTGCCGCACCTCAAGCAGGCCGACAAGGCGACGATCGTGAACATCTCGTCGCTGGCCGGGCTGATCGCGCCCGAAGGCATGACCGCCTATGCCGCGACCAAGGCCGGGCTCATCGGCCTGACGCGGGTGCTGGCGGCCGACCTGGGCCCGAAGATCCGCGCCAATGCCATCGCGCCCGGCGTCATCAAGACGGCGATGACGCTCGGCATGGTACAGGGCTCGTCCTCGGGCGTCGATGAAATGGGCCTCGGCAACATGATGCGCCGCCCCGGCACGCCCGAGGAAATCGCCGAACTGGCGCTGTTCCTGTCTAGTGAGCGCTCAAGCTTCATCAACGGCACCACCACTGCGATCGATGGCGGAGCCAGCTGGCACTGAGGAAATTCGATCGGCGGCGCTTGACCGGTGCCTAGACCGCCATTTCCTCCCGACGTTTCGCCAGATAGCGATGGAAGGCTTCCGGCGCCTCGGCCGGATCGATCTTCTGGACGCAATCGGGCGGATAATAGGCCCAGCTTTCCTCGCCGATGATCCGCGCTTCCTCGTCATAGGGCCATACAATCAGCGAATTGTAGGTCAGCAGGTAGGTGCCATCGGGATCGTCGACGACCGGATTGTCGATGAACAGGTCACGACCCCACATCACGATCTTGACCACGCCCTCGGTGATGATCGCATCGTCTGCGACAACGATCCGGGTCTTCAGCGATTCAAGGACATGGCGCCCCTTGGCGAAGATCTGTTCGATGTAGAACTTGCGGACATTCTCCATGCCCTCCGGGTTCATCTCGGGGCCCTGCGATTGCACGCGATAGACCGGGTGCGGGGCCAGAGTGCCAAGCACCGCTTCCAGGTCCTCCTCCACTTCGCCGCGCGCATGCTGGTATAGCTTCTCCAGCATCGCCTTGTGGCGCGGATTGGTGGTCGCGGCCAAACGCTCTCCGATTTCGCGATATGTGATGGTCTGGTCGATGATTGCCACGGCATTCTTCTCCCTTCGTCGGACTTCCCGGCGGTGTCTGGCCCAGGATTGTAGCGGGAGGCGGCCCGCCCGCAAGTCACCACATCGCGTGAAAGTAAACAGAGGTGTTTGAGAATCTATTTGAGTCGAATCGAATATTATGGTTAATAAACATTGGATTTCATAAAGTTAGTTTCGTTAGTTTACGAAATTATACTCTATATTTTGAATAATTCATTCGTTTAAAAAACACTCATGGTTGCTAATTCGGGGGGATTGGCGTTGGGGCTATATTTCGATACCGGCGACAGGTTCGCCATCAGTCAGCTATTTCTGGAAAGTAATGACGAGATAATTTTCAAGACGGATTGCGACGGCTTTGTCAGCGAGGCGACGCCCTCGATCAGCGAACTCGGCTTTTCTTTGGTCGAGATGCTGATCGGACCTCACATAGGGGACCTCGTCGACCAGCGCTTCCGCCGTGCAGTTGAATTGGCTGTCGAACAGGCGCTCGGGGGGCACAGGCCAACCGGCTGGATCGAGTTCCGCTCCTCCTCCAGCCGGTCGGACAGGCGCTGGTTCGCCTTGCGTATAACTGCCCTCAGGAACGCAGAGGGCGAGATCTGCGGCACCCTCGGCATTGTGCGCAGCAGGGGCGAGGCCAAGCAGCTTGAAGAACGGCTCTTCCGCGCCGAGCTGACCGATCCGCTCACTGGCCTGACAAACCGTCAGGCCTGGCTGCATATGATCGGACACCTCACGGAAATGCGGG
>CAZRVW010000180.1:0-5641 GCA_964603645.1 uncultured Novosphingobium sp. | reverse complement strand
GTCACCGGATGCTCAACCTGGAGTCGGGTGTTCATTTCCATGAACCAGATCTTGTCGGCATCGAGCTTGCCCGAGCCGTCGGCGATGAATTCGATCGTGCCCGCGCCCTGATAGTCCACTGCCTTGGCCGCGCGCACCGCCGCCGCGCAGATCGCGGCGCGCGTGTCCTCGTCCATGCCCGGGGCGGGGGCTTCCTCGATGACCTTCTGGTGGCGGCGCTGCAGCGAGCAGTCGCGCTCGAACAGGTGGACGACATTGCCATGGCTGTCGCCGAACACCTGCACCTCGATGTGGCGCGGCGAGGAGATGTACTTCTCGATCAGGACATGGTCGTTGCCGAACGAACTTGCCGCCTCTCGCTGGCAAGAGGCGAGCGCGTCGGCAAAATCCTGCGCGCGCTCGACCAGCCGCATGCCCTTGCCGCCGCCACCCGCGACCGCCTTGATCAGCACGGGATATCCGATCTTGCCTGCCTCGGCTTCAAGCACCGCCGGGTCCTGGTTTGCGCCCATATAGCCGGGCGTCACTGGCACGCCAGCTTCGGCCATCAGCTTCTTGGCAGCATCCTTGAGGCCCATGGCGTTGATGCTGGCTGGCGACGGCCCGACCCAGACCAGCCCCGCGTCAATCACCGCCTGCGCAAAGTCGGCGTTTTCCGAGAGAAATCCGTAGCCGGGATGGATCGCCTCGGCGCCGGTTGCCTTTGCCGCATCAATGATCCTGTCGCCGCGCAAGTAGCTCTCCGCAGCAGGCGAGGGTCCTATATGGACGGCCTCGTCGGCACTGCGCACATGCAAGGCCGCAACATCGGCATCCGAATAGGCTGCCACGGTGCGCACACCGATGCGCCGTGCAGTGCGGATCACGCGGCAGGCAATCTCGCCCCGGTTGGCGATGAGCAGGGACTGGATCATGGTCATTACATCCTGAACACGCCGAAGCCGCGCTCATCGAGCGGCGCCTCCAGCGTCGCGGCCAGCGCCAGGCTCAGCACGTCGCGGGTCTGCGCGGGATCGATGATGCCGTCATCCCACAATCGCGCGGTGGCGTAGTAGGGATTGCCTTCATCCTCGTATTTCTGGCGGATCGGCGCCTTGAATGCCTCGGCTTCGCGCTCGTCCCACTTGGCCGCATCGCGGTGGACCGTGGCGAGGACTGATGCGGCCTGCTCTCCGCCCATCACGCTGATCCGCGCGTTCGGCCAGGTGAACAGGAACCGCGGCGAATAGGCACGCCCGCACATGCCATAGTTGCCCGCGCCGAAGCTGCCGCCGATCAGGATGGTTATCTTGGGGACGGTGGCGGTGGCGACCGCCGTCACCAGCTTGGCGCCGTGCTTGGCGATGCCTTCGGCCTCATACTTGCCGCCGACCATGAAGCCCGAGATGTTCTGGAGAAAAAGTAGGGGTATCCCGCGCTGCTGCGCCAGTTCGATGAAATGCGCACCCTTCATCGCACTCTCGCTGAACAGCACGCCGTTGTTGGCGAGCACCGCCACCGGAATGCCCCAGATATGCGCAAAGCCGCAAACCAGCGTGGTACCGTAGAGTGCCTTGAAGTCGTGAAATTCGCTGCCATCGACCAGGCGAGCGATGACTTCGCGGACGTCGTAAGGCGCACGAACATCCTGCGGTACGATGCTGTAAAGCTCCTCGGCAGCATATTTCGGCGGGCGCGGATCGCGCCTGGCCACTTTGAAGCCCTTGCTAATACCCAGGTGCGAGACGATGTCCCGCACAATCGTGAGCGCGTGCTCATCGTTTTCGGCGAGATGATCGGTCACACCGGACTTGCGGCTGTGCAGATCGCCGCCGCCCAGATCCTCCGCGCTGATTACCTCGCCCGTGGCGGCCTGCACCAGCGGCGGACCGGCGAGAAAGATCGTCCCCTGGTTTTGTACGATGACGCTCTCGTCAGACATCGCCGGTACGTAGGCACCGCCCGCCGTGCAGCTGCCCATGACACTGGCAATCTGCGGAATGCCGCGCGCGGACATCTGCGCCTGATTGAAGAAGAAGCGCCCGAAGTGGTCGCGGTCGGGAAAGACTTCCGCCTGGTTGGGCAGGTTCGCGCCGCCGCTATCGACCAAGTAGATGCACGGTAGCCGGTTCTCGAGCGCGATCTCCTGCGCGCGTAAGTGCTTCTTGACCGTCATCGGGTAGTAGGTACCGCCCTTGACCGTCGCATCATTGGCAAAGATCATGCACTGACGGTCGGAGACACGCCCGATCCCGGCGATGATACCCGCG
The DNA here is from genome assembly GCA_964603645.1 of uncultured Novosphingobium sp. Lineage (GTDB taxonomy): Bacteria > Pseudomonadota > Alphaproteobacteria > Sphingomonadales > Sphingomonadaceae > Novosphingobium. Next base: position 3,392 of record CAZRVW010000180.1, on the reverse strand, counting down.
CCCGGCACCTCATCGCCGTAGAGGCCGTTGGCGGCAAGCTGACCGATTTCGAGAAATGGCGAACCCGGGTCGAGCAGCCGCTCAACGCGGTCGCGCGGAAGCAGCTTGCCTCTACCTACATGGCGCTCGCGGCTGCGTTCGCCTCCGCCCAGTGCCGCCTTGGCAACTCGAGAGCGAAGTTCTTTGGCCAGGGCCCGGTTGTGCGCGGCGCGCTTCTGCGCCTCGGGGCTGCCAAGATCGAGCGAGGTCGACAGGACTGGCGCGCTCAACTTGCGGCTCCCACCAGTTCGCGTCCGATGAGCATGCGACGAATCTCGTTCGTGCCAGCACCGATATCAAGCAGTTTGGCGTCTCGCAGGAAGCGTTCGACCGGCCAGTCCTTCGTATACCCCGCACCGCCCAGCGCCTGGACTGCCTCACCGGCTGCACGAAACGCGTTCTCGCTTGCCAGCAGGATCGCGCCCGCCGCGTCGTAGCGCGTGGTCTTGCCGGCATCGCACGCCCGCGCCACGGCATAGGTATAAGCGCGGGCCGATTGCAGCCCGACATACATGTCGGCCACCTTGGCCTGCATAAGCTGGAAGGTGCCGATCGCCTTGCCAAACTGCTTTCGTTCGCGGACATACGGCAGCACAACATCGAGACAGGCCTGGATGACCCCCAGCTGGATGCCCGAGAGCACGACGCGCTCATAATCCAGCCCGCTCATCAGGACGCCGACGCCACCGCCTATCGGCCCCATGACGTTTTCGAGCGGAACGAAACAATCCTCGAACACTAGTTCTGCAGTCGGCGATCCGCGCATTCCCATCTTGTCGATCTTCTGACCGATCGAAAAGCCGTCAAAATCCTTCTCGATTAGGAAGGCGGTGATTCCGCGCGACCCGGCATCGGGCGCGGACTTGGCATAAACTACGAGCGTATCGGCATAGGCCGCATTGGTGATCCAGAACTTGGTGCCGTTGAGACGAAACCCGCCCGCCACCTGATCGGCCTTCAGCTTCATGCCAACGACATCCGAACCGGCCCCCGTCTCCGACATGGCCAGGCTGCCCACGTGCTCTCCTGAAATCAGCCTGGGTAGATACCGCGCCTTCTGTTCGTCATTGCCCCAGCGCCGGATCTGGTTGACGCACAGGTTCGAATGCGCGCCGTAACTGAGCCCGATCGATGCGCTGGCCCGGCTGACCTCCTCTACGGCAACGCAGTGCTCCAGATAGCCCAGCCCCAGCCCGCCCCAATCTTCTTCAACAGTGATGCCGTGCAGTCCTAGTTCACCCATTGCCGTCCACAGCTCGTCGCGCGGAAACCAGTCTTCCGCATCGATCCGCGCCGCCAGTGGCGCGATCCGGTCGGCCGCGAAACGCTCCGTCGTGTCGCGAATGGCGTCCGCCATGTCGCCCAGGAAAAAATCCAGCATTGTATCTCTCTCGGTCCTCGGTTCGCCCTCGCCTAAATGTGCAGAGCCTGGCCCAGCGCATGGAGTGCGCTTTCGTGTACCGCCTCACCCAGGGTGGGATGAGCATGAATGATCCCTGCGACGTCCTCGAGCACCGCGCCCATTTCGATAAGCGTCGCAAACTGACCGGCGAATTCGGAAATGTGCCTGCCCACCGCCTGAATGCCGAGAATGCGGTGCCCCTGTTCTTCGGCCACGATCCGAACGAACCCGCCGTCACCGCCTGCGTCCATCGACAGCGCCCGTCCGTTCGCGGCAAGGGGAAACTGGCCGATCATGACCGCCGCATCGGGCGGCAGATCGTCCGGCAGCACGCCAACGCTGACGATTTCGGGCTCGGTGAAGCAGATCGCCGGAATGCCAGCTGGATCAAAGCGCCGCCTGCGCCCGGCAATGATCTCGGCCACCATCTGGCCCTGCGCCGAAGCCTTGTGCGCCAGCATCGGCTCGCCCACCAGGTCGCCGATAGCCCAGACATCGGTGGTGGAAGTGGCGCAGCGTTCGTCCACCCGGATGAAACGACCGGCCATGGCGAGGTTCATCGCTTCCAGGCCCCAGCCCTGCGTCGCCGGCTGACGGCCAACCGTCACGAGGATACGATCGGCGGGCAGCACGGTGCGGTTGCCATCTGTGTCCTCGATCGCCAGCCCGTCGCCCTCCTCGCCCAGCGCTTTTGCGCCAAGGTGCAGCGCAACACCGTGCTGCTCGAGCCAGCGTCTGACCGGATCGGTCAGCTTTCGATCGTAGAGCGGCAGGATCCGGTCGGCTGTTTCGACAATGGTCACCTTAGCGCCGAAATTCGCGAATGCGGTGCCGAGTTCCAGACCGATGTATCCCGCGCCGACAACGACGAGGCGCTGCGGCAATTCCTCGAGCGCAAGAGCCTCAGCGCTGCCGATCACCTTGCCGCCGAGCGGCATGAAGGGCAGTTCCACCGGCACCGAGCCGGTCGCAAGAATGACGTGTTCGGGGCGGATGGTCAGGCTTTCGCCGTCCGCATCGACATGGCACTTCTTCGCGTCAGAAAACCGGGCATGTCCGGCGATGACCCGCACTTTCGCCTTGCGCAGCAGCCCCCCCACGCCGCCGGACAGGCGATCGACAATGCCGTCCTTCCAGGCGATCGTTTGGGACAGGCGCAGTTGCGGCGGCTGCGCGTGGATGCCGAAATGTCCCTCCGGCCGGGCCGCCTCGACCATTTCGGCATGGAGCCCGGCGGCATGGATCAGCGCCTTGGAAGGGATGCAGCCGCGAATCAGGCAGGTTCCGCCCAGCCGGTCAGCATCGACCAGCACGGTTTCGAGGCCAAGCTGGCCGCAGCGTATGGCCGCTACATAGCCGCCCGGACCGCCCCCGACGACGAGAACCTTCGGTTTGAGGATTTCGGTCACGGTTCAGTCCATAAATAGGAGAGCGGGATGTTCCAGCAATCGCTTGACCTGCTGGACGAAGCGCGCGGCATCATAGCCATCGACGATCCGGTGATCGAACGAAGATGACAGGTTCATCATTTTGCGCACGGCAATAAACGAGCCTTGCACAACTGGCCGCTCGGTCACTTTGTTAGGCCCGATGATCGCCACTTCGGGCCTGTTGATGATGGGTGTCGACGATATCCCTCCGAGCGTACCGAGCGAGGTAATGGTGATGGTTGAGCCCGACAGCTCATCGCGTGTCGCGCTGCCGTCCCGCGCCGCCGCGCTCAGCCGCGCCAATTCATCGGCGCAGGCCCAAAGATCGAGCGTTTCGGCATGGCGGACTACCGGAACCATCAGACCGGACGAAGTCTGCGTGGCGATGCCGACATGCACCCCGGCGAACTCGGTGAGGATGCCGTCATCATCGTCGAAGTGGGCGTTGATTTGCGGGAAGTCCGGGAGCGCCCTGGTCAGTGCGCGGATGAAGAATGGCAGCAGCGTCAGCTTCGGCTGCC
>CAZRVW010000179.1:0-5641 GCA_964603645.1 uncultured Novosphingobium sp. | reverse complement strand
CGAACACCTCGTCGACCGCGTCGGCTGCATGCGCCCCAAGATCGAGCAGCTCGACGAGCTCGGCCCCGGCGAGATCGGCTTCATCACCGCGCAGATCAAGGAGGTCGAGCAAGCCAAGGTCGGCGATACCATCACCACGGTGAAGAACGGCGCCGCCGAGGCGCTCGCCGGCTACAAGGAAGTGCAGCCGGTGGTGTTCTGCGGGCTATTCCCGGTCGACGCCGCCGATTTCGAGAAGTTGCGCGATTCGATCGGCAAGCTGCGCCTCAACGACGCCAGCTTCTCCTACGAGATGGAGACTAGCGCCGCGCTTGGCTTCGGCTTCCGCTGCGGCTTCCTCGGCCTGCTGCACCTCGAGATCATCCAGGAACGGCTCAGCCGCGAATACGATCTCGATCTCATCACCACCGCGCCCTCGGTCATCTATCGCCTGCAACTTTCCGCTTCGCGCACCGAGGACGCGAAGGAGATGTACCTCCACAACCCGGCCGACTATCCCGACCAGAACCGGATCGAGACGATCGAGGAGCCGTGGATCAAGGCGACGATCTACACGCCCGACGAATACCTAGGCGCGATCCTCAAACTGTGTCAGGACCGGCGCGGGATCCAGCGCGATCTCACCTATATTGGCGGGCGCGCGCAGGTAGCCTACGAGCTGCCGCTCAACGAGGTAGTGTTCGATTTCTACGACCGGCTGAAATCGATCAGCCGCGGCTATGCCAGCTTCGATTATGAACAGATCGGCCTGCGTGAGGGCGACCTCGTCAAGATGAACATCCTGGTGAACAATGAGCCGGTCGATGCGCTGTCACTGATCGTCCATCGCGGCGTGGCCGAGGCGCGCGGGCGCGGCATGTGCGAGCGTCTGAAAGACCTGATCCCGCGCCACCTGTTCAAGATCCCGATCCAGGCGGCAATAGGCGGCAAGGTGATTGCGCGCGAGACGATCTCGGCGCTACGCAAGGACGTTACCGCCAAGTGCTATGGCGGGGATATCACGCGGAAAAAGAAGCTGCTGGAAAAGCAGAAGAAGGGAAAGGCAAGGATGCGGGAGTATGGCAATGTCAGCATTCCGCAGGAGGCGTTTATTGCGGCCTTGAGGATGGGGGAAGAATAACTGCGGGCGCCTAAGCCATGTTTGCGCGAGTAAACGGTAGCTTGGAAGGCGGTGGCCTTCGGCCAGCGGTTATTCCGGCCGGGGGCAGAGGGTCGAATGGCGACGCCCTCCGCCTAAGCCGTCAGCACGATCACAAGGAGTAGTCATCATGCGCAAAATGTTATCCTTGCGTCCAGCCTTGCCCTCTCTATTGGCCTGGCGGCATGCGCCTCGTCCGAAAGCGAGGCGGCGCCGGGGTTAAGCGCGAGTGGGGAGAGGACGGCACTACGCTGGTTGAGATCATCAAGTCCGATGGCTCCAAATGGGCGATCTTCTTCCGGGGAACAGAAGCCTTCGCAGCTGATGGCGCGCAAGCGGATGATTCCGCCGGATGGGGCTTCGAGGTCGAACGTGACGACCGAGACAACAGCATGGTGACCTTCGGACCTGAGCGCTACGTGATCCCCGATGCCCTAGTGACTGGCGGCTAGGGTCTGATGCCTTAGGAGGCGCTCGCTTGTTCTTTCGTTGCCTGATGCTTTAGAGCCGCTCCCTGCAATTCTTTGGAGTCGGAGGGGTCGGGATGGCGATCAGGCACAGGATATCGAAAATGGCGATCGTGATTGCAGGTGCGAGCCTGTTCACGGGGCCGGTTTTCGCGCAGGAGCCCCAGCCGGCCATGACAAGTAGCACTGCCGAACAGCCCGAATCGGCGCAGCGTCCCAATGTGCTTGTGTGGATGCTCGACGATGTCGGCTTTGCGCAGTTTTCCTGTTTCGGCGGACCGGTCGCGACGCCTAACATCGATCGCGTCGCGAAGATGGGGCTGCGCTATACCAATTACCGCACGGCCTCGGTCTGCTCAGCGAGTAGGGCCTCGTTCCTCACCGGGCGCATGCCGCACAGCGTCGGCATTGGCAGTCACTCGGCAGTTGCCTTGCCGTTTCCGGGCTATAAGGGGGACGTCCCGCCCTCGGCCGGGACGATCGCGCACAACTTGCGCGCGGGCGGGTATACGACTTACGCAATCGGCAAATGGGATCACCTGCTGAGCGAGGAGCAGTCTCCGGCAGGGCCCTTCGAAAAGTGGCCGCTAGGGCAGGGTTTCGATAGGTTCTACGGCTTTCTCAGGGCCGATACCGACAACTGGAATCCTTTGCTGGTGCAGGACAACACCTTCATTACGAAGCCTGACAAGCCGAATTATCACCTCAATATCGACATGGCCGATCAAGCGATCGGTATGATCCGCCAGAACCAGACGCAGGCGTCGGCGCGGCCGTTCTTCCTTTATTGGGCGACCGGGACCGCGCACGCGCCGCACCATGCCCCGGCGGACTGGATCGCGAAGTATCGCGGCAAGTTTGATATGGGCTGGGACAAGGTGCGTGAAACGGTCCTGAAGCGGCAGAAGGCCGCTGGCCTGGTGCCGCGCTCGACAACGCTTGCACCGCGCCCCGAAGGCATGCCGGCGTGGAACACGCTGAGCGCAGACAAGCGCAAGCTCTATGCTCGGCAAATGGAGGTTTTCGCCGCATCGCTCGAATTCGCGGACGCACAGTTCGGACGGATCCTCGATCATCTCGAAGCCAGTGGCGAAATGGAAAACACGATCGTCGTCATCACGTCTGACAACGGGGCGAGTGCCGAGGGTGCCTATCACGGCATGTTCACCGAAGCCCTGCTGGTGCGCGACGGGATGGCTAGTTTCGAGGAGAACATGCGTTTCTACGACAAGTGGGGCGGTCCGCTGACCTACCCCAATTACAGTTTCGGCTGGACTGTCGCAGGCAATACGCCGTTCCGCTATTTCAAGCACACTACGCACGAGGGCGGGATTCACGTGCCGCTGGTGGTGTCATGGCCTGAGGGAATAGCGGCACGTGGGGAACTTCGCAGGCAATTCACCCATGTTAGCGATGTCGCGCCGACCCTGCTGGAGGCGAGCCGCGTGCCGCTCGCGCCGGCTGTGAACAATGTCGAGCAACGGCCGATGGAAGGCACCAGCTTCGCCTACAGCTTCAGCGACGCCAAGGCTCCGGGCCGCAAAGGGCCGCAGTATTTCGAGATGTTCGGCGACAAGGGGCTGGTCGACGGCCAATGGGCGATCGTCACTAGCCACCGGCTGGTTCCGTGGGACATGACGGTCGATCGTCCGATCGTGGCGGAATGGGAACTCTATGACCTGTCGGTCGATCCGGGGCAGACGCGGGACCTTGCGGAGCGTTATCCCGAGCGTGTGGCGCGCATGGCCCGGATTTTCGACGAGCAGGCAAAGCGCTACAACGTGACGCCGCTGCACAACATCGCCGAGGGCAATGCGAACACGGCCAGGAAATTCCGGGAGGCGTTTGCCGCGCGCCAGGGCAAGTGGCGCTTCGGCGGACCGGCTCGCGCGCTTGTTTCGCCCGATGCGCCGCCGGTCTTCAATCTCGGCTTTGCGGCGACCATGACGTTTGAACTGACGCGCGCGGACACGAGCGGTCCGGTGTTTGCCGCCGGCGGCCGACAGGGTGGCTTGGCATTCTATCTGAGCGACAATCGTCCGGTCTTTGTCCTCTCCAGCATTTATGGCGATTCAGCACAGATTTCCGCCGAACGACCCTTGAACCAGGGTGTCTCAAGCCTCGAACTCGTGTTCGCCCGGTCGCCGCAAGGCGGTGACGCCAAGGTTTCGATCCTCGATCGGGGCAATGTAATCGCGCAGGGAACGGTCCCGGCCGCCTATCTCAAGGACCTCTTCAGCTTCGAGCCGTTCGAGGTAGGTTTCGATGGTCAGACCGCCGTTCTCGATGGCGCCAGGGCAGACACGCCGTTTCCCGGAACGATCCGCGAGCTCGTATTCGATTTTCTGCCTCGTCCATCACGCTGAGGCGATGGTCCCGCCGCCGCTTTGCAATGGCGGTTCGATGCGGCATAGCAGGCGTCACTGCCCGATACGCGGCGCAAGGGAGTCGGAATCGCAATGGACAAGATCGACGTCGATGGAATCACGATCGCGCATGAACTGATTGGCAAGGCGGGCGATCCCGCCGTGGCGCTTACGCCGGGCGGACGCTTCTGCATGGATGTGCCGGGGCTGCGCGAGCTGGCCGAAAACATCGCTGCAGGCGGACGCCGGGTGCTGATCTGGGATCGGCCCAACTGCGGCTATTCCGACACGGTGCTGCGCGGCGCGAGCGAATCGGAAACCCAGGCCGAGGCGCTGGGCGGGCTGATCCGCAAGCTCGATCTCGGCCCCACTGCGATCTGCGGCGGCTCCGGCGGCGCGCGCGTCTCCCTGCTGACCGCGTCGCGCAATACGGACATCTGCTCGCACGTCTGCGTCTGGTGGGTGAGCGGCGACCCCATCGGCCTGATGCAACTTGGCGGATTCTATTGCGGCGAGGCAGGGACGGCGGCGTCGATGGGCGGTATGGAAGCCGTGCTCGAAACGATGTCGTGGAACGAGCACATTACCAAGAACCCCGACGCCAAGGACAAGCTGCTGGCCATGGACCCGCGCAAGTTCATCGAAATGATGCAGAAGTGGTCCTCGGTCTATGTGCCTTCGGACACTTCGCCGGTGCCGGGCATGACTATGCGCGACTGGGCCCAGCTCGATATGCCGGTGATGGTATTCCGTTCAAGCGAAACCGACCTGTCGCATACCCGCGCGACCAGCGAATGGGTCCACCGCCTGATCCCGCATTCGGTGATCGTCGATCCGCCGTGGCGCGACGATGAGTGGAACTACCAGTCGGCGCGCCAGCGGGCGGGCGATGTCGGGGTGACGATCTTCACAAGCTGGCCTAAACTGGCCCCGCAGGTGCTCGACTTCATTTCGAAGTGAGCTTGCCGCGCGCCGCGCGCAAATGGGTGCTGGCAAGGCCGCTGGCAGTGGACGGAATCATCCGCTCCGACAACTTCGCGCTGGTCGAGGAGCCGCTGCCCGAATTGCGCGAGGGGCAGGCGCTGGTCCGCACGCGCCTCATCAACCTTCATTCGCGCACGCGGCTGAAAATGGCGTCGATGTACGTGGGCGAGACCGATCCCGCCAATTATGGCCTCGCCGAGATCGTCATGTCGCGCGATCCCCTTTTGCCCGAAGGGTCGCACGTTCATTGGCAACTGGGTTGGCAGGACTGGCAGATCATCGGCCGCGACGAGACACCGATCGGCTATGCCCCGCCGACCCCGGCAACGCGTGCGCTCAATCACACAGATGCACCGATGAATTACGTTCTCCGCGACGAAATTGCGCAGGGCTGGCCTGCCGATGCGGTGATGCATGTGTCCGGCACCTCGGGCACTACCGCGATGCTGGGGCTGCGGCGTTGCGAAGTCGGGGCAGAAGACAGTGCCTTGGTCGCCGCTGCCAGCGGCTCGGTGGGATCGATCGCAGCGCAGATCGCCAAGGCGAAGGGCGCCCATGTCGTCGGACTGGCGGGCGGCGAAGACCGCTGCCGTTGGGTGGTCGAGACGCTGGGGATCGACGCCTGCATCGACTACCGCGCACCCGATCTCGAGGCGCAATTGCGCGCGGCCTTTCCGGCAGGAATC
>CAZRVW010000178.1:0-5655 GCA_964603645.1 uncultured Novosphingobium sp. | reverse complement strand
CTGATGCTGCTGGGGCCGGGAATACTGGCGTGAGAACGCGGTCCAGCATTTGCCGCCGAAAGCATAGATTTACGAGCGAAGGTGAAGCGCTGGTTGTGGCCGAGCGTGCCAAGGTCACCCTACGGCCCTATCGCTGCGGGCTATGCGGCCAATGGCATCTTACCAGCCGCACCAAGGGCATGAAACTGCCTGCTTTCGAGGTCGCGAAGCGACCAGCCAGCGGGTCGGCCTAACGCCCCTTCCAGTTTCCCGAGCGCTTCTCGACGAAAGCGGCCATACCTTCGGCCTTGTCTTCGGTCGCAGTCAGGACCTGGAACATGCGGCGCTCGGCAACAAGGCCTTGCTCGAGCGTCGTCTCGAAAGCCGTATTGACCATTTCCTTGTTCATCATTGCAGCGAGCGGCGGCATTGAGGCAATCGTCTCGGCCATCTTGAGCGCCTCGTCGAGCAATGCCTCCAGGGGCACCACCCGGCTGACCAGCCCTGCCCGCTCGGCCTCGTCGGCTTTCATGTTGCGGCCAGTGAGGCACATTTCCATCGCCTTGCTCTTGCCGATAGCGCGGGTCAGCCGCTGCGATCCGCCCATGCCCGGCGCAACGCCAAGCTTGATCTCGGGCTGGCCGAACTGCGCGTTTTCCGAGCCAAGGATGATGTCCGCCATCATTGCCAGCTCGCAACCACCACCCAAGGCGAATCCATTGACTGCCGCGATCCACGGCTTGCGGGTCTTACGCACAAGGTCTGCCTGCCAGCCGGAGAAGAAATCCTCGAGGAAAAAGTCCGCCGCCGGTTTGTCTGCCATCTCCTTGATATCCGCGCCTGCTGCGAAGGCCTTTTCGCCCGATCCGGTCAACACCGCGCAGCGCTGCGAATCGTCGGCCTCGAATGCGGCGAAAGCCTCGGTAAGCTCGGCCAGCACCTGCGAGTTCAGCGCATTGAGCGCCTGCGGGCGATTCAACGTGATGAGCGTCACTGCGCCCTTTTGTTCAACAAGAATCGTTTCGTAACTCATAGGGGCTTCCATTCTTCTTGCGGCGGCAACGGCGCGAAAATCGATTCGATAAGTTCGTCCGACACCGCTTCGGGCGTATCGGGCATCCACTTGGGGTCCTGCGTCTTGTCGACCAGAACCGCGCGCACGCCCTCGGCAAAGTCGGGCAGCACCAGAACGCGGCTGCCAATGCGGTATTCCATCGCCATATTCTCGGCAAAATCATCGAGCTTTTCGGCTTTCGCAAGCTGGCGTAGCGAGACCTTGCAGGCCTGCGGGCTCTTGGCGCGCAGCGTCGCGAGTTCCTTGGTGGCCCATTCCCCGCCATTGGCTTCAAGTGAAGCAAGAATGTCCTCGAACCGGTCGGAAGCGAAGTGCTTCGCGATAAGATCGGCGTTTCCGGCGATGCGCGGCTGGGGAACGTCTGCCGCGAGCGAATCGAGCACGTCTGCAATGTCCTCGCCCGCCGCGATCCGTTGCTTGGCCTCGGGAAGGGTCTCCGCCGGCAGGTAATGCGTACAAAGCCCCGTCCACATGCATTCTGCCCCGTCGAGCCGTGCACCGGTCAACGCTAGAAACTGGCCGATCCGACTGCCGATGCGGGCCAGATACCAGCCGCCGCCGACATCAGGGAACAAGCCGATGCCGGTTTCCGGCATGGCATAGCGGGTGTTCTCCGTCGCGACGCGGTACTTTGCCGGCTGCGAGATGCCGACACCGCCACCCATGGTGATGCCGTCCATGAAGGCAACGATCGGTTTGGCATAGGTGAAGAGCAGGTGATTGAGCTGGTATTCCTCGTAGAAGAACCGGCGGCCCGAGAGCCCATTGTCGGTGAGTGCCGACTGGCGCAGCGCGGTGACATCGCCGCCAGCGCAGAAGCCGCGCCCCTTGCTGTGGTCGATCATCACGACCTTGACTTCGGGATCGTCGCGCCAGGCGAGCAGCGCCTCGGTCATGGCGTGATCCATCGGCGCGGTCAGCGCATGGATCGCCTTGGGCCGGTTGAGGGTGAGGAATCCGGCAACGCCTTCCCGGCGGACAATGAGTTCTTCGGTCACCATCAGGTCACTCCGGGCAGCGCAAATAGGTCAGGGGTTCGGGCAAGGCATCGGGACCGCTGTCCTTGCGAGTCAGCGTCTTTCCGTCAGGCGATACGGACAAGTGCATGGTCGACTGCCACTCTTCGCCCTCACCGGAAAAATCAAAGATCGCGCCTATGCCAGCGTCGGAAATTGAGTCGATCCTGCCAAGCGTGGCTACCGATTCGTAAAACTGGAGGGAGTCTGCGCTGACTGTCAGTGTGCCGAGGGCATCGCCGCGCGAGGTATCGCAATCATTGGCGACAATTCCCCAGCGACCGCGCAGCTTGCCCGGGATCGCATCAGGCACGGCCGGTTCCGCGGTTGCTGAAGGATCGGCACTTGACTGCTCGGGAGGCTCGACGACGGCTGCCCCTTCATCGGCTTCAGGCGCAGAATCCGAACAGCCGGAAAGTGCAATAGCAAGAGCCGCAACGGCAAGGCCGATGCGCGAATGCGAAACGATCATCCCAGCGCCTCGATCACGTCCTTGCCGAACAATTCCTCGTCGCTCGGGATGGTCTTGGTCACGGCCAGCGGCTTCGAGACCCAGGTGACGTTGATCAGATCCTGCCAAGTAATGTTGTTGTTGGTCGCATTGCCGCCCCATGAACCGCAGCCCAGCGAGAAGGTCTGGCGCATGCCGTTCCACAGGTTGCCCGAATTCGACGCGGCCTGCGGCTGATTGACCATGATCCGGCTCGTCTTGGTGTTCATCGCCAGCTTCATGATATTCTCGTCACTGGTCGAATAGATGCCACACGAGTGGCCCTGGCCCTGATAGGACTGGATTTCATTGGTCAGTGCGATCGCGTGGTCGAGGTCCTTGGCGCGGTAGAGCGCCATGGTCACGGTCATCTTCTCGCCCGAAAAGGGATAATCGGGGCCCGTGCCGGTCTCTGGAACAATGAAGAACAGCTTGCCTTCGGGGATCGAAAAGCCGGCCATGCCCGCGATCTTCTCTGCGTCCTGCGCCACGACCTTGGCGTTAATGTGCCCATCTTCCCAGATCACGTTCTGGAGCTTGGCCTTCTCGTCATTGTTGACGACATAGCCGCCCTGATGGACCAGCTTGGCGAGCATCTCGTCATAGATGGCATCGAGCAGGATCACCGAATTGTCCGACGAACAGGAGGCCGCCAAGTCTAGCGTCTTGGACGTGCGGATCTTGTCGGCAGCATCTTCAAGATCGGCGGTATCATCAACAGTGATCACAGCGTTGCCCACACCGACGCCAAGCGCGGGTGTGCCCGACGAGTAGGCCGCCTTGACCATCGCCCCGCCGCCGGTCGCCAGCACGCGGTCGACCTGCTTCATCACCTCGTTAGTCTTTTCGACCGAAGGCTGCTCGATAGCGATGACGAGATCGGCAGGCGCGCCCAGCTTTTCGAGCGCTGCGCGCATCCGGTCGCAGATGTCCTTGTTGGTGAACTTTGCGCGCGGATGCGGACACACGATGATCGAGTTGCGGCCCTTCACCGCCGAGATCGCCTTGATGACAGGCGTGGCTTCCGGGTTGGTCGAGGGCGAAAGCGCGCCAATCACGCCAACAGGCTTGGCGATCTTGACGATATTGCGCTCCTTGTCTTCCTCGATCACGCCGACCGACTTGTCGTCGATAATGTCCATGAGCGTGGCGCGCGTCTTGCGGAAGATCTTGAGATACTTCCCGTCGTAATTGCCGAGCTGCGTTTCCTCGACGGTATTGCGAGCGATCTCCTCGGCCACATCTTCGCGAGCGACGGCATAGACCATGCCCCTGATCCACAGATCAACCTGCTCCTGCTTGGCGTTTTCGATCTGGGACTGAGCGGCGCGCGAGCGCGCGACCAGCGCGGCGACTTCCTCGGCGACATCGGCTTCGGCGGGTCTTTCAATGGTGGCCATTTTTTGTTCCTTGTCATTCGGCGCGTTGCGCCCTGCCCGGTGGCTCATGATCAGGCAAGCGCGTTTGTGATGCTACAGATAGGCCGGAACTGTGCAATTGGCCAGTGACAGCGCTGTCGCCGCTGCTTGGTCTTGCAACCGCGTCTCTGCTGGTGCAGGCCCAGCGCGGTAAGAGACTATCGAACGGGAGCAAGAGGTAAGTGAGCGAGGCCACAATCGATCCGGCACATTTCAGGCAGGTGCTCGGCGCCTATCCCACCGGCGTTGCTGTCATCACCGCGATGGACGCAGACGGTGCGCCTGCTGGCATGATTGTCGGAACGTTCACTTCGGTTTCGCTCGATCCGCCGCTGGTCGGCTTCCTGCCGGACAAGTCATCGACCAGCTGGCCGAAGATAGAGGCGGCAGGGCGGTTCTGTGTCAATGTGCTTGGCAGCGACCAACAGCAGCTCTGCCGCCAGCTTGCAGGCAAGGGCGACCGGTTCGCAGGTGTGGCGCTAACCGTTTCCGATCACGGCTTGCCCGTGCTTGCCGATTCGATCGTGACGATCGAATGCACGATTAACTCGGTTACCGAAGCGGGAGACCACTGGTTCGTGCTCGGCAATATCCTGCAGATGGAAGCGCCGCGCGATGCAGACCCGATGCTGTTTCACCGCGGCCGCTACGGCGGCTTTGCTGAGATCGTCTGACCAGGACCGGTCAATCTTTCCCACCCGGCTGGTAATAGGACCTTTCCATCATTCCATAAGCGTTCTGCCCGTCCCATTCGTAGCGGGCCCCACCCTGGTTGAAGTGAAACGTTCCCGGCCCGAAGGTGAAGTGCTTGAAGATCTGGAACGCGCTGCGTGCCGCGATGCGGGTCACGCCCAGTTCCGATTCCAGCTCCAGCGTAACATCTTCGTCCTGCGCGATCTTTTCGCAGAACCACGGAATGGTTTTCGCAACGGCCGGATAAAATTTTCCGTCCCGGTAGACGTAACCCTCGTTGAACGTCGTCCCGTCCTCCGAAGGCGGATAGGTGCAATATCCAAAACCATCGCCGTTCGGAAAAATCGCCGACTGCCAGCAGTGGCCGCGAAAGCCGCCCAGCGGACGACGGCTCCTGCGACGGATTCGCAGTCCGATGCAATCGAGGTCGTTCGTTTTGCCGTCGAGCGTATAGGTACCCGTGCCCCGGAACAGTTGCTCGAGCCGCCAGCCGATGCCCATCATCCCGGCATCTTCGCGCGCGCGCGCAACGAGATGCCTGATCTTCTCTTCCGAATTGTCCTGAACCCAACAGGGCGCAGCCATCTCCAGATCGAGATCGATTTTGAGCGGCGTGCGCTTCAAACCGTCGAATTCCTTGACCGCAAGATCGACCGTTTCGTCCAGAAGTCCATCGATCGTGGTCTCGACTGTCTCGCCATCATAGAGAAGCCGCCATTTGCGGAACGGTTCGACCAGCTCCATGCGCAGCGGGCCGGCACCAAGAACGCGCGGCTTGCCGTCCGCGCCGAAAGGCGAGTGATTCTCATACTGATGTTGCGGATCGAAGAGCCTGCGCCCGTCGGCAATCGCGGCATTGAGCTGCACATTATGATGATCCGAGGTTTCACCGATCGATTCGACATCGACGCGCGGGAAAGCGATGCTGCCATCGTTAGCGAAAATCCAGAAATTCACGCTTTCGAGCATCGCCGGATTGTCCGG
>CAZRVW010000177.1:0-5814 GCA_964603645.1 uncultured Novosphingobium sp. | reverse complement strand
GGTCCCGTCAACACCAACCACGCTACAAGAGTTCTTGCCCAGATCTACGCCAAGGATCACTATACCCATCGGTCCACTCCTTTCCTTTTCCAGCACCGGCATAAAATCCGATGCCCGGGAAAAGGGGTGGGTCATCCCATAAGTCGGAGGGGTTCCTCCACGTGCATGACGCTAAATAGGTACTGCCAAAAGGCCGTCCTGCCCTCCGGTGGATTGACCACGCGATTCGAGTTTGCCATCCCTGTTAAGAATCTTCTCGGTGGGAGGTGCGCCGCCGCGTACGCCAGCAGTATCGGAGCCTAATACCAACCTGCATTGATCATGACGCATGAGCCCATTTGCGGCGTCCGATGGTCATGATGTGCTACGGCTGATGGATGAGCTTGTTCCGCGCTTCGCAGCAATGATCGACGATGTTGTCGTGGGACGTGAAGATACGATTGGAGAGCCAGTTGTCGCGCATGAACTGCCAGATGTTCTCGACCGGGTTGAGCTCGGGGCATTTGGCCGGCAGCACAACGATGCTAATGTTGGCTGGCACGTCGAGCTTGCCGGTGGTGTGCCATCCCGCCTGATCCATCAGCACGACCGCATGGGCGTCCGGCGCGACGGCGAGCGATATCTCGCCAAGATGCAGTGACATGGTCTCGGTATTGCAGAAGGGCAGCACCAGCCCGGCGCCTTTGCCTTGTTCGGGGCAGATCGCGCCGAAGATATAGGCCGATTTGTGACCTGCACACGCGCCCAGCGGCCTCGTTCCGAAGGCAACAACGGCCCAATCAGTTCCCATTCCTCGTCGGTCAAATCTCCGCGCGCCATAGCTGCCCTCGCAAAAAGCAGCTATGAATCAGACATCTCACCAAATGGGAATCGTCACCAAGCTTTTGTCAACAGGGCCTAGCTTGCTAGCCGGAGCTAATAAGCAAGGCTAAGAATCCGTTTCGCTACTTCCATTGATCACCCGAAGTCACTAGCCCCGCCCGACGAGATAGAGAGCTGGTCGCTAACCACGATCCGCAAGGCGTGGCCAGTAACTTCTGTGGGGCAAGCGATGTCGCTTGAAGGAAATTGGTTTCCTGACGTGCCCACAACGCGACACAGCACCGCAGGTGGAGATCGTTTAGCGTTAGACTGACACCACCCCCAGATGAGGCCCGGATGAGGCCAGAAAGATCCGGGAAATATAGGTTAATGGACGACTGGCCATCGCCGATTGGCGATGGCCAGCGTTCATCCAGATCTAGAACTCATACCCCAGCGTCACACCGTAGGTGCGGGGCGCGGACGGAGTTCCGAAGTCGTTTCCGTTGGCCACGGCGTTGATTGAATCGTAGTG
The DNA here is from genome assembly GCA_964603645.1 of uncultured Novosphingobium sp. Taxonomy (GTDB): domain Bacteria; phylum Pseudomonadota; class Alphaproteobacteria; order Sphingomonadales; family Sphingomonadaceae; genus Novosphingobium. The sequence continues at coordinate 4,478 of CAZRVW010000177.1, read as the reverse complement.
GTAGGTGTTGGTCAGGTTGTTTCCCCACACCGATAGGCTCAGGCCATTGTTGCCCTCCCATCCGAGCGACGCGGACAGTAACTCATATGATTTGATGACCAGGCGATTGTCCAACTCGCCGAAAGTCTTGCTGGTGTACATCAAGTTGCTGCTGAGCTTGATGTTTCCGCCATCGAGCGGAATCCGATAGTCAAAGCCGATGTTACCCGTGAATTTCGGAGCGTAAGGCAGGCGATTACCTTTTGCATTGTAATTCGGATCGCCAGCATCGTTCCTGCCATTGGGCAAGCGGTTCACGTTGGGGGCGCCCGGGAAATCGCCAATCCGCGTGTACAGGTAGCCCGCATTTGCGTGCAGGGTGAGTTCCGGCGTGACCCTGCCCGTCAATTCCGCTTCAAACCCATAGACCTTCGCGGACGGCCCATTTATGGTAATCACGCTGCCAGCGATTACCCTCTGAAACTGGATGTTCTTGAAGTCATAGTAGAAGGCCGACGTGTTGAACGTGAGTTTCCGGTCAAACAATTGCGTTTTCAGACCGATTTCGTAGGCGTCAATCTGTTCAGGGTCATAAGGTTCGTTAGCCGAAACCACAGTCCCGAGAGAGAAACCCCCTGACTTCACACCGCGGTTATAAGATACATAGGCTAGAACATCCGGCGAGAACTTATAATCCAGAGAAAGTCGCCACGTTGGTTTACTCTTCTTATATTGTTTGTTCTGTTCCGGATCGATAACGATCGGTGTGCCAGCGATATTCACGGACCCCGTATAGTCCACCTTGTCTCGGGTGTACCGGATGCCCCCGGTCAGGTTGAGCTTGTCCGTCAGCGGATAGGTGCCTTGAACGAAGCCCGCGATCGATCGCGATTTGGTTGTCGCATATACCGCCACGCCGGGGATAGCCCCGAAAACAAGGCCCGTGATATCTACGGGATCACTAAACCCATCAAAGTTAAAATAGTAAACGCCCGCGAGCCATTGGAACTTCGCGTCCGACGGAGCCAGGACGTGGAATTCCTCGGTTATCAAGCGGGACCTAAAGTAGAAATCCCCCCTCACGAGAGGTAGTGCGCTAGTGTCCTGATCGAGCCCATAGAACACTTTGACCTTCTGGTAGGCCGCAATATTCCTGATCTGGAATCCACCGAAATCATGCGTCGCCGTAAGCGACCCGCCATAGCTCTCGCCGAATTTTTCCGTATTTGAATTGGCGGCAGTCCGATAACGCCCGAGAAACCCCTCCCCGGTGGCAAGAACCGCGCCCGGTGAATTCTGTATGTCCCTTTGGCGATTGAAATCGAAATAATTTCCGGACAGCGTAATCTCGGTGGCGTCTCCGGGCGTGAACAGGAGTTTCCCGCGCACGTTGAAATCGTCCGAATAGTAACGCTTTTCGCCCGTAGTGACGTTTCTGCCCCAGCCAGCACCCTGGTCTTTATACTGGACAGCCAGACTTGCCGCCAGATTTTCAGTCAAGCCGCCTGAGACATAAGCCGACGCCCTGACGGTATCGTAGTTGGCATAGCCGACATCGAAGCTCATCTGGGGCTCGAACGACGGGGCCTTGGTGATGACTTGCACCACGCCGCCCGTCGCATTGCGGCCGAAAAGAGTGCCCTGCGGTCCTTTAAGCACTTCGATGCGCTCCAGAGCGTTGAACTCGAATACATTGGCGACTGCACTCGGCTGGTAGACACCATCGACATAGAGTGCGACCGAACTCTCTGCGAGGAGGTCGCCCGTCTTAAATCCGATACCACGCATATAGAAATTGGAAGGACCGGCCGTCTCACTGACTTGCAGGGTCGGGGCGAACGCCTGAATCTTTGTTATGCTGGTTACCCCGGCGCTTTTCAACGATGATGCACCGATCGCGCTGATCGAGATCGGCACATCCTGAAGTCGCTGCTCACGACGCTGGGCCGTAACAATAATTTCGCCATCGCCTCGGTCAGTTTCGTCAGCTGTCGCCTGAGAAGGATTGGCTACCTGCGCCTGGACCGGCTGAGCAAGGAGAGTGAAGGCAGAAGCCCCACACAGCAATGCTAGTTTTACCCTCATCTTAGTTTCCTCTCCATTTTTATTTCGTATGCCTAAAACAGAAATCAAAAGGCGTCAGTGACCTCGAGCTTTCTCTCCTCGTTGAAACGGTTCAACGAGTCAAGTGCCGTCTGCTTCAACCGCCCTCGCGGGTCGGCATGTCTAAGGGCAGAAACAGCATGATGAGGCACTCAAAACAGTATGATAGGGCACTCAAATATGTCAATCACATTGGTCGTGTCCCAGGTGGTGGTGTAGGAAGGTTTCCCTGAAGGGGTGGCCACCGTCGGTCTTCTGGTAGGGTTCGGATGCGAACTCGAACCTGGAGAAGAAGACGATGACCGACGACAGAATGGCCCTGATCGAACTGATCGAGCAAGGGGCGGATAGCGATTTGGTGCGCGAGATGCTGGCATTTGCCGCTGAGCGCATGATGGATCTGGAGATCGAATCGAAGACCGGAGTTCCTGCCGGTGCTCGCAGTCCGGCCCGGATCAACCACCGCAATGGCTACCGTGAACGGGGTTGGGACACGCGAGCAGGCCGGATCGAGCTGGCGATCCCGAAGCTCAGGAAGAGCAGCTACTTCCCGAGTTTCCTGGAGCCGCGCCGCACGGCCGAGAAGGCCTTGGCGGCGGTGATCCAGGAAGCCTACGTGCATGGCGTCTCGACGCGCTCGGTCGACGACCTGGTCAAGGCGATGGGCGCCAGCGGCGTATCGAAGAGTCAGGTCAGCCGCCTGGTCGGCGAGATCGACGAGCGGGTGAACGCCTTTCTGACGCGCCCGATCGAGGGCGAGTGGCCCTACCTGTGGATCGACGCCACCTACCTGAAGGAACGCGAAGGTGGGCGCATCGTCTCGACGGCGACGATAATCGCTGTCGGCGTCAATACCGATGGCCGGCGCGAGGTGCTGGGCGTCGCCACCGGTTCATCGGAAGCAGAGCCCTTCTGGAAAGCCTTCCTGCGCTCGCTGGCCGACCGAGGCCTGCGCGGTGTCAAGCTGGTCATTGCCGACGATCACAAAGGGCTTCGCGCCGCCGCCGGAAAGGTGTTCAATGCGACCCAGCAGCGCTGCCGGGTGCATTGGATGCGCAACGTGCTGGCCCATGCCGCACCCAAGCAGCGGCCCGCCGTTATCGCCATGATCAAGACGATCTTCGCCCAGGATACGGCCGAGGCGGCGCACCAGCAGTGGGAGCAGGTCGCCGATACCCTGCGCGAGAAGTTCCCGAAGCTGGCCGCCATGATGGATGCATCGCGCGAGGACGTGCTCGCCTACATGGCGTTCCCCAAGGAGCACTGGGCGCAGATCGCATCGACCAACCCGCTGGAACGCGTGAACAAGGAAATCAAGCGACGGGCCGATGTCGTGGGAATCTTTCCCAACGATGCTGCCGTGATCCGCCTGGTCGGCGCGCTGATGCTGGAGCAGAATGACGAGTGGGCCGTATCGCGCCGCTACATGACGCTGGAAACACTCGGCTCGATGAGCCATAATCCCACCTTCAGCCTGCCAGTCTTGGCCGCCTGAAATAAACCCAATCCTACCGTGGATCGACGGTTCCTACACCACCACCTGGGACACGACCTTTGAAACGTCGCAAGGCTTGACGCATCAGCTTTTCGGCATGAACTCCACGTTGGTATTGGTCTGTCTGGATTGGCGCCATAACACCCAACCCAGAAGTTATGTTCTCCTGTACGGCTTAACCACACAAAGCGATCCAACCTCGTGTTGGCTTGTTGGACCAAGCCCCCTGCACTGCTATAGCCCATGCTTGGTCGAAGCGGTAGCGAGCTGAATAATGGCCCATCAAGTTTTGTAAGAGATGGCTGGGAACCACCAAACAATGAGGCCAGGGCTTGGATGCCATTCCCGCCGTAGCTGCCGACACCATGAGATTCCTCCGCCTCCGAAGCTACGAGCGCAGTCCAGCATGAACGAGGGGGTCTTTGGTTTGTGATGACAATGTTCGATTTCGGACTTGCCGGTAAGCGCGCGGTTGTGTGTGGATCGAGCCAGGGGCTTGGCTTCGCCTGTGCCGAAGCGCTACTCCAGGCTGGAGTGGAGGTTATCGTCAATGGCCGCTCCGCAGAGCGCCTGGACAACGCTGTTGCCGCTCTAGGTGCCGGGAATGGTCGTAAGGTGACCCCGATCGTCGCCAATGTTGCGACCGCTGATGGACGCCGAGCGCTTCTTGATTCCTGCACTGCGCCCGACATCCTGATCACCAACGCGGGAGGGCCTCCTCCCGGAGACATCGGCGACTGGGACGAGACCGAGTGGTTCGACGCATTGCGAACCAACATGGTCGCACCCATTCAGCTGATCAAATCCGTCCTGCCGGGCATGCGCGAGCGCAAATGGGGGCGGATTATCAACATCACCTCCATGGCCGTGAAGATGCCGCTGCCCAGGCTCGGCCTTTCGA
>CAZRVW010000176.1:0-5823 GCA_964603645.1 uncultured Novosphingobium sp. | reverse complement strand
GATCCCGTCGCATTCGAAAGCGCCGCCATGCGGTGACTGCTTTGCGCCCTGAACCGGAAAGCTACCGGAATAGTGAATTAGGCCCGGCAGCAATTTCTTGACCAGCGGTGCGTGGACATCCTCCCAGTAGGCGCGGAATTCCTCGGGGCTGAGTTCGGGATTGCGAAACAGCAATGAGACGGACTTGATCATGACGGCGGTCCTTTCGGGACTATCTGAGGTGTTTCCGGAAGAAATCGACGGTTGCCTGGTGCGCGTCTCGCGCCTCGGGCATGTCGGGTTGGTAGATATAGCAATGGCCCATACCTTCGCCGACGATAAGCGTGGATTGCACCCCTGCGTTGAGCAGGGCCGAATTGGTGACGACTGCCGGGCTCAGGTCCATGGCGCGGGTGCCGGTGATGATAAGGGTTGGCGGAAACTTCGCGACAACATCGGGATGCAGCGCCGGCGAGACGACCGGATCGTCCATGCTGACCTCGCTGAAATAGCCGCGAGTGATGTCGGCCCCATGCTGGCCCGGTTTCGGTGGCGGCGGGAACGAGCCGTCCACGTAAGCAGCAATATGTGCGGAATCGCCGCTGAAGAAACGCACGGCGCCCGCGCCAAAGATGCCAATAGCGCCTGGCTGCGGAAGGCCGCGTGAGGGCAGCCAAGCGGCCGTCTGGGCCGAGAGTGAGCCGCCGGCTGAACATCCATAGATACCGATGCTTTGCGGTTTGTACCTTTTCAGGAGCGCGCGGTAGACTTTCTCGATGTCCTCCAGCGCCGCCGGATGCCTGTGTTCGGGCGCCTGGCGATAATCGACTGTGACGACCTTGTAGCCACCGAGCGATGCGACCGGTATCGATTCGAGCAAGGCGCAGGCAGTGGCGCACATCGTGAAGCCCCCGCCGTGCAAGTTGATCAGCACCCGCTTTTTGTCGAACGTGCCACTGCCAGGGGTAATCACGCGGCCAGGAACTCCCGCGATCGTCGTGTCGGCTATCGTGACGGGATAGACCCGCTTCATCGCCTCGACTTGCGGTGCGAGCATCGCTTCCAGACCCTGCCGTATCGCATCGACGGGAATGTCGCTTGGCGGCGTGGCCATCGTAGATTTGGACCGGTCGGCCTGAGCCGCGCGTGCTTCGGGGCTGGCTAGCTCGGAAGGTGGCAGTTCGAAGGCTGGCACGCTTATCGTGCCGTCCGGATGAAAAACCGGCTTGTCCTGCGCGGTAAGGCTGACTGGCAACGAGGCAAGTGCCAAGCTTGCCGCAGGGCTCAGTAGTTTTCGCATCGTCCCCCTCCTTCTCCGCTCTTCAATCTAGCTGGTCGAGCACCCGCTCGGCAAATTCGCTCAACGTGTCGTCGCGCGCGCCCATGACTACCACGCGGTCGCCGGGGCGGGCGATTTCCGCAATATGCGCACCGCAGTCGTCGCGTGCGGGGAGATGGATCGCTTGCCCGCCTGCCTCGGCAATCAGGCGGACGATCCTCTCGCTGCCTTCGGAGCGGTCGACCGTGCCGCCGAAATAGACCGGATCGCAAAAGATCGTCAGGTCGTCGGGGCCAAGCTCGCGCGCGAATGTCTTGGCCAGTTCGTGACCCATCTGATGCAGCGGGCCGTAGCCGTGGGGCTGGAAGAAGGCGATCACCCGGCCCGGGTGAGCTTTCAGGGTGCGCAGCGTGGCGGCACATTTCTCTGGATTATGGCCGAAGTCATCGATTACGGTGACGCCCGAGCTGGATGTTCCGACGATATCGAAACGGCGGGCAAGGCCATTGTAGCCCGCCAATGCCTCAACTGCGTCGCCAAAGGGCACGCCTGTCGCCACTGCTCCGGCAATCGCTGCAAGCGCATTCGAGAGATTGTGCCGCCCCGGCACGCCCAGCATCAGATCATGTTCGTTCGCACCGCGCCGGTCGACCGCCGTGGCGGTCTGCCGCGTCGGGCCGTCTCCGATCGAGCCGGGAACCACGCCGATGTGCGATTCCTCGCTTTCGATCCCGAAGGTAATTACCTGCTTGGCGCGCGGTGCCAAGGCAAGCGCCTCGGCATTGTCGGCGTTGATAGCAGCAATCTCGCTGCTCTCGAGAAAATTGCCGAACAGCGCGCGCAGCTCTTCCATCGACTTATGGTCGAGGCTGACATTTAGCAGCACGCCGACCGCCGGGCGATAGAGCGCGATCGAGCCGTCGCTCTCGTCCACCTCGCTGAGGTAAAGGTCCGGCGAGCCGACCACCGCGCTGGCCAGCGGTCGCTCAGGCGTCACGAAATTCTTCATCACGGCGCCGTTCATGATCGTCGGCTCGCGACCAGTCGCTGCCAGAATCCAGCCGAGCATGCCGGTCACGGTCGACTTGCCGCTGGTTCCCGCTACGGCCAGCCCCGTGCCGGACGTGTTGAACAGCATGGCATTCAGTTCGGCCCGGCTCATGCGCAGGCAGCCAAGCTCCTTCGCGCGGCGCACTTCGGGGACCGTGTCTTCGACTGCAGCCGAAGCGACCAGCACCTGATCTTGGGAGACGATACCGCTGCCGTCCTGCGGGAATAGCGTGAAGCCCTGCGCTTCGAGTGCGGCAAACTTCTCCGGTGTGCGGCCCTGATCGCGGCTGCGGTCCGACCCGGCGACTGTCGCCTCGCGTCCCTTCAGGATCTGCGCAAGCGGTAGCATCCCCGATCCGCCGATGCCGCAAAAGAAGAACGGGCGAGAGAGAAGTTCCTGTGGCGATGGCGTCTGGCTCATGGCGGATGGTCTAGCTCCCTCTCGCCATGACGCAACAAGACAGCTAGATCATCCCCATGATCCGTGTCGCCATCTGCGCTCCGTCCACGCCGCTGAAAGCGGAAAGTATCGCCCGTGTGAACGAGCTGGCGCGCGTCGAATTTCCCGACATCGAACTACAATTCCATCCCCAATGCGAGGCGAGCGAGGGGCATTTTGCCGGATCAGACGAGGTTCGGCTTGCCGCTCTGCTCGAATGCGCCAACGATCCTTCCTTCGATGCGGTATGGTTCGCGCGCGGCGGCTATGGCGCAGGCCGGATCGCCGAGGCAGCACTGGCAGGCATGGATCATGTGGCGACGCAGAAGTCGTACCTTGGATATTCCGACGCCGGCTATCTGCTGGCGGGCCTTTATCGCGCCGGAATCGGCAGGGCGGTCCATGCGCCGATGCCGATGGATATGGCAAGGGATGGTGGCGAAGTAGCGGTGCGCCGCGCGCTCACTTTCCTGTCAGGTGATCCCTCTGGACTTGAACCGTCGATCGATCATCACCCGACTGTCGCCTTCAACCTGATGACGCTCGCCATGGTCTGCGGCACCCCGCTGATGCCGGGGCTTGCCGGGCATGTCGTCATGCTGGAGGAAGTGAGCGAGCATCTCTACGCTGTCGACCGGCTGTTTTTCCACGTCTCCGCGCATCTGGGTGGCATAGCGGGGCTGCGCATGGGGCGGGTCAGCGATGTGCCGGAAAACGACCGGGAACTCGGCGCGGACGCTGAGCAGATCGCGCGATACTGGTGCGATCGGCATGCGATCGCCTATCTCGGCGAAGCGGACATCGGCCACGATGTGAAAAACAGGATCGTGCCCTTCGGGCTTGCGGGAAGCGCGCAGGGACAATAGGCCGCGCGCACATCGGATTGGGAGAGGGTTGAATGCGGGCATTCGTGTTTCCGGGGCAGGGCAGCCAGAAGGTCGGAATGGGCGCGGACCTCGCCGAGGCGAGTGCAGCCGCGCGTGAAGTGTTCGAGGAAGTGGACGACGCGCTCGGCCAGAACCTCTCCAAGCTGATGCGTGAAGGTCCGGAAGATGAACTGACCCTCACCGAAAATGCGCAACCGGCGATCATGGCCAACTCGATCGCGACCCTGCGCGTGCTTGAGCGCGAAGGCGGCATTGCGCTGGCCGAGAAGTGCGATTTCGTCGCCGGGCACAGCCTTGGCGAATATACTGCGCTGTGTGCGGCAGGCAGCTTCTCGCTTGCCGATACGGCGCGCCTGCTCAAGACGCGCGGACAAGCGATGCAGGCCGCCGTTCCGGTCGGCGAAGGCGCCATGGCGGCGCTGCTTGGCGCGACCATCGAAACCGCGCAGGCACTTGCCGATGCGGCGGCGGAGGGGCAGGTCTGTACCGTCGCCAATGACAACGACACGGCGCAGGTCGTCATTTCGGGTCATGCCGCCGCGATCGGGCGGGCAATTGAAATGGTCAAGGATCACGGCATCAAACGCGGCGTGCCGCTGCCGGTGTCCGCTCCGTTTCACTGTTCGCTGATGCAGCCCGCCGCCGATGCCATGGCAGCGGCGTTGGGGGATACTCCGCCAGGGCCATTGCGCGTGCCGCTGTTCGCCAATGTTACCGCCGCGATGGTCAGCGATCCCGACGAAGTGCGTCGGTTGCTGGTCGAGCAAGTCACCGGCCGTGTGCGTTGGCGCGAGAGCGCGATTGCCATGGCCGAAGCGGGCGTGAGCAATTTCGTGGAACTGGGCGGAAAGGTCGTCGCCTCGATGATCAAGCGCAGCGCTGGCGACGTCGAAACGGCGAGCGTCGTGACGATGGAAGACATCGAAACCCTCATCAAGGAACTATAAGCTGATGGAACCGCGTATGTTCGACCTCACTGGCATGAACGCCCTTGTCACCGGGGCCAGCGGCGGAATTGGTTCCGCGATTGCGCGCGCACTCGCCGCGCAGGGCGCGCGCCTCGCGGTCTCCGGCTCGAACGCCGAGAAGCTGCGTGCATTTCGCGACGAGCTTGATGAGCACACGCCGCAGCACTTACAGGAAGTCGATCACGTCGCCATCGCTTGCGATCTGTCTCAGCCGGACGAGGTCGAGAAGCTCGTGCCGGCGGCTGTGGATACGCTGGGTGGGCTCGACATTCTCGTCAATAATGCCGGCATCACGCGGGATAACCTCGCGATGCGCATGAAGGACGAGGAATGGGATGCGGTTATCCGGGTCAATCTCGAAGCCGCTTTCCGGCTGATGCGCGCCGCTGCCCGGCCGATGATGAAGGCGCGCTTCGGGCGCATCGTCACCATTACTTCTGTGGTCGGCGCCACCGGCAATCCCGGACAGATGAACTATGCTGCCGCAAAGGGCGGCCTCACTGCCATGAGCAAGAGCCTCGCCCAGGAGCTCGCGAGCCGGAACATCACCGTGAACTGCGTCGCTCCCGGTTTCATCCGCACCGCCATGACCGATGTTCTGCCCGAAGATCAGAAGGCGGCGCTGAATGCACGGATACCCATGGGCAGGATGGGTGAGGGCGAGGACATCGGCGCGGCTGTGGCCTATCTCGCCAGTCGTGAGGCAGGTTATGTCACCGGCCAGACGCTCCACGTCAATGGCGGCATGGCGATGATGTCCTGAGGCGCTTTGCCCGCTTCGCCTCAGAAACGACGAGGAACGGGCGAATTATCCCCAGAATCTCCCCAATCCGGCGACATGCGTCTTGCCGCGAACCTGTCCGCCGTTAAGGAGAGTGGTCCAAGCTTTCGACAGGGAGTGATTCCCGGCTGGCGAAGGGGGACGAAGAGAGCGTCATGAAGGCAACAATCGAGCGTGCGACCCTGCTGCGGTGCCTCTCCCACGTCCAGTCAGTCGTCGAGCGCCGCAACACGATACCGATCCTCTCGAACGTCCTGATCGAGACGGCCGACGATGGCACGCTGACGATCATGGCGACCGACCTCGATCTGCAGGTTGTCGAACATCTTGCCGCGGCCTCGGTCGAAAGCGCGGGTGCGATCACCGTCTCGGCGCATTTGCTGTTCGACATTGCGCGCAAGCTGCCAGAAGGCAGCCAGGTCAGCCTCGATGCCGCCGAA
>CAZRVW010000175.1:0-5929 GCA_964603645.1 uncultured Novosphingobium sp. | reverse complement strand
CGACCGCCTTCATCAGGCCGATGTTGCCTTCCTGGATCAGGTCGAGGAACTGCAGCCCGCGATTGGTGTATTTCTTGGCGATGGAGATGACTAGACGCAGGTTCGCCTCGACCATTTCCTTCTTGGCAATGCGCGCCTCGCGCTCGCCCTTCTGCACCATGTTGACGATGCGGCGGAATTCGGGAAGCGACATGCCGGTGGCAGCGGCGATGTCGGCGACTTCGGCGCGGATGCGCTCGACCGTGTCGGCCTCGTCATCTGCGAAGGCCGCCCACTTCTTGTCCTTCTTGGACATCTCGGCAAGCCAGCCATCGTCGAGCTCGCGGCCGACATATTCGGCAAGGAAATCGGCGCGCTTGACCTTGTAGCGCTCGGCAAGCCGCAGCATCTGCCCGCCCAGGGCAGTCAGGCGGCGGTTGAAGGCATAGAGATTGTCGACCAGGAATTCGATCTTGGTGGCGTGGAATTGTACCGATTCCACCTGCGCGGTCAGATCCTCACGCAGCTGATGGTATTTCTTCTCGCGGTTGGCGGGAAAATCGTTGCCCGCGCCGAGCGCGTCGAGGCGCTCGACCTGGACCTTCTCGAAGCTCTTGAACAGCTTGGTGATGGTGGCGAATTTCTCCAGCGCTTCGGGCTTGAGCTGCGCTTCCATCTGGGCGAGGCTAAGTGTGTTATCTTCGTCGTCGTCCTCAACCGGACGCTTGGCGCGGCGTTCGATCTGGTAGTCGTCTTCATCCTGGTCGTCGTCTTCATCGTCGGAGGATGCTTCTTCTTCCTCCTCGATGTCGTCTTCTTCCTTGTAGGACGGACCGGCGGTTTCCTCGGAAATCTCGCCGCTGTCGTCCTCGTTATCTTCCTCCATCTTGTCGACGGGTGGTTCCTTGGAAAGCATGGCGTCGAGATCGAGGATCTCGCGAAGCTGCATTTCCTCGTTGTTGAGGGCTTCGGACCACAGGATGATGGCGTGGAACGTGATCGGGCTTTCGCACAGGCCCAGGATCATCATGTCGCGGCCGGCCTCGATCCGCTTGGCGATGGCGATTTCGCCCTCGCGGCTGAGCAGTTCGACCGCGCCCATCTCGCGCAGGTACATCCGCACCGGATCGTCGGTGCGCTCGACGGTTTCCTTCTTCTTGGTCTCCGCCGGTTTCGCGGCGGCATCGCTGGCGCCGGTAGGAGCGATTTCCTCCGGGCCATCGTCGTCGTTCTGCGCGTCATCGTCGCTCTCGACGATATTGACGCCCATCTCAGAGATCGCGGACATGACGTCTTCTATCTGCTCGGACGACATCTGGTCCTGCGGCAGAGCCTCATTAAGCTCGTCATAAGTGATGACGCCGCGCCGCTTGGCGTGCGCGATAAGCTTCTTGATAGAGGCTTCGTTGAGATCGATCAGCGGGGCATCGCCGCCCTCTTCGCGGTCAGCTACTTCGGGTTCTTCTTTTTTCTTGGTCGCCATCATTCCGCCCTGGATTGTGCCGGTTCGTTTGCACGCGCAGCAGCACTGGTTTCGGCCATTTGCCTTAGTCGCGCGTCAAATTCCAGTTTTCTCTTCACGAGTCGCTCATGTTCAAGCCTGGCCTCGTCGGTCAGGTGTGTTTCGTACCGCTTCAGCGCCTGGCTTGCCGCTTCTTCAAGTGCCGGTTGCTCGACCAGCAGGTTGATTGCCTGACGCAGGACCGAACGTGCAAAATCGGCGTCCTCATTCTCGGACAAGAACGGAAAGCGCATGCGTTCCGTTTCATTCGATCCGGGCACGCGAAATCCCTTATCCGCAAATATGGTTTGTAATTGGTTGCTTTCAAGCTTTTGCGTTGTTTCCAAGGCTTCAAGCAAGGCGTCGATCCGCAGATCCTCTGCGGCCAGTTCAGCAAGAGCTTCGGCGTTCAGAGCGATTTCGTCGGGCCAACGAATCAAGCCCGAGACGACGGATCCGAGCAGCGCGGCTCGCGCACCTCCTGTGCCGGCATTTTGGCGCAGGCGCTCGACATTGCGAGGCGAGCTTCGGGCCTGAAGCGGCACGCCCCGTCGAAATTCCGCTCGAAACTCACGTTTTGGGAATGCGTAGGCGGAGTAGCGATCGAGCAATTCACGCCGATAGAGCGAACGAATATCCTGATCGCCAATCGTATCGACATGGGCGAGCAGCCGCGCCTTGAGGCCCGCCTTGTCCTCGGGCGTGGCCAGCGGCGCTGCGTCGCGTTCGGCCCGCCACAACGTATCGACGAGGCTACTGGCGCCTTCCAGCAGGCCTTCCATTGCCGCGGTGCCGTCTCGCCGGACCAGATCGTCCGGGTCGAGGCCGGAAGGCAGCGAGACGATCCGTAAGCTATGCGCAGGCCGCAGCATCGGCAGTGCTCTGCCGATTGCACGCATGGCTGCGCGCTGGCCTGCCGCGTCGCCATCGAAGCACAGCACCGGGCTTTCCACCTGCCGCCACAGCAGTTCGATCTGCTGCTCGGTGAGCGCGGTACCCATCGGCGCGACGCATTCCTCGATTCCCGCAGCGGCGAGCGCGACGACGTCCATGTAGCCTTCGACGACGATCAGCCGCCCGGACTTGCGCGCTGCTGGCGCGGCATTGTTGAGGTTGTAGAGCGTGCGGCCCTTGTCGAACAAAGGCGTATCGGGCGAATTGAGATATTTCGGCGCGCCATCGCGATCTTCCAGCCTGCGCCCGCCGAAGGCGATCACCCGCCCGCGCGCGTCGCGGATCGGCAGCATCAGGCGGCCCCGGAAACGGTCGTAGGGTTCGCGATCCTCGACCGCGATTCGCAGCCCAGCCTCGATCAGCATGTCCTCCGGAAAGCGGGAAAGCGCCGCTTTCATCGCCTGCCGATCCTCCGGTGCGTAGCCGAAGCCGAAATGTTCAGCAGTGCGCGGGGAAATACCTCGCTTTTCGAGATAGGCGCGCGCCGCCTGTCCCCCGGAACCATGCAGTACTGTCACGAACCAGTCCTGCGCCGCCTGCATCACGTCGTGAAGCGAAGCGCGCTTTTCCGCCGTCTGCGCCGCGCGCGGATCGGGCGCGGGCACGTCCATGCCGGCTTCGGCGGCCAGTTCCTTGACCGCGTCCATGAACTGGAGACCGCGCTGGTCGGTCATCCAGCGAATCACGTCACCGTGCGCGCCGCAGCCGAAGCAATGATAGAAGCCCTTTTCGTCGTTGACGGTGAAGCTGGGCGTCTTCTCGTTGTGGAACGGGCAGCAGGCCTTGAACTCGCGCCCGGCTTTCTGGAGGCGCGTGGTGCGACCGATCACGCCCGAGAGCGTGACGCGCGAACGCAATTCGTCCAGCCATTGGGGGGAGAGCGCCATGCCCGATTATCGCCTTTCAGGCGGGTCGTGACAAGCGCGGAGAGGGGCTTGTTGACAGCCTTGCGGATTGGTCAGCCAAAGCTGGCTTTCACCAGCGCAGAGGCCATTCCCATGTCGAGCACGGCGCCGTGGCGGCCCTTCAGTTCAGCCATGACCTTGCCCATGTCCTTGATCGATTCGGCGCCGACCGCCGCTTTCGCTTCCTCGATGGCAGCCTTCGTTTCGTCCTCGCTGAGCTGGCTCGGCAGGAATTCCTCGATCACCACCAGTTCTGCCTTTTCGTCGTCGGCGCGATCCTGCCTGCCGCCTTGCTCGAACAGCTCGATCGATTCCTTGCGTTGCTTTGCCATCTTCTGGAGCACTTCGGTCACCAGCGTATCGTCGTCGGGCTGGCTAGAGGCGGTGCGCAGCTCGATATCGCGATCCTTGATCTTGGCCAGGATCAGGCGCAGCGCGGCGGTGCGCGGCTTGTCGCCGCCTTTCATGGCGGAAATCTGGGCATTCTTGATGTCTTCGCGCAGCATGATGGCGGGCTTTCCTGCAACAAGTTGGTGTCAATTCGGTCCTGCTATCACCGGTAAGGTGGATTTGCACGTCTCGCGCCTTGACGCAGTGCACAATGGACACTAGCCCATGGGACTTAGCACCTATCGCCGAAACCCAGTAACGGAGCGCCTTCCATGGCCGACGCCGCATCTTCGCACGCGCAACCATCCGGCGCGACGGGAGTCCTCGTGCTCGCCGACGGATCGGTGATCTGGGGCAAGGGGTTCGGCGCCGTGGGCGAGGCAGTAGGCGAAGTCTGCTTCAACACGGCGATGACCGGCTATCAGGAAGTGATGACCGATCCGAGTTACGCCGCGCAGATCGTCACCTTCACCTTCCCGCACATCGGCAATGTCGGCGTCAACGACGAGGATCTCGAATCGCAGGTCGAGAGCGCGGTCGGCTGCGTCGTGCGCGAGGAAGTGACCGAGCCGAGCAATTTCCGCTCGCGCGGAAAGTTCGAGGAGTGGCTGGCCGCCAAGGGCAAGATCGGGCTGGCGGGCGTCGATACGCGCGCCTTGACGCGGCGGATCAGGCTGTCGGGCGCGCCCAATGCGGTGATCGCCCATTCGCCCGAGGGCAAGTTCGACATTCCCGCGTTGCTAAAGCGCGCGCAGGACTGGCCGGGCCTTGAAGGCATGGACCTTGCCAAGATCGTCTCGCGCCAAGGCGAGGAAGGCTGGGAAGGCGGCACCTGGGCGCTGGGCAAAGGCTATGCGCGCTCGCCCCACGATGCGCGGCCGCATGTCGTGGCGATGGATTTCGGCGCGAAGGACAACATCTTCCGCAATCTTGTGAAGGCCGGGGCGAGGGTGACGGTGGTGCCCGCCGAGGCGACGCTCGACGAGGTGCTGGCGCTCAAGCCCGATGGCGTGTTCCTCTCGAACGGGCCGGGCGATCCGGCGGCGACCGGCAAATATGCCGTGCCGGTCATTCAGGGCCTGCTAGAGCGCGACATTCCGCTGTTCGGGATCTGCTTGGGCCACCAGATGCTAGCGCTGGCGGCGGGCGCGAAGACTTCGAAAATGTTCCAGGGCCATCGCGGTGCGAACCACCCGGTGCAGCGTGGTGGCGGCGACTGGGGCGAGAGCGAGGGGCTGGTCGAGATCACCTCGATGAATCACGGCTTCGCGGTCGATAATGCGACGCTGCCGCCGGAGGTGGAGGAAACCCACAGGTCGCTGTTCGACGGCTCGAATTGCGGGATCAGCATCAAGGGCAAGAAGGCCTTCGGCGTGCAGTACCACCCGGAGGCATCGCCTGGTCCGCAGGATAGTTTCTATCTGTTTGAAAAATTCGTCGCGAGTCTCGCCTAAATGCCCAAACGCACTGACATCTCCTCGATCCTCGTCATCGGCGCCGGCCCGATCGTTATCGGCCAGGCCTGCGAGTTCGACTATTCCGGCACTCAGGCGATCAAGGCGCTGAAGGAAGAGGGCTACCGCGTCGTTCTCGTCAATTCCAACCCCGCCACGATCATGACCGATCCGGACATGGCCGACGCGACTTATGTCGAGCCGATCACCCCCGAGATCGTCGCCAAGATCATCGAGAAGGAAAAGCCCGACGCGATGCTGCCGACCATGGGCGGGCAGACCGCACTCAATACCGCGCTGGCGCTGTTCGAGGACGGCACGCTCGACCGGCTCGGCGTCAAGATGATCGGCGCCGATGCCGACGCCATCGACAAGGCGGAGGACCGCATGCGGTTCCGCGACGCGATGGACAAGATCGGCCTGGAGAGCGCTCGCTCGGGCGAAGCGCACAACATGGACGAGGCGTGGAAAGTGCTGGAAATGACCGGCCTGCCCGCGATCATCCGCCCCAGCTTCACGCTCGGCGGCACCGGCGGCGGCATTGCCTACAACAAGGCCGAATTCGAGCAGATCGTGCGCGCCGGGCTCGATGCCTCGCCGACCACCGAAGTCCTGATCGAGGAATCGCTCCTCGGCTGGAAGGAATACGAGATGGAGGTGATGCGCGACCGCAAGGACAACTGCATCATCGTCTGCTCGATCGAGAACCTCGACCCGATGGGCGTGCACACCGGCGACTCGATCAC
>CAZRVW010000174.1:0-5931 GCA_964603645.1 uncultured Novosphingobium sp. | reverse complement strand
TCGGGCCGCTGGAAAGGCTGGGACAAGACCGAATGCGGCATCCATGCTCCCGGCGAGGACGACGGGGAATTGCCCCCCGGTTACGATCCGGCGTTTTAGACGCGGGTCAGTTTGCCCTTTCGCTGACGGCGTTCCTGCGCCAGACTGCTTCCAACAAAACGGGAGTGGAACATGGCGAAATTTTCGACAAGACTGGTTTATGCGCTGGGCGCAACGGCACTTTTGAGCGCGCCACTGGCTGCCGAAGACAAGCCCCTCCCGACCTGGGCGGACCAAATGGAAGCGCTCAAACCGGTCGGCAAGCAGATGCTCGAACTGGCAGAGCGCGACGATACCGAAGCGCGCCGCATCGAAATGAACCAGTATGTGCTCGGCTCGCTTGCGAACGGCTATCTCAACTATGTGCGGGCCGATCCGGCAAAGCCAACCTTCACGCCGCTGTGGAACTACGCCTTCGATTATGGCGGGCCGAACCCCGACTATGCCTACATGTTCACCGTGATCGACCCGAAGGGCACCTATCGCATTTCAGGCTATCGCGGCACCTCGCGGTTCGTCGAAATCACCCAGCAGAATGGCGATTTCACAAGCAGGGCGGTGTATGACGCAACCGCCAAGAACGCCCCAGCGCCGACCAATGATCTCGATCAGCTCACACTCGACGAAGACCGCTATTTCAGCGTCATCCTGAGCGCCGAGCGCCCGGAAGGATACACCGGCGACTGGTGGCCGCTCATGCCAACGACCGGGTCACTGCTGATGCGCAAGAATGCCGCTGACTGGAGGAACGAGATCGATCCAAGGATCGCGATCAACCGGCTCGACGAGGCGCCCCCGCTGACGACCGAGCAGATGGCGGCACGGTTTTCCAATCTCAAGAACTGGATCGCAACCCGGATCGAAAGCGAGATCACCCTCACCCGCTATTACCGCAAGCATCACGGCATCAACACGATCAAGAAATCGCAGCTCATGGCGGCGACCAACCCCTTCAAGGGCCAGGTCTATCTCGATGGCGCCTTCGAGTTCGAGGACGACGAGGCACTGGTGCTGGAAACGCGCGTGCCGGAGGAATGCCGTTACTGGCAGATCCTCGTCGCCGACGACCGCTTTGCCACGATCAACTGGGTCAATCACCAGTCGAGCCTCAACGACACGCAGGCCCGGCTCGACAGCGACGGCAAGTTCCGCGCTGTGATCGCAGCCAAAGACCCCGGCGTGCCCAACTGGCTCGATACCGCCGGCGAGAAATGGGGTATCATCCAGATGCGGTGGAATCGCTGTAACGAGGCGCCCGATCCGGTGGTCACGAAAATCAAGCTCAAGGATGTCCGCAAACATGTGCCCAAGGACACGCCGGTGATCACGCCAGAGCGGCGCAAGATTGAGCTGAGCGAGCGCCGCGAAGCCGCACAGCTACGCCAGTTGTGGTGATGCGTACATGATCAAAGACGAGAAGATCCTGATCACCGGTCCGGCAGGACGCATCGCCTCAGCACTCAGCGAAGCGCTCGCACCGCACAACGATGTCTGGGGCATCGCCCGGTTCTCGGACCCGCAAAGCCGTGAGCGGATCGATGCGCTCGGTGTAACGACGCGCAAGATCGACTATTCCACCGGCGAGTTTGGGGATTTACCCCAGGATTTCACCTATTTGCTGCATCTCGCCGCAGATTTCAGCGAGAGCGACTATGAACGCGCGCTGCGGGTCAATGCCGAAGGCACCGGCCTGCTGCTGGAGCATTGCCGCGATGCCAAGGCGGCCTTGGTGATGTCCACGGTGACGACCTACAAGCCGCATCCCGATCCGTGGCATCCCTTCGACGAGGGTGACCCGCTTGGCGATGCGGCAGTCCCCGGTCAGGCGCCCTATTCGATCTCGAAAATCGCCGAAGAAGCGGTCGCGCGCTTTTGTGCCCGCTCATACAAGCTGCCGATCACCATTGCCCGCATGGGCGCGGCCTATGGCAAGCAGGGCGGCATGCCGGTCTGGCACATGCAGGCGATTGCGGCCGGAGAGCCAGTCAAGACCCGCTGGGACCCGATGACCTACAGCCCGATCCACGACGACGACATCGTCGATCAGCTAGAGCCCCTGCTCGGCGTCGCCAGTGTGCCCGCAACGATCGTCAACTGGTGCGGAGATGATCCCGTCAGCGTACAGCAATGGACCGCCTGGATCGGCGAACTGCTGGGAGTCGAACCCAGGATCGAGATCGAAGTAGTCCCTGGCGCGTCCGTCGGCTCGGTCGGAGACCATCGCAAGCGGTCATCGATCACCGGCCCGTGCAAGGTCCACTGGAAGGACGGCGTGCGCCGCATGGCAGAGCATTTCTACCCGGACCGGGTGGTCAGCTGAACGAAATCATACCCATTTGTTTTCGCGATACCACTGCGCCGTCGCCGTCAACCCTTCACGTGTTTCGATGCGCGGGTGCCACAGTTCGTGCGGCGGTCGCGCGCCGTGGCTCACCACCCAGTCGGGATGACTGAAATAGGCGGCCCGGTCTGGGGTCAGCCTCGCACGCGACCGGCGCACGAACCGGTCAGCCTTCGCCGCGCGCTGCATGATGCGCGGCGAGAGGCCGATCACGCGCGGTCTTCCTCCCATTGCCCAGCCGATCGCGCGGGCAAGCTCGTAATGGCTCCAGCCGTTCTTGCGACCGTCATCGGGCTCGAAAGTCCTACCAGTCACCTGTTCACCGCCGGGCACCAGCGCCAGCAACAGCCGCGCCAGATCGTCGACATGGATCAACGAGGCGCGGCCTTCCTTCGGCATCGGAACGAAGCCAAACCGCGAAACCTTGAACAGTTCGAGCAGCTCTGTGTCTCGGGGGCCGTAGATCACAGGTGGGCGCACGATCGTCCAATCGAGCCCGCTGGCCTTGACGAGCTTTTCTGCACGAGCCTTGGAACCACCATAATCGGACAGTCCGGGCTCTCGAGCAGAGAGTGATGAGACATAGGCAAGCCGCTGGTTCCCCGCGCCATTCATCGCCTCCAGCAGATTGAGCGTGCCGACGACGTTACCCTGCTCGAAGCCGTCCCTGTCCCGCGCATTGACCACGCCTGCGACATGGATGACCGCGTCGGCTTCGTGCACGAGTGTTGCCAGCGCGCCGGCGTCGGACAGATCACCGGCAATCCACTCAACTCGCTCACGCAGTTTTTGGGGCTTGCGTGCCAATGCAGCCACTTCGTGCCCATCGGCCAGCGCGAGATCGAGCAGCGCCTGCCCGACAAAACCGGTCCCGCCTGTAACCGCCAGTTTCACTTCAGAACTAGCTGGTTGCGATGCACGACCGCCGAGCGCGGTGCATAGCCCAGCAGGGCTTCGTGTTGACGCGAGTGTTTGCCGATCAGCTTCGTGCAGTCGTCCGCGTCGTATTCCGACAAGCCATGGGCGAGGACCGCACCATTGCCATCGACAATCCCCACCGGGTCCCCGCGCTGGAAGGCACCTCGCACCGTGGTTATGCCCGCCGCGAGCAGGCTGCTTCCTCCCTGCAAGGCCTGCGCGGCGCCCGCATCCACGACCAGTTCGCCCTTCAGCTTCATGCGCCCGCCCAGCCACGCCTTGCGCGCAGCCTGGCGCCGGCGCTTGCCCTCGGGTGGCAAGAACAGCGTTCCGACTTCTCGATCGATAGCTCGCGCGATCGGCCTGTCGTGGGTGCCGTTGACGATGGCAAGCGAGACACCCGCCATGTCGGCGATTTCGGCCGCCTGGAGCTTGGAAATCATGCCGCCCGAGCCAAGCCCGGAGCTGGAACCGCCACTCGCCATGGCCTTGATCTCGTGGGTCACGCCGCGCACCTCGCGCACCAGCGTGGCCGCAGGATCGGCAGGGTCGCGGTCAAACAAACCATCGACGTCGGACAGCAGCAGGACCGCGCTCGCCTGCACTGCCTGAGCGACGCGGGCGGCCAGCCGGTCATTATCGCCAAACCGGATTTCGTGGGTGGCAACTGAATCGTTTTCATTGATGACCGGCACCGCGCCGGCATCGATCAGCCGGCCGAGCGTCGCAGTGGCATTGAGATAGCGCCGCCGGTCTTCAAGATCATCCAGCGTGAGCAACAATTGCGCGGCCGTGATGTCGTGACGACCAAGCAGGTCCGCCCACAGACCCGAAAGCGCGATCTGACCGACCGAGGCCGCTGCCTGGGCATCGGCGAGACTGCCACGCCCACCCTTGTCGAGGCTGAGCCGCGCCGCACCCAGCGCGATGGCGCCAGACGAAACGATGATGACGTTCTGTCCTCGCGCCCGGCAACCGGCGATCTCTTCGACCAGTCCGGCAATCCAGTCGCGCCTGAGACCATCTGCTCCGACCAGCAGCGACGAGCCTACCTTGACGACAAGGCAGGGGCAGAGGGCAGGATCGGTCAGGTCCGCAAGGCGCGTTAAGGGCATGGTGGCGACTGGTTAGGGCAACGGCGTGGTTCTGCAAAGTGCAGTGTCGCAATCGAAACGCACCTATAGCGGTGACCAGGATCCGCCCTCAGCCTCGTCCGTCTCCTCGACCTCGCCCTGTGGCCGCTCGGTGACGGTTCGCGCAGGCAAATGGGCAATCACTGCATCCAGCAGCCTGTCGACACCTTCGCCGGTCACACCGGATATCGGAAACACTTCGTCGGCGCCCGCCTCGCGCAGCTCCGCCGCATAGGCTTCGACAAGTTCGGCATCGGCAAGATCGACCTTGTTAAGCGCCACCAGCCTCGGCTTGCCATCCAGCCCCTCTCCATAGGCTTCCAGTTCGCCTTCGACGATCCGCATCGCCTCGACCGGGTCGGGATCGGCGCTCTCGATGTCGATCAGGTGGATGAGCACGCGGCAACGTTCGATATGGCCCAGGAACCGGTCGCCGATCCCCGCCCCTTCCGCCGCGCCCTCGATCAGGCCGGGGATATCGGCGAGCACGAATTCGCGGCCCTTGTGCTGCACGACGCCAAGCTGGGGATGGAGCGTGGTGAAGGGATAGGCGCCGACCTTCGCCTTGGTGTTGGTCACGAAGTTGATAAACGTGCTCTTGCCCGCGTTGGGCAGACCGACGAGGCCAGCATCGGCGAGCAGCTTGAGGCGCAGCCACACCCACATGTCCTGTGCCGGCTCGCCCGGCTGATGCTGGCGCGGCGCACGGTTGGTTGAGCTCTTGTAGCTGGCGTTGCCGCGCCCACCCATGCCGCCTTCGAGCATTGTGACGGTCTGCCCGGCTTCGACCAAGTCGGCGAGCACCATGTCGCGGTCTTCATCCATGATCTGGGTGCCGACCGGCACGTCGATGACGAGATCGTCGGCAGAGGCCCCGGTGCGGTCCTTGCCCATGCCGTGGCCGCCGCGCTTCGCCTTGAAATGCTGGGTGTAGCGAAAGTCGATCAGGGTATTGAGACCGGCCACCGCGCGGAAAATAATATCGCCGCCGCGCCCGCCGTTACCGCCGTCAGGCCCGCCGTATTCGATATATTTCTCGCGCCGGAAGCTGACCGCGCCCGGCCCGCCCGCGCCGGAGCGAATGAATATCTTGGCCTGATCAAGGAAATGCATGAGGTGGGGTTAGCCGATTAGGCGATGATTCCGAAATCGTCATTGCGGGGCGCGCAGGCCGGTAGGTGACGGCTGGCAGTACACTGGTGGAGCCGAGGGGGATCGAACCCCTGACCTCGTCATTGCGAACGACGCGCTCTCCCATCTGAGCTACGGCCCCGTTCCAGTATCATCGCGCCGGACCCTGCGGCCGCGTTCGCGAGCGGCTCCCTTAGCGAAGTGCCCTGCGGCTTGGAAGGGGAAATTGTCCAACCCGGGAAAAGGAAATGCCCGGCGCGGCTGGACCGCACCGGGCATCCCATTTGGTCTAAACCACGCGTCCTACTCCCTGCTGCCAAGGAAGCTCAGCAGGAACTGGAACATGTTGATGAAGTCCAGATAGAGGCT
>CAZRVW010000173.1:0-6032 GCA_964603645.1 uncultured Novosphingobium sp. | reverse complement strand
CTTGCCGAAGGGTATCAACTACTCCGCCTACATCGGCCATTCCGCCCTGCGTACCTGGGCGATGGGCGAACGCGCCTTCACCGACGAAGCGAGTGAAGACGATCTCACGGCCATGAAGGGCGAACTGAACCGCGCACTCGATGCTGGCGCCATCGGCTTTTCGACTTCACGCGCAACCGCGCACCTCACTGCCGACGACCGGTTTGTCGCTTCGCGTCTCGCAACGCGCGACGAAGTGTCCGAACTCGTCCGCCAGATGAAGGGCCGCAAAGGCACCGCCTTTGAGATGGCGCAGGAAACGCTCCAGCCCGGCACGCCCGAGTTCGATGAATTTTACACCTGGCTCAGCGACCTCGCCATCGAAACCGGCGTGCTGGTGACGTTCGGCGTGCTCGGCGGGCAGTATCGCCGCCAGCTTGACTACATGGAAAAGGTGAACAAGGCCGGCGGCAGGATGTTCGGCCAGACCCACAGCCGCGGCATCACGACGTTGACGTCTTTCCGGTCTTCGCTTGCCTTCGACCGGTTGCCCGCGTGGAAGGAATTCCGCGAACGGCCGCTCGAGGCGCAGCTGGCCGGGCTCAAGGATCCGGCAACGCGCGAGTTCCTAGTCAACGCGATCAAGGAAGGCAACTACACCAGCACTGCCGGTGCCGAAGCGCCGCGTCCCGACTGGGAGAAATTCTTCGTCTACGACAAGGTCATGCCTCCGTGGCGTAGCCTTGCCGAGCTTTCCGCCGAGACGGGCAAGCATCCCGGCGAACTGGTCATCGACATGGCGATCGAAAGCGGTCTGGACGCAATGTTCATGCAGCCGATCACCCATTCGACCGAAGAAGAAACAGTCGAGATGATCCGCCATCCACAGACTGCCATGACTTTCTCCGATTCCGGGGCTCACGTCAGCCAGATCGCCGACAGCTCGATCCAGAGCCACCTGATCGCCTACTTCTGGCGCGAGAAGGGCCTGATCCCGCTTGAGGAATGCATCCAGATGGTCACGAGCCGCCCTGCCGCCGCATGGGGCTTTGCCGATCGCGGCGTGCTCAAGGCGGGTAACATGGCGGACATCAATATCTTCGATCCCGATACCTTCGGCCCGATGATGCCCGAAATTGTCCATGACCTGCCCAGGGGCGCACGGCGCCTTTCGCAAAAGGCTCAGGGCATCAAGGCAACAATGGTCGCAGGCGAAGTGTTCATCGAGAATGGCGAACATACCGGCGCGCTGCCCGGCAAACTACTGCGACGCGCCGACGCCTGATGGATTCGACACAGGCACTAGCGGGCAAGGTCGCGGTCATCACCGGGGCGAGCCGGGGCATCGGCAAGGCCATCGCCACGCGTCTCGCTTCGGGGGGGGCGCACGTGGTGCTCGCCGCGCGGAGCGTCGACAAGCCGAGTGAAGGTTTTTCGGGCACGATCCACGACGTTGCCGATACGATCCGCAGCTTCGGCGGCAAGGCAACGCCGATCGGTCTCGACGTTGCCGATGCAGCCAGCCGCGAGGCCTTCGTTCGCGCCTGTCAGGAGCAACTGGGAACGGTCGATATCCTGGTCAACAATGCCGGAACGCCGCTTTACAAGAACATCGACGAATACTCTTACGAGGATATTCGCCACCAGATCGGCATGTATTATGAAGGGCCGCTGCACCTCATCAATATGCTGGTGCCCGGCATGAAGGCGAAGGGAGCGGGCGCGATCCTCAATCTGGGATCGAGTTCGGTGGTCAAGCTGCCCAAGCAGCCCTATTCCGAACACCTCGCCTATTTCGGCATCGACGCCCTATACGCTTCGCTCAAGGCTGCCGATCACCGCATGAGCTTCGGCCTTGCCGCCGAGCTATATGAACACGGCATCGCGGTTAACATCGTTGCCCCGGTGCGCGCGGTGTGGACGCCGGGGCTCGAAAACCTCGGCCTCGAATTCGGGCCGGACCACGAAGCCGTCGAGAAGGAAGAACACATCGCTGAGGCAGCGCTCGCGCTGACATCAGAGCCCCCCGACGTACGTACCGGGGTGCTCGCCTGGTCATACCAGTTTCTCGACGAAATCGGACGCACGACCATGTCGCTCGATGGCAAGAGCGTGATCGAGGCCCGTGAGCCGGTAATAGCGGAGGCCTGACCTTGGCGACACTGGCGACATCCTCGCAGCGCCTGGAACAGGTGGCCGCGAAATTTTCAGGCCCAGTGCGCCTGTCCGAACCGTTTCCTGGCTCACCGCCGCTGTGGATCGAGCCTGATGGCGATTTTCCCGACCTGCCACGCTGGATGTCCGACAACCACGCCGCAATCGAAGAGGCCCTGCTCTCGTTCGGTGCCATCGTCTGGCGCGGCTTCCCCGTTGCCCAAACCAATGACTTCATCGCCATGTTCGACCGCTTCGCGCCCTATGCGAAGGGCTATGCCGGGGGCACCTCGAACCGCAAGGCGATCAAGGGACCGGCGATGGAAGCGACCCGCACGCCGCCGCATGTCTATATCCGGCTCCATCAGGAAATGTCCTACATGCCGGACAATCCGCGCGCGCTGGCCTTGTGGTGCAAGGTGGCTCCCGAGAGCGGCGGTGAGACGGTGATCTGCGACATGCGCGGCCTGCTCGAAGAAATTCCGGCGGAACGGCGCCGCAAGTTCGAGGACCACGGCGCGCGATACGTGCGCATCCTGCGCTCAAACGAGGTCGATGACTGGCGTGCCGAACCCGAACTGCGCCATGCGACATGGCAGTACTGGTTCGACAGTGACAACCGCGAGGAGGTGTCCGCCAAGCTCACCGAACGCGGCACCCACTATCGCTGGAACGACGATGGCAGCCTGACCTTCTGGAACGACGAGCCCGCTGTGTCGACTCATCCCGTCACCGGCGACGTGCTCTATTTCAACCAGCTCAACTCGCAGGTGCAGAACGCGCATACCATCGGCAAGGAGCGTGCCGACATGTTCGACCGTTTGTATGGAGACCATACCGACCGTCCATATGCCGTCTCTTTCGGCAATGGCGATCCTTTCACCGAAGGCGATTACCTTTCCGTGCAAGGTCTGTTCGAAGCGCGAAAGGTGGCATTCCAGTGGCAGGCCGGCGACGTGATGCTGCTCGACAACAAGCTGACAGCACATGGCCGCCACGCTTTCACCGGCGAGCGCGACGTACAGGTCATGCTGTTCGAATAGGTCGAAATTCGGAATACTGGAACAGCGTCACAAGCTTTGCTTCCTGGCGCCGTCGGAGATAAGCGTTCGAAACCAATTTTCGTTCTGGCTGCATCATCGCGATCCGCCCAGCCAGTTCAGGGAGAGCCAAGAACCACCATGCATCCAAGAATATTTGCCGAGAAGACTCCCGACAAACCCGCCGTCATCATGGAAGATACAGGCGAGGTCATTTCCTTCGCCCAGCTCGAAGCGCGCGCCAATCGCGGCGCCCATGCCTTTCGCGCACTCGGAGTGAAGAATGGCGATGCCGTCGCCCTGTTCTGCGAGAACCGCGCCGAGTATTTCGATATCATCTGGGCAGCGCAGCGATCCGGGATCATTCTTGTAGTTCTATCCTCGCGGCTCAAGGCCAACGAGGTCGCCTATATCGTCAATGACAGCGGTTCGACGCACCTTCTGATCGGCGAGAGCCTTGCCGAAGTCGCCGCCGATCTCTCGGCAAACCCGTCACTCATGCCGGACCTCATGGCCATGATCGGGGTTGGTCCAATTCATGGGCTTGAAAACTGGAACGATCTCACCGCCGAGCAGCCCGAAACGCCAATCGCCGACGAACGGATTGGCGTGCGCATGGGTTATTCCTCCGGCACTACCGGACGGCCCAAGGGAGTACGCATTCCCGTCAGCGACGGCCCGCCGGTTCAGGAAAACCCGGGCGCAGTCATGTTCCAGATGTTCTGGGGCTTCGACGAGAACACAACCTACCTCTCGCCCGCGCCGCTCTATCACGCCGCGCCGCTTGGCTATACCACGATCGTCCACTCTCTGGGTGGTACAGTAGTGTGCATGAAGCGATTTACTCCCGAACGCTTCCTCGCCGCCATCAAGCGCTACAAGATTACGGATACGCAGTGCGTGCCGACCATGTTCATTCGCCTGCTGCGCCTGCCCGAAGAGGAGCGCAAACGGCATGATCTGTCGTCGCTGCAGAAGGTCATTCACGCTGCCGCGCCCTGCCCGGTACCGGTCAAGCAGCAGATGATCGATTGGCTCGGCCCGATCATCGAGGAATACTACGCCGGGTCCGAAGGCAACATGTTCATCCGGATCAATTCGGAAGAATGGCTTGCCCATCCCGGTTCGGTCGGTCGAGCGATGTACGGCACGCTGCACATCTGCGACGACGACGGCGAGGAACTGCCGTTGGGAGAGACCGGCACGATCTACATCGAGGACGGCAGGGATTTCGAATACCACAACGATCCGGAAAAAACCGCAAACTCGCGCAATCCCAAGCATCCGGGCTGGACGACACTTGGCGACGTCGGGCGGCTCGACGAGGACGGCTTCCTCTACCTGTCCGACCGCAAGCACTTCATGATCATCTCGGGCGGCGTGAACATTTATCCTCAGGAAGTCGAGGACCTACTGATCACTCACCCTGAGGTTCTCGATGTCGCCGTGTTCGGCGTGCCCAACGACGACTTCGGCGAGGAAGTGAAAGCGGTGGTCCAGCCGAAGGACTGGGCGCGTGCCGGAGAGGACTTCGGCGCCGAATTGATCGCCTGGTGCCGCGAGCGCCTCGCCGACGTCAAATGTCCACGCTCTGTCGATTTCGAGAAGGAAATGCCGCGCGCCGAAACCGGAAAGCTCTACAAGAAGGAGCTGAAGGCGCGCTACTGGCCAGAGTGACCGCCCGGTGCGGCCAGCTCGCAAACTGCTTCTTGACTCGGATGCGCCGGTCAGCGAAATTTTCTTGATTGCGAAATCTAGTTCGAAAATGTGAACGGGAATTTCGCGCCGGCTCGGCCATGAAGCCGCCAACTGGAGAGATCGCCATGACCCTGCACACCAAGCCCGAGGCATTCGCCGATATCTCGGTGATCGACGCCGACACCCATTACGCCGAGCCCTACGACCTGTGGACGAGCCGCGCCACCGGCAGCTGGAAAGACCGGGTACCACAGGTGAAGGAGGTCGATGGCGAGCTGTCGTGGTTCATGGACGGCGACGTGCGCATGGGCCCTGCCTTCGCAAGCTGCACGATCCGCAAGGACGGCACCAAGGCCTATGGCATGGAGCTGACCACCTGGAAGTTCGAGGAAATCTTCGACGGCGCCTGGGATGCCAAGGCACGCGTCGCCTACATGGACGATGCCGGAATATCGGCGCAGATCTGCTATCCCAATCTGCTCGGCTTCGGCAACCAGAAGGGCATGAATGTCGATGCCGAGCTGCGCCTCGTCATCACCAAGATTTACAACGATGCACTCGCCGAGTTCCAGGCCGATTCCGGCAACCGCATCTTCCCGATGGCCATGGTGCCGTGGTGGGACATGGATGACGCCCTTGCCGAGGCCGAACGCTGCCGGGCCATGGGCCTGCGCGGGCTCAACACCCATTCGCAACCCCACAACAACGGCTTGCCCGATCTCGCAGACGAGCACTGGAACCCGCTTTGGGAATTCTGCGAAGACACCGGGATGCCGATCAACTTCCACATCGGTGGCGGCTTTTCGAGCAGCGAATGGTTCGGCGAGGGCCACTGGCCCAGCTTCACACCGACCGAAAAGCTGGCCTATGGTTCGAGTTCGCTGTTCTTCGCCAATTTCCAGCTGTTCGCCAACATCTTCATCTCGCGCTGGCTGGAGCGTTTCCCGAAGCTGAAACTCGTCTCGGTCGAAAGCGGTGTTGGCTGGATCCCGTTCATGCTCGAAGCGGTCGAATTCCAGATGCGCGAGGCGCAGAGCGATTACCAGATTTCGCCCACCGACATCTTTGCGCGTCAGATCTACGGATGTTCGTGGTTCGAGCGCAAGCACCTCTATGCCGACGCACACAAGGTCGGCGTGGACAACGTCATGTTCCAGACCG
>CAZRVW010000172.1:0-6119 GCA_964603645.1 uncultured Novosphingobium sp. | reverse complement strand
CGATAATCGATCTCGTGCCGGGTCACGACCCAGAGATAGGCTTCAACATGTTCAGCTCGCGCGACTTTGCGCCAGTGCGTCGTGGCGACCTCTTCCATCCATTGGACCCAGACGGCGTTGTTGACGTGGCCGAGTGCGTCGATGTGCTCAGGCCCGGCCGTGAAAGTTCGCGAGAAGCCCACGTTCTCCGGCGGCGGACCGTCTGGAGTCACTTCCCGATCTGCCACAGCACGAATGCATATTCCTCGGCATCCTCGCGCAACGATGCAAACCGGCCGGACTTGCCGGCGTGGCCCGCCCCCATGTTGGTCTTGAGAAGCAGCTCGTTGTCGTCGGTCTTGAGCTCTCGCAGTTTCGCCACCCATTTTGCCGGTTCCCAATAAGTAACGCGCGGGTCGTTCAGCCCTGCGGTGACCAGCATCGGCGGATAGTCTTGCGCTTTGACGTTGTCATAGGGGCTGTAGGAGCGGATCAGCTCGAAGGCCGCCTTGTCCTCGATCGGATTGCCCCATTCCGGCCACTCGCCCGGCGTCAGCGGCAGCGAGGCATCGAGCATGGTGTTGAGCACATCGACGAATGGCACCTGCGCAACCACGGCGCCGAACAGGCCGGGGTCGGAATTGACCACCGCGCCCATCAGTTCGCCGCCCGCCGAACCACCCGAAATGCTGATTCGCCCTTCACGGGTGTAACCGCGTGCAATCAAGCCTTTGGCGACATCGACGAAATCGTTGAAGGAATTGGTTCGCTGCTTGAGCTTCCCGGCCTTGTACCAGGCACGGCCGAGGTCGTCGCCGCCACGGATATGGGCGATGGCATAGGCGAATCCGCGATCGACCAGCGACAACCGCCGGGTCGAAAATCCCGGATCAATCGCCGTGCCATAGGCTCCGTAGCCATAGATATGGAGCGGACCGCCAGGCCCTTTGTTCATCGCATCCCGGTCCTTGCGCATGACCACGCTGACCGGAACCATAGCGCCGTCGCGCGCCTCGATCTCAAGCCGCTCGGTGACATATTGCGAGGCATCGTAGCCAGACGGAATTTCCTGCACCTTGAGCACTTCGAGGCTTCGGGCCGCGACGTCGTAGTCGTAGGTCGTCGCCGGGCTGACCATCGATTCGTAGGAGAGGCGCAGTTTGCTGACTGCCCATTCGGGATTGTCGGAAAGTTCCGCGACGTAGCTTGCCTCGGGAAAGGCAATGGGCTCGATCCGCGCCGGTTCGTCGTAATATCGCACTTCGATCTGGTGGAGCCCGTTACGGCGGCCTTCGACCGCATAAAAGTCTCTGAAGAGCGAGAAGCCCGTCATGTAGAAAAGGTCGGACCCCTCGATCAGGGTGGTCCAATCCGACGGGTTTTCCATAGGCGCTGTTGCCAGCCGGAAATTCTCGTGAGTGTCGTTCGTGTAGACGTAGAGAATGCCGTCACGCTCATCGACTGCATATTCCAACCCCTTCTGCCGCGCACGCACCAGCAGCGGCTCAGCCAACGGATCGTTGGCAGGGACCATGCGAACCTCGCTGGTCTCGTGATCGCCGGTGCCGATTATCAGCCACTTCTCGTTGGAAGAGAGAGTCGCACCGACCCCGAAGCCATCGTCAGGCTCATGATAGAGCTCGACATCCTGCGAGACGGGCTTGCCCAACCAGTGCAACCGCGCGTTGTCGGTGCGCCAGTTTTCGTTGGCGAGCGAATAGACGAGCCCCTTATCGCCAGCGACCCAGACCAGCGAGGACAGCGTGCCGGGTATCGTGTCGCGCTTCAGCTTGCCGGTCTTGAGGTCCTTGATCTTGACGGTGAATCGCTCGGAACCGTTGGCATCGACCGAATAGGCGAGAAACTGCCCGTTCTGGCTGACCGACAGCGCGCCGAGGCGGAAGTATTTCTTGCCCTTGGCCAGCGCATTCTCGTCGAGGATTAGCTCGTCCTCGCTCCCATCATTCTTGGCCGCGACTGGTTTGCGCCACCATTTCTTGTATTCGGCGCCTTCCTCGTATTCGACCCAGTAGAGCCAGTCGCCATCCTTTTGCGGCGTGCTCTTATCGGCTTCCTTGATGCGGCCGCGCATCTCCTTGAACAACGTCTCGACCATGTCCTGTTGCGGCGCCATGCGCGCTTCGAACCAGGCATTCTCGGCCTTGAGGTGATCCAGCACCTCCTTGTCGTCTACGGTGGGATAGGACTGGTCACGCAGCCAGCTGTAGGGATCGGACACGGTTATCCCGTGGTGCGTAAAGGTGTGCTCGCGCTTCTCGGCAACAGGCGGCGCGCTGGGATTTTTGTTGGGCAAGTCGGTTGGTTCCTCGGCTTGAAGAGGCGCGCTGGCCAACAGCGCGAACAGGATTGCGGCTATCGCAATATGGAAACTCTTCACGGATAGTCTTTCCTGGCACCCGCGCTTTGCTGGCGCGGCTTGGCGATAATACCTATGTTTCGCTAGATGTGACGGCAAGACCGGATGGAGCCCAAAAAGACCGATGCTGATGAAGACCCACGAGGCCCGGCTCGATGCGCTGCGCAAGGAATTGGCGCGGCAGGAACTCGATGGCTTCGTCGTGCCGATCTCCGATGAGCACATGAGCGAATATGTCGGTGCCTATGCACAGCGCCTCGCCTGGTTGACCGGCTTCGGCGGATCGGCTGGCACGGCGGTGGTGCTGACCGATGCGGCGCGCGATCCGGCAGCGGCGATGTTCGTCGACGGGCGCTATACCCTGCAGGTGCGCGATCAGGTCGATGGCGCACTGTGGACTTACGAAAGCGTGCCCGAAACCAGCGTGGCAAAATGGGTGGGAGACCACGCCCCGGACGGAGCAAAGATCGGCTACGATCCGTGGCTGCACGGCAAACGTTGGGTCAAGGCCGCGCAGGAGGCGCTGGAAAATCGCGGCGGCGAACTGGTCGCGGTTACCGCCAACCCGGTCGATGCCGTCTGGTCAGACCGGCCAGCGCCATCACCCGCACCGGCGCTGGTTCACGACAAAAGCCTTGCAGGCCGTACCAGCGCCGAAAAGCGCGGCGAACTTGCCAAGTGGCTCGAAACCGAAAAGCTCGATGCCACGGTAATCTGCGCGCTCGATTCGCTGGCCTGGCTGTTCAATATTCGCGGGTCCGACATCGAGCGCACGCCAGTGGTGCTCGCCAATGCGATTGTCCATGCCAGCGGCGAGGCAGACCTGTTCATCGAGCAAGGCAAGGTCACACCTGAGCTTCGCGCGCACCTCGGCAATGCCGTGACCGTACGGGCGGCCGATGAATTCGCAGAGGCGCTCGGTGCATTGGCAGACAAGCGCGTCGTCGCCGATCCCGATTCGTGCGTGGCGGCCGTGTTCTCGCTCCTCGAAGATGCCGGCGCACAAGTGGTTGAAAAGGCCGATCCCTGCGCCCTGCCCAAGGCGATCAAAAACGAAGCGGAACAGGCGGGTCACAAAGCCGCTCAGGCCCGCGATGGGGCTGCGCTTTCGCGTTTCCTGCACTGGCTTTCGATCGAAGCGCCGAAGGGCGGAGTAGACGAACTGGCCGCTGCCGACCGCTTGCAGAAATTCCGCGAAGCTACGGACATGCTGCGCGACCTCTCTTTCGATACGATTTCGGGTAGCGGCCCCAACGGCGCTATCGTCCATTACCGGGTGAGCGAAGAAACCAACCGTAAGCTGGAGCCGGGCAGCGTGTTCCTGCTCGATTCCGGCGGGCAATACCCCGATGGCACGACCGACGTCACCCGCACCGTCTGGATCGCCGGATCCGACGATCCCTCCGCCGAAGGCAGGGACCGGTTC
Source organism: uncultured Novosphingobium sp. (assembly GCA_964603645.1). GTDB lineage: Bacteria > Pseudomonadota > Alphaproteobacteria > Sphingomonadales > Sphingomonadaceae > Novosphingobium. Next base: position 2,337 of record CAZRVW010000172.1, on the reverse strand, counting down.
ACGCGCGTCCTGAAAGGACATATCGCACTTGCCACGGCGGTATTCCCCAAAGGGACAAAGGGCGGCCAGCTCGACGTGCTCGCGCGCCAGCACCTGTGGCAGGGCGGCGTCGATTACGCCCACGGCACCGGGCACGGTGTCGGCAGCTTCCTCTCGGTCCATGAAGGACCGCAGCGGATTGCCAAGAGCTCAAGCCCGAGCGAACAGGAACTGCTGCCTGGCATGATCGTGTCCAACGAGCCCGGTTACTACAAGACCGGCAGCTACGGCATCCGGATCGAGAACCTGGTGCTGGTCGAACCGCGCGAAATCGACGGGGCGGAAGGCGATTGGTTCGGCTTTGAGACACTGACCCTCGCACCGATCGAACGAAGACTGGTCGACTGGTCGCTGATGACACCGGATGAGATCGACTGGTGGAACGCCTATCATGCACGTGTGCTCGAAGTGATAGGCCCGCAGCTCGACGGCGAGGCGCGCGAGTGGCTCGAAGCGCAATGCGCGCCGGTCGAATGAAGCTTGGATGAACGCGCGGCCTGTGCTTCTTGCAGCGAGATTAATCTGGCCCGGCATTTGTGACAAATGGCGACAAATTCGCCCGATCACGGCATAACTGCGCGACAACCGCCACCTATATGGGTGATCAGAAAGCCGCAGGGCCAAGGTTTTTCCCTCCCCCTCCCCCTGTCCTGCGGCTTTCGCCGATTACTTCTAAGAAGCGGAATGAAACTGGAGAGCGACGAAATGAAAAAGTCCCTGACAATTGGCCTTTCGGCCCTGGCTCTGGTCGGCGGCGGCAGCGCTGCCCTGGCGATGCATCACGGCGGCGGTATGAAAGCCGATGCCAACGGCGACGGGGTCGTTACCCGCGCCGAAGCCGAAGCCGAAGCCGGCGCAACCGCGATGTTCGCGAAAATGGACGCCAACAACGACGGCACACTCAACGCCGCCGACCGCGAGGCGCGCAAGCAAGCGCGCCGGACGAAGATGTTCGCGGCGTTGGACGCCGACAACAACGGCCAGATCAGCCGCGACGAATTCATGAACCACGAGCATGAAGGCAAGCGCGGGAAGGGCCACAAGATGGGCAAGCGCGGCCATCGCGGTGGCAAGATGATGTTGCGGATGGCCGATACCGACAAGGACGGCAACATCAGCCAGGCCGAATTCACCGCCGCAGCCATGAGCCGCTTCGACAAGACCGATGCCAACAATGACGGCCAGGTCACCGCCGAAGAGCGTCAGGCCCATCGCGAACAGATGCGCGCGAAGTGGCATGAGAAGAAGCACGGCAATGGCGCCAGCTGACCGAAGGGGGGCGACGACTGAATGAACGAGGACGATCCGCCCCGGCTGCTTCTGGTCGATGACGAAGCAACCCTGCGTGAACCCCTGGCCGAGTATCTCTCGCGTCAGGGGTTCGCCGTGAATGAGGCTGACAGCGCCGCCAAGGCGCGCACGTTTCTGCGCGACGAGGCGCCCGATCTCGTCCTGCTCGACATCATGATGCCCGGCGAGGACGGCCTTTCGCTGTGCCGCCATCTGGTCGAGGCGCGCGACATCCCCGTTATCCTGCTCACCGCCAAAGGTGAGGCGACCGACCGCATCGTCGGCCTCGAGATTGGCGCGGACGACTATGTCGTCAAACCCTTCGAGCCGCGCGAACTGGTCGCGCGTATCCGCAGCGTCCTGCGCCGCCCCGGTCGGTCATCTCCGACCATCGAGGACAACGAGGCCTATCTGTTCGAGGGATGGCAGCTCGACCCGCTCAAGCGCCGCCTGACCGATCCCGACGGTGCCGTTGTCTCCATCTCGTCGGCCGAATTCCGGCTGCTGACCGCGCTGCTCGATCATCCCCGGCAAGTCATGGACCGCGACCGGCTGCTCGACATGGTGCAGGGCCGTGAGGCGCACCTGTTCGACCGCGCTGTCGATAACCAAGTCAGTCGGCTAAGGCGCAAGATCGAGGCGGACAGCCGCAATCCCGAACTGATCCAAACCGTATGGGGCGGCGGTTACATGTTGGCTGCCGACGTCAAGCGCATCTCGCGGGACGACGACTGATGCGGCTGTGGCCGCGCAGCATGACCGGGCAGCTGATGCTTGCGGTGGCTCTGGCCTTGCTGGTGGTGCAGGGGCTCGGCTCCGTGCTCGTCTACCGCGCGCAGTACGAGCGCCGCGAGGCGGAATTCGTGAATGCCGCGGCCTTTCGCATCGCGATGGAAGTGCGCGGCAAGTCCAGTTCGTTCGCACGCGAGCGACCCCAGCGTCGGCGGTTTGGTAGCAAACATCATCCCTTTGGCCGCTTCCGCATGATGCACAGTACGCAATCCCCGG
>CAZRVW010000171.1:0-6190 GCA_964603645.1 uncultured Novosphingobium sp. | reverse complement strand
GCGCTCTAACCAACTGAGCTACACCCGCGCATCGGCTTGGGAGCCGCGCCACTAGTGCAGGGCGTGGGGGCTGTCAACTGCCAAGCTCCAGTCTCAGACGAAGCACGAACCCGAACGCCGCGTTAACCATATTTTAGCCTTTCGCTGCGAAAAAGCTCCTGGTCGCCCGCCTTGCGGGCAACAGGGGGAAATCCGATAGATGGCATATTGCCGGATCGCCGTTCTGGCCGCCTTGGCGTGGCCCACCGTCGCGCAAGCTGCTGCGCCTGCCGTCGTTACCGACAGCTCGGTCTACGTCGAGCATCGCGACGCTGAGAACAGCAGGCGGCTTGAGATTGCCGACAGCTTCGACAAGGGCGACCGCGTCGTGACCGTGCTTCGCTGGCAGCGCACGCAGGGCTCGGGCAGCTTCACCATTACCAATCCGATGCCGCGCGCAATTGCCTATCAGTCAAGCTCGCGCACCAACGAGACGGTCTCGGTGGATGGCGGCAGGACTTGGGGGCAGCTTGGCCAGCTCAGGATCGGAAGCCGGCTCGCCAGTCCCGAAGACGTGACCCACATTCGCTGGCATATCCCCAAGCGGATCGCGGCGCTGGGACGTGGTCAGATCGCCTATAGCGGAATTGTGCGTTAAACCGCGACCGGCGCGGGAATATGCGCCTGCGGCTCATATCCGCTGACCACGAAATCCTCGATCCGGTAGTCGAAGATCGACTCCGGCTGGCGGACGATTTCCAGCTTCGCCTCACCCGATGGGCTGCGCGACAGCTGCTCTTCCACCAGCGCGGCATGATTGAGATAGAGGTGCACGTCCGCGCCCATCCAAACGGCTTCGCCCGGCTCATATCCGGTTTGCTGCGCTAGCATCCGGGTCAGCAGGGCAAGCGACCACACATTGAACGCGAAACCAAGGCCCAAGTCGCAACTGCGCTGGTATAAAAGGCCGGAGAGCTTCCCATCGGCCACATGGAACTGATAGCTCTTGTGGCAAGGCGGTAGCGCCATGGCGTCGAGCTCGGCGACGTTCCAACCCTCGATGATGTGGCGGCGGCTTCCCGGATTGTCGCGCAGGCTGTCGACCACCTGCTGAACCTGGTTCACACCTTTGAGGCGCTTGCGATAGGCCCCCTCGCCCGTAGGTTCATAAATTGGCCAATCGACCCATTGCTTGCCATAAACGGGCCCGAGATCGCCCCATTGCGCAGCAAAATTCTCGTCTTCGACAATGCGCTTCGAAAAATCTTTGCGCGAAATGTCGTCGCCGGTCTCCCGGCGGTAGCGATCGAGCGGCCAGTCGGTCCAGATTTGAACGCCCTGCGCACATAGCGGGCGGATATTGGTCTCACCGGTCAGGAACCACAGCAGTTCCCGCGTCGCGCTCTTCCAGAACACGCGCTTGGTCGTAAGCAGCGGCATCGCCCCACTCGACAAATCGAAGCGGATCGTCTCGCCGAATAGCGAGCGTGTGCCTACGCCGGTGCGATCGACGCGCTCGTCGCCCTGCTCCCAGATGCGGCGCATCAGGTCGAGATACTGCCATTCCCAATGCGTCCCTTCAGGGCGACCGGCACGGGAATCGGCGGGAGAAAGCAGCGTTGCCATCGTTCCACAATCCTAAAGCAGCTCACGCGCGATTGCACGCTTGCCACTCATGCCATCCCCCGCTATTGGCGCGCACCTGCCTAGCGGCCTTGATGGCCGCGTCCGCATCGGTCGGGGAATAGCTCAGCCTGGTAGAGCACTGTCTTCGGGAGGCAGGGGCCGGAGGTTCGAATCCTCTTTCCCCGACCAGTTTCCGGTAATCAGGAACAGTCCGGGGGACTGTTTCCCGGAAACTCCCGAGCGCAAGCGATGGGCTCTCTGGCCTACATCAGCCGGTCATCCTTCATGCCGCTCTCCGCACCGATCAGCGCGCGCACCATGACCTGGCAAGAATAGGTCGCGACCAGCCTGCCGTCCTCGGTGTAGATCCGTCCCTCACCTTGCGCCAGTCCGGCACCGGAATGGGTCGCGCGTGTGGAATAAAGCAGCCATTGGGTTAGGTCCGGGTCCTCGTGGAAGAACACAGTCGAGGACATCACACCGGTCGAGATCGTGCGGTGTGCCATAACCTCGCCGTAGCCCTTGTGCGGCCGCATAGCCGACGCAATGGTCCAGTGAGTCGTCGGCTGACCCAGTATCGCCTGTCGCAGGCATAGTTCGTCCGGCTGCCAGCGGTGGCGCATCCAGGAATGGATTTCCGGCTCGCCGATCCGATCCGGGTCAGGATCGTAGGCGGCATCGACGATCCGCAGCTCGCGCCCGATCAGCCCGAAATCGTAGGGCACTGCCTGTTCGGGTCCGGGAACATCGGGCATCGGGGCATCGTGGCGAATAAGGTCTTCCGCCCCAGCATCGAGCAGCACCGCACCGGTCGCAATCGGCTTGCCCTGTTGGACGATCTCCACCGCCACGGTCGAGAACGAGCGACCCATGCGCGAGCGGTTCACGTTCACGTCGAGCGGCTTGTCAAACACGGCCGGACGCGAAAAGATCGTATGCGCGGACACAACACGCTTGACCGGATCCGTGCGAGACGCCGCAACGATCACGTCGCCGAGCAGTTGCCCACCCTCGAGAACATTGCGCTGGACATCGCCGTAGGTTGGCGCTTCGAAAACGTCCTCACCCACCGGCTGGACGTCCATGAGGCGGACGAGATCAGCGATGTCGCCCCAGCGCGGAAATTGATCCACTGTCGAGACCTTTTCCCAGCCAGGCTGGCGGTCTTCCAACATGATTTTCAGCGGCTTGCGCGCAAATCCTACTAACGCATCGCCATCCGCGGAAACCCGCGCATCGCGCCATGCGATCGCATCCCCGGAAGCACCGGCGAAACGCATTTCACCATCCTCCCCTGGCCCCAATTCGCGCAGTTTCGACATGTCCACATCGGATTCCGGCACCAGCAAGCTCCCGTTCGCCTCTGGCCATGCAGTCGAAACCGCGTGGTCGCTCTCAGCCAAGAGCGTTTCTCCGTCGAGAACCCGGACATGGGCCTTAACGTCAATCAACCCGGCCTCGAACAGCTCAGCAGGCGCAACTCGTGTGAGGACTTCCATCGTCTATCCTTTCGCCACCACGGCCTTGGCGGAATTCCAGCGCGGCAAGTATTTCGCCACGCCAAGCGATACGGTCACAATGTTCTGGTAGAAAGCAATGTGATCCCTGATCTGTGCGACTTGGGGCAGCGGATCCTCGTAGGCCCAGGCGACCGGCCCCTCTCCATCGGCGAGGCTCCAGTATGAGGCCTCGCCCTTCCACGGGCAGCGAGTATGGTGATCCGGCATCGCCTCCAGAGCGGTGAAATCGACATCCGACTTGGGAAAATAGAACACCAGCCCATGGTCCTGCTCGTCCACAAGTAGGCAATGCTCGCTCTGCCCGAGCTGTTTGCCATCGATCGTTGCCGTCACGCGATTGCGCCGACGCAGGATATCGACGCGATAATCGAAATAGACCGAATAACCGGGATGCTGATCAACCTGGTCTGCCATACACCTCTCTCCAACACTGCCGCCCACTTCCCTTAACCGCCTTACGGCTTGTGACCAGAGGCGATCCGGCGCGAAGCGTCCAAACCAAGCAGACGGGCATTAACCATAAACTAGGCAATAGGATCTATCTTGAGCACAAATTGGCTTCTCCGGAATCCGCATGTGCCTGTTTCTGAGAGAATCATCCGATGGCTTGACGGCTTGCACAGCCGCTCGTCCTTCTTTCTCGGATCGATCCTGCTTCTAGGTGTGTTGCTGGGCGGCACTAGCATCATTTCTTGGCAATCCAGGCAGCAAGAACAGGCAATCAACCAAGCCTACTCGCGCACGTCCGATTTTCTTCAAGCCGCTCACGATATTGAGCTTGCCACTCTCCAGATGATGCGCGGAGAACGCGGCTATCTTATCACTGGCAACAGCGATTATCTGCAACCCTTTGACGAAGGCCGAGCGAATATCGAGATTGCGCTGTCGCAATTGCGCTCGCTTGACCAGAGTGATCGTGGCTCGCTCGCCGGCATTGCAAAGCTCGACGAAAAGGCGCGGAATTACACTGATCTCGTAGACCGGGTCGTCGAACTGGCCCAAAGCGGCAATCGGGAAGAAGCGCTTAGAATCATCCAGTCGCAACGCGAGCGCGAGGCAATCGAGGATATTCGTCACAGCCTGCTTGCGCTGGTCAGATCCGAGCGGCGCGATCTCGACGCCCTCAGCACAGGCTGGCGCAAGAGCCTGAGCAGGCAGCGCCTGTTCTTTTGTCTCGTGTCCGCAGTCGGGCTCGTCCTCGTCATCCTCGCCTCGCTGTCGGTCGTCACCCTGCGCCGGGTGGCTGCACGCGAGCGGGCCTACCGCGACGAATTGCGCAGGCTAGCCCAAACCCACGAATTGACCGGCCTTGCCAACCGCCGCGAAACGATGAACTCGCTCAAACGCGCGCTTTCCGATGCGTAACGGAACCAACGCGACGTTGCTTTCGCTCTTCTCGACATCGATCATTTCAAGCGCGTCAATGACACGTTCGGCCACCCTGTCGGCGACCAGGTGATCCGTGCGCTTGCCGATACGGCTCTGACCGTCGTCCGTGGCGGAGACCTTGTCGGTCGCATTGGCGGAGAAGAATTCGCCATTGTCTTGCCGGGCGCGGGCGTCGCCCAGGCCTATGCAGTTTGTGAGCGCCTGCGCGAACGCATCCAAGCTTCGCCGATCCGGCTTGATGACGGGACCAGTCTTTCGATCACGATCAGCATGGGCATTGCCCGCCGTTTCGATGGCGATAGCGTCGAAAGCATCATCGAACGCGCCGATGCCGCGCTTTACCAGGCCAAGCATGGCGGTCGTGATCAGGTCCGCTTGGCAGCCTAGCCACCTCTTAGAAGCTGCACGCCCCAGTCGCGCTCGAACAGGTAGAGCAGCAGCCGCGCCGCTTCGCCGCGCGGCCCCTCCAGGCCATCCTGATTCTCGACGAGCAGCCGGGCGTCGTCGTGCGCGATCGGCAGCAACCGCTGAATCTGTTCGAGCGAGGCGACGTTGAACGGTGTATCACCGGACTGTCGCGTACCCAATAATTCGCCACCGCCACGCAATTCGAGGTCCTCCTCGGCGAGACGAAAACCGTCCTGAGTCTCGCGTATCAAGGCGAGACGCCGCTTCGCCGTTTCCGACAGGGCGTCCGAGCGAAGCAAGACGCAGATCGACTTTTCCGAGCCGCGCCCAACCCGTCCCCGTAATTGGTGCAACTGCGCAAGGCCGAAACGCTCAGCCTGCTCGATCACCATCAGCGTGGCGTTCGGCACATCGACGCCAACCTCGATCACGGTAGTCGCGACCAACAAATTCGCATCGCCTCCCGCGAAGCACTCCATCGCCGCGTCCTTGTCCTCGGGCCGCATCTGACCATGGACCAGAACGACATCCGAACCGAACCGTTCCTTCAGCGCCGCAAACCGCGCTTCGGCAGCGGCGATATCCTCGCTCTCTTGTTCGCGCACCATCGGGCAGACCCAATAGGCCTGCCGCCCTTGCTCCAGTTGCGAAGCGAGCCGCTCGACGATTTCGGGAATGCGCTCCATGGCAATGACCGCCGTGTCGATCGCCTGCCTGCCCGGCGGCAATTCGTCGAGCTTACTCACATCCATTTCGCCGTATTGCGCCAGGGTGAGCGTGCGCGGGATTGGCGTCGCGGTCATGGCAAGGGTATGCGGTGTCCGGCGTCCCTTGCGCGCGAGCATCAACCGCTGACCGACGCCAAAGCGGTGCTGCTCGTCGATCACCACCAGCGCGAGGTTTTTGTAGCCCACCGTATCCTGAAAAATCGCGTGTGTGCCCACCACGATGTCGATGGAGCCGTCGAGCAAGCCCATCAGCACCGATTCGCGCGCCCTGCCCTTGTCGCGGCCCGTCAGCAGCGCGATTTCCACACCCGTGCCGGCAGCCATCTGCATCAGCGTCGCATGGTGCTGGCGTGCGAGGATCTCGGTGGGCGCGAGCATCGCCGCCTGTGCTCCTGCCTCGACCGCGACCAGCATGGCCGACAACGCCACGACCGTCTTGCCTGAGCCGACATCGCCTTGGAGCAGGCGCAACATTGGCGCGCTCTGCGCCAAATCGCCCTCGATCTCTACAATCGAGCGCTTCTGTGCGCCGGTAAGCGC
>CAZRVW010000170.1:0-6196 GCA_964603645.1 uncultured Novosphingobium sp. | reverse complement strand
CGAAGTACCAGTTGCCGCGGCTTGGTGATCTCTTGCTCGGACTGTGGCAGCGCGCGTGGATCTTCCTGCGCCGCGCGGGCACGATCATCTTCATGGTGACCGTGGTGCTTTGGCTGCTGCTCAGCTTTCCGCGGGCCGCACCGGGCGAGAGCCAGGTCGATGCCTCGATCGCCGGGAAGATGGCTAATGGCCTTGCCGTTGTCGTCGAGCCGATCGGATTCAATCGCGACATGGCCCTGGCGCTGATCCCGGCGATGGCGGCACGCGAGGTTGCGGTCAGCTCGCTGGCGACGACCTATGCGGTCGACGCCGGCGACGACGAAGAGGCGCAGGCGCTCGCGCTGGGCGACCGGCTCAAGGCCAACTGGACCTTGCCGATGGCGCTTTCGTTCCTCGCCTGGTTCGTGTTCGCGCCGCAATGCCTCTCGACCATCGCCGTGGCCCGGCGAGAGACGAACGGGTGGAAATGGCCGGTGTTCATGTTGGCCTATCTGTTCGGACTGGCATACCTTTTTGCGGGCCTGACCTACTGGCTGGCCGTGGCTGCGGGGCTTTAGCTCCACTTCGGGTATAAGCCCCCCGTGGCCGGTTGCCGGGCGGACCGGCAGGGGCTTATATCCTCGCGAGAATCACTTAATGGGCCGCACGCGCGCCCGAACCTTAATCCGCGAGAGGACATTCAATGGCTGGCAGCCTCAACAAAGTCATGCTTATCGGCAATCTCGGCGCCGATCCGGAAGTGCGCTCGTTCCAGAATGGCGGGAGAGTCTGCAATCTGCGCATCGCCACCTCGGAAAACTGGAAGGACCGCGACGGCAACCGGCAGGAACGTACCGAGTGGCACAATGTCGCGATTTTCTCCGACGGCCTGATCAATGTCTGCGAGAACTACCTGCGCAAGGGCAGCAAGGTCTTCGTCGAGGGTCAGTTGCAGACCCGCAAGTGGCAGGACCAGCAGGGCAATGACCGCTATTCGACCGAGGTCGTGCTTCGCGGCTTCAATGGCACGCTGACCATGCTTGACGGTCGTGGCGATGGCGGCGGTGGCGGTCGCGGCGGCTCGTCAGGCGGCGGCGGAGACTGGGGCCGCAGTGGCGGCTCGTCCGGCGGAGGTGGTGGCGACGACGACTGGGGCGGCGGAGGCGGCTCCTCGCGCGGCGGTATGGGCGACGATCTCGACGACGATATCCCGTTCTGAGCCTTAGAGCCCTGGTCCTATCTCGACGGATCGAAATAGGGCTTGTCGCCTATCACCGTGACCCGCTCCATGTGCCGCATGGCGGGCATGTAATCATGGACGGCATAGTGCTGGCTCGCGCGGTTGTCCCAGAAGGCGATCGAATTTGCGCGCCAGCGGAATCGGACCTGGTATTCTGGCCGAGACGCCTGGTCGAACAGGTGCTGGAGCAGCCAGTCGCTTTCCTTGTCACTCAGCCCGTTGATCCGGGTGGTGAAGTTGCGGTTGACATAGAGCGCGCGCTGGCCGGTTTCCGGATGGGTGCGTACCACTGGGTGTTCCTGAACCGGATAGAGCCCCCAGAACTGCTCCTTGGTGATGCCGCCTACCTTGGCGAATATCGAGCCATCGTGGAGCGCGGTCAGGGAACAGACCCAATCCTTCATTGCCGGTGACAGCCCCTCGTAAGCGGCCGCCTGATCCATCCACATGGTATCGCCGCCAACCTCGGGCATGATCCGGGCGCGCAGGATCGAGCCCAGCGAGGGCGCCTCGCGCCATGTCACGTCCGAGTGCCAGGAGGCTGCTTCGCTTACCCCGGCACTGGACCTGAGGTGCAGCACTTCCGGGTTTTCTTGCCCCGGTTTGGTTGCAGGATGTATCTCGAGATCGCCAAAGCGGCGGCCGAACGCGATGTGCTGTTCCTGAGTGATGTCCTGATCGCGAAAGAAGATCACTTTCCAGTCAAGCAGGGCCTGCCTGATCTCGGCCACGGCATCGTCGTCAAGCTCCTCGCGCAGGTCGATGCCCTCGATCTCGGCGCCGATGGTCGGAGTCAGAGGATTTATGGCGAGGCGCGTGAAGGTCCGGTCAGCAAGGGTTGCCATGGGTGCTCTGCTGAATTTTCGCTTGTTTAACGCATTTGCATTAAAAGTCCAAGAGCAGTTTCAGCCAATGGTGCGCTCCGTCGGCCAGTAGGGCGCACGCAGCGCACGTTTATTGACCTTGCCCATGGCGGTGCGGCCCACGCTTTCGACGAAGTCATAGCTGCGCGGGCACTTGAACCCGGCGAGCCGCGCACGGCACCAAGCGTCTAGCTCGGCATCGTCCGGCTGGTCGGTGTCTGCCCGCAGCACTGCCAGCGCCTTGACCTCCTCGCCCATGTCGGCATTGGGCACGCCGATCACGGCTACGTCTTCCAGAGCTGGGTGTGCGCCAAGCACATGCTCGATCTCGGCGGGGTAGATGTTGACACCGCCGCTGACGATCATGTCGGCAGTGCGGTCGGTGATGTAGACCCAGCCCTGCTCGTCGACATAGCCCATCTCGCCAAGCGTCTGGATGCCGGGCGCGACTTGCGAGGCGCGGGTCTTGTCCGGATCGCCGACATATTCGAAGCCGCGCCCGCTGGTGTCGCGGAAACACAGGCGGCCTTCCTCGCCCGGTGGCAGCGGCTCGCCATTGTCGTCGAGGATCAAGACTTCGAAGGGGGGCGTAGCGCGCCCAACGGAACCGGGATGGGCAAGCGCATCGGCCGACAGTATCGACGTGACGGGTCCGGTCTCGGTACCGCCGTAGACCTCCAGGAATACCGGGCCGAACCATTCGATCATCGCACGTTTGACATCGGGCGGGCAGGCCGCGCCGGTATGCGAGACCAGTTTCAGGCTCGACACATCGTAGCGCGCGCGGGTCTCGACGGGCAGGGCGAGCAGGCGGCGGAAATGGGTTGGCACCATGACCACGCGTTCGATCCGGTGTTGCTCGATAGCGGCAAGGGTCGCTTCGGCATCGAACCGGTCGAGGATGACCAGCGGCGTGCCACCAGCGAAGGCCCGGATCAGTCGCATCGGGCTGGCGTGGTAGAGCGGCGCAACCGCAAGCGCGGGTCCGGTCACCCCCTGTCGCGCTTCCTCGCCGAGCGCTGCGAACAGTTCGGCGACCGTGCTCACTTGCGGAAACATTGTGGGGGCGGTGCGGACCGCCTTGGGCCGCCCGGTGGTGCCGGAGGTAAAGTGCAGGTGCGGCAATGCCGGTTGGTCGTCGGGCGGTTCGCTGGCGGACTGGCGCGCGAGCCAGTCCTCCCAGTCCAGCACTTGCGGCATCTCACTGCTTCGCCAGGCAACGATTTGCAGATCCGTGTCCAGCTCTGCCGCCGCCGCACGAGCAGTGTCGAGGCATTCGGGCCCGGTGAACAGCAGGTCTACCGCGCCTTCCTGAAGGATATAGGCAAGCTCGCCTGCCGCGAGATGCGAATTGATCTGTACGGCGCAGCGGCTTGCCGCCATCGATGCGACCGTGGCCAGCACGCCCTCGGCGCAATTGCGCGCGAACACGCCGACCCGCCGATCCGGCGCAACCGTGCCCGCCATGCCGCTCGCGGCCCTGCTGACGTTCGCATCGGCCTGCCGCCAGGTGAGCCGCTGGCGCGGATCGGTTAGCGCAATGTCGTCAAGGCGACTGGACGCCACATTGCCAAGCAGAATCGCCATTCAGCCGGCGTCCTTGTCCTGCCCAAGCTTCAGGGCGGCAAGCGCAGCGAACGGGCTGTCGCTCTCGTCCCGCATGGACTCGCGCGCCTCTTCCGCATCGGGTCCGACAGCGAACGGATCGATGGCGAGCGCGAGGCTCTGGGCGACAGCTTCTCCCAGATCGATGGCGGTTCCCGAAAATTCGATTTCGTCTGGATCGGAGGAATCGATTTCCATGTCCTCGTCCGGCCGGTCGGCTTTGGCTGCCGGGACGAAGCGCAAAGTCAGTGGCTCCAAGACCGAGACCGCCAAGTCTTCGTCGGATACTGCGCAGCTTTGTACCCATTTGGCATCGAGCGTGCCCTCAGCCTTCAGCCCGTCGTCAAGGCGGCTGAGCGAGAGTTTCGCTTCCAGCCTGTCGATCCGCACCAGTCCGAAGCGTCCGGCCAATGCCGAGCGTTCCTCCGCCGTGGCGACAAGATCGACGTCACGCCCATCGCACTGGCGCAACTCGACCATTCGTGAGAATTCCGGGAGCGAGTTTTCGGGCGAAGTCATGCCGGTTCGAAGGTGAACTGGCCGGCCAGCAACGCATCGGTGGCAGTAGCGCCAAGGGCGGCGACAAGGTCCGTCATCGCGCTAGCCAGCGCTTCAAGGCCAGCGCCATCGCGCACGGTCACATTGCGTTCGAGCACCGGTATCAATGCTGCCGGGCCTTCCGGCAGGGCATCGCGCAGCGCGCCGAGCCTCCCGCCAAGCGTCGTGACGAGCTTGCGAACATGCTTGCCCACGGTCGGATCGCCGATCCCGCTCTGGCGCAGCTGTCCGTCCATGTCCTCTACGAACAGTTCCGTAAGCCGCGCTTGCGATTCTGCCAGGTCCGGCTCGCGCTCCATGCGCAGCAGCACTGCGGCAAGGACCATGCTCACCATGTCGAACCGGCCTTCCGTGCTGTCGGCAACGCCAAGCGAGGCGTACCAGCCCTTGGCACGCGCCACTTGCACCACGCACTGCCACAGTGGGCGCAAGGCTTCGCGCTCGTCCGGGCGCTTGCCGAATATGCGGGAGAGGAGGGACATCGCGGCAAAGGGCCTTTCGTTCAGCGGCAATTCAAGGCTGCTCATGCAACCGGACATACAGCTTCGCAGGATCACCGCCATTGCGATGAGCGGCCAGCCAGCCTAAGAGCCAAGGCCGATATATCCAAGCTGTGCTGCTGGCAACGGGAGATGCCCCTGTCAGCGCGGGAGTAACATGACTATGCGCATCGAAGGTCGGTTTGTCGCGATGACGGCAATGGTGCTGGGCGTGGCCCTGCTCGCGGGCGGATGCACATCGATCCGCAACCATCGCGGCTATCTTGTCGATCAGGCGCTGGTCGATTCTGTGCAGCCCGGGATCGATAACCGGACCTCGGTGGAGCGCACCCTGGGCCGACCCACATTCGTCAGCCAGTTTGGCAACAAGGACTGGTATTATATCTCGCAGGACACCAAGACGCTGGCATTCGGTCGCCCGCGTACCAGCGAACAGACGGTGTTGCGTGTGGCTTTCGATGCGACGGGCAATGTTGCGGCAGTTGATCGGAAGGGCATGGAGCAGGTCGCGCGGATCGATCCCGAAGGCGACAAGACGCCCACCTTGGGCCGTGACCGCAGCTTCCTTGAAGACCTGTTCGGCAATGTCGGCTCGGTTGGCGGCGTCGGTGGTGGCGCTCCGGGCGGTCCGGGTCCGAACGGGAGTTAGGATGGCGTGCGCTTGATAGCGCGCCGCCAAGTCATATATCGCGCGGCATGAGCAACGAACCGGCCAGCCACGGCCTCACCCAGTGGCACGGAACCACGATCATCGGGGTCAGGAAGGACGGCAAGACCGTCATTGCAGGCGATGGCCAGGTCTCCATGGGCAATACGGTGATGAAGCCCAATGCGCGCAAGGTGCGCAGGCTTGGTGAGGGCGACAAGGTCGTTGCCGGATTCGCCGGGGCGACCGCCGATGCCTTCACCTTGTTCGAGCGGCTGGAGCGCAAGCTGGAGGAATATCGCGGCCAGCTCCTGCGCGCTGCAGTCGAACTGGCCAAGGACTGGCGCACCGACAAGTATCTGCGCAACCTCGAAGCGCTGATGATTGTCGCCGATGCCGAGACCCTGCTGATCCTCACCGGCAATGGCGATGTGCTCGAACCGGAGGAGAAGGACGACACCCTGATCGCCGCTATCGGCTCGGGCGGGAACTATGCACTCGCCGCCGCGCGGGCGCTGTCGGGCTACGAGGCCGATGCCGAAGTGATCGCGAAGAAGGCGATGGAAGTGGCCGCCGATGTCTGCGTCTTCACCAATGACCGCGTGACGGTCGAAACTGTCTGACCCGGGATCGAAATGATCGAAAATCTTACTCCAAAGGCGATTGTCGCCGCCCTTGACGAACACATAGTCGGTCAGGCCCAGGCCAAGCGCGCAGTTGCCGTTGCCCTGAGAAATCGCTGGCGGCGTCAGCGCCTGCCCGCCGAACTGCGTGACGAGGTCACTCCCAAGAACATCCTGATGAT
>CAZRVW010000169.1:0-6200 GCA_964603645.1 uncultured Novosphingobium sp. | reverse complement strand
GCAAGCGGTGATAGACATGTATGAGCGGCCCCATGCCGGAAAAGCGCAGGTCAGCTTCGAGGGATAGGGCAGAGCAGAATGCAGGGTGAGGAAGTGTCGGCGAACATTGGTACGATCCACCAGGCCGAACCCGTGCTGCAGGGGTTGGATTACATTACGAGCTGATCGACACTTGCGCCTGCATCTGATCCCGCTTTTGGCGACCCTGTGCCTTGCATTCGCAGCCGGCACGCCGGCGCTAGCCCAGCACGCGTCGGACGACGCGGTTGCCGACGCCGACGATGCGTTCGGAACCAAGGTCGGGTTCGAAAGCTCAGGCATCTACACCGAGTACAACACGCGTGGTTTCAAACCGCTCGATGCAGGCAATGCGCGCATCGACGGCATCTATATCGATCAGGTGTCGATCCTGAGCAGCGAACTGAAGCGTTCGACGACCATCCGCGTCGGGTTTTCGGCCGTAGAATTTCCCTTTGTCGCGCCGACCGGTGTGGTCGACCATGACATGATCGATTTCCCCGAGTCATTCGGGAACACGGTCGGGCTGGTTCGTTACTATTACGGCGGCGACGTCGAGCAGTATGACCTGCGCCTGCCGATCGTGGACGATCGCATCGCCTTTACCGGAGGAGCAGGCCGGTCCACCACCTATGGGCATGACGGCAGCGTGCTCAAGGCCTGGGCCCTGGTGCTCCAGCCGCGCTTCAAGATCGGCGATGTCGAGATCGCTCCCTTCGCAAATTTCGGCGGGTATCCGGTCGATGGCGTGCGCCCCCTGACGATCGTGCGCAACGGCTTTGTCCCCGAAGTGCCTCCGAACCGCAGGTTTCTCGGGCAGGACTGGGCGGAAGGCGAGAAGGACGGCAGCACCTACGGCACAGTGGTGCGGGGACGGGTCGCGGATGGCCTTTACATACGCGGCGGCGTGTTCAGGGCGGTCGGCGATCAGAAAAGCCACTTTTCCGAATTCTTCAATGTGCTCGACGAAACGGGCCTCGCCAACCACAGCCTGATTGCCGATCCGGGGCACAAGGTGCGCTCCACCAGTGGCGAGGGCCTGCTCGTCTACAGCTTCGACAAGGGGCGCGTCCGTCACCGGATCATGGCCGGTTATCGCGCGCGCAACCGCCTGACCGAGACCGGCGGGTCGGACTTTTTCGATTTTGGACAGGTTCGCTATCCCGATCTGGATCCCGAACCGGAGCCGGACTTCGAATTCACCGCCTCCAACGCCGGGCGTGTGCGTCAGTCGTCGATTTTGCTTGGCTATTTGGGTCGGATCGACGGCGTGGGCAAGCTCAACATCGGCTTACAAAAGGCGCGATACCGGGCGAGTTTCCGGTCCGGGGCGACCGGTGACCGAGACTTCGAGCGGGCAAACCCCTGGCTCTACAACGCATCGCTGCTCGTCGAACTGACGGATCAGGTTTCGCTCTATGCCGGGACCCAGCGCGGGCTGGAGGACAGCGGTCTTGCCCCGGAAAACGCGCTCAACCGCAACGAACAATTGCCGGCGACGAAAACCACGCAATACGAAGGCGGTATTCGCTGGAAATTCGGCTCTAACAGCCTTGTCCTGTCGGCATTCGAGATCACGAAGCCCTATTTCGCGTTCGATGCTTCGCGCGCCTTCGTTCAGTCCGGGCAGCGCAGGCACCGCGGCCTGGAAGGTTCGCTTAGCGCCAAGCTGGGAGAGCGGTTCGACCTGTTGGCGGGCGTGGTTTTCATGGATGCCGACGTAACCGGGCAAGCGCGCGAGCAAGGCCTGGTCGGCAAGCGTCCCGCCGGCGTGCCCGATCTCTTCGTGCAGGCCAACGCCAATTACCGGACCGATCTGCTTGGCGGCCTGGTCCTGCTCGGCGGCCTCAAATACAATGGCAAGCGCGCCGCCAGCACCGCAACGTTCGAGCACCTTGGCGGTCGGCAATTGACTCTGCCTGGTTACCTGCAAGTGGATCTGGGTGTGCGGCATCGCTTCACCGTTGCCAAAGCGAACTTCGGGTTCCGCGCCATGGTGGAGAACGTGTTCGACGAACAGGGCTGGTCGGTGGTCGCGCCAGACGTGTTGCAACCGGAGGGGGCCCGGCGTTTCATCGCCTCGCTTTACGTCGATTTCTGACTAAGCTTTGCAGGCGCCGTGCGCCGCACGTGCGATCCGAAGCGGAGGGAATGTAATGGCCGAGCCAAGCGAGGAACTTCAGGCGGTTGTTGCCGCGATCCGCGAGGATGAAAGTGAGCGCGGCGGCAGCAGGCTCGGCTCGGTGCGGCCCGACGTGGATGAACTGATCGCTCGCAAGGCGGCGATGAACGCCAATTACGTTCCGATTCCCGAGGGCGTGGATCACCACGACGGCAACGTCGGGGGCATTCCCGGCGTCTGGTTCGAGCCTGAAGGCGCGGATCGCAGCCGCGTCATCCTCTATTGCCACGGCGGTGGCTTCATGTTCGGCAGCCCGATCAACACCGGCCATGTCACCGCACGGCTGGCGCGGGCGACCGTATGCCCGGCGTTCAGCCTCGATTACCGGCTTTGTTACGAAGCGCCGTTTCCGGCTCCGGTCGAAGACGCGCTGGCGGCCTATCGCGGCTTGCTCGACCAGGGCTTCGATCCCCGCAGCATCGCGATTGCCGGCGATTCCGCAGGCGGCGGGCTTGCGGTTCTCGCCATGGTGGCGGCGCGCGATGCCGGATTGCCGCTGCCTGCTGCCTGCCTGTCAAGCTCGCCGTGGACCGATCTGGAAATGACCGGCGCTTCGATATTGGAGAATGAGAGCACCGATGTGCATTGCCACTTGCCGGGCCTCAGGATGATGGCTGAGGCCTATCTGGCGTGCGCGGACCCGCGCGATCCGCGCGCCTCGCTGATCCATGCCGACCTGTCGGGCCTGCCGCCGATATTGATCCAGACCGGCGGCGCCGAAGTGCTGCGCGACGATGCCGTCATGCTTGCCGACCGGGCGACAGCGGCGGGCGTAGACCTAACGCTCGATGTGATCGAAGGCGCGGTACACATCTGGCAATACGTTGCGCCGCACTGTCCCGAATCGAAGAAATCGGAAGCTGAGGCGGCTGCGTTCCTGAAAGCGGCGATCGACGCCGCCAGCGCGTGATCGCGGCATGATTGCCGCCGCAATCCTGGCACTGCATCTCGCTGTTATCGCCTTCAATCTGTTCGGACTGCTGGCAGTGCCGCTCGGTGCGTGGCGCGGCTGGCGGTTCGTGCATGCGCCGGGCTGGCGCGTGCTCCACCTCGTGTCGCTCGGCGTGACGGCTGCGCAGGCGGCGCTTGGGCGGGCCTGTTTCCTGGCCGACTGGCAATTCGCGGCAAGCGAGCAGCAAGGCCATGCCGATCCGCTGATCATGAGCTGGGTCAATTCGCTGATTTACTATGACGTTCCGGTCTGGGTCTTCGCGCTGATCTATATCGCGGTGTTCGCCTATGCCCTGGCGTTGCTCTATTTCGTCCCGCTAAGGCGCGGCAGATAGTGCCTAGTCCGGGACCTTCCATGTCCCGACTTCACCCCGCGCCAAGGAATATTCGTCCGAGCGTGCACCGGGATCGACGTCCGGCCCTTCGAACACCCGCGCGGCCAGATCGCGCGAGCTTTGCCGACCGTCGAGCGGACTGATGATCCGCCGGTCGATGCGCCAGCCGTCCGGTCCGCGCGAAAGGTAGATGCGCGAAATATTGAGCCGCAGCATTTTCGGCTCGCCGTCCGTATCGCGCCCGAGGATGATCGAGTAATTGGTGGCGATGGCGCGGTCGCCGTCAAGCTCGACATGGGGCAGGGTGCCAATATGGGCGGCGCCGTTGCCGGTCAGCGTGCGATGGCCCTTGCCGTTCATCATATCGCGGATGTCAGCCAGCCCGTCCATGTATCCGACATCGCGCACATCGTAGATGCCGTGTTCGGCATAGACATTGCCCATGCCCTCTACGTTGCAGCCGTCGACCGCAGGGCCGTAGGCGGAAATCACGTTGTAGATTTCGAGCCGATCCTCGACCGCCTGAAGCCGTTCCTCGACTGTGGCCATAATATCCTCCTAGTGAACCACTGGATCGCCCATCCGGGCGTAGCTCTCGGCCATGGTCGCGCCGAGGAAGGCCTCGCGCACGTCCTCCGCGAGATCGTCGAGGCCCGGGCGGTACAGCTCGATAGGATCGGCATTGCCCTCGGTATGCGGATAGTCCGAGGAGAACACGACGATCTCGGGATAGTCGCGGATCAGGTCGAGCGCGTTCCAGTCGCCAAGGCCGGGTAGCGGCGTCAGCCTGACGTGGCGGCGCAGGTAATCGCCGCCGCTCATCGGATGCGGCCAGTCGCCCCACGGACCGCGCTTGGCGCTGAACACTTCGGTCTGGCGGATGAAATTGGGCAACCAGCCTGCCCAGATCTCCGACATCAGGATCGTCAGCTTCGGGTGCCGCAAGAAGGCGCCGCCATAGAGCATGGCGTTGAGAAACTGCTCGGCGCTGTGGTGGCGCTGGGTATTGGCCATGCGCAGGAACGGGCCGATCGAAGCGGGGTCGTCGAAATTCCAGCCCACCTTTGCCCAGTCGCCGAACCAGCCGGGCACATTGCCGACGTGCACGTTGACGACCATGCCGAGATCGACAGCGGCCGACCACACCCGGTCGAAATGCGGATGGCCGAGCGAGAGACCGCCGATCGGTTCGGTGCGGATCGAGAAGGCGCGGCTGCCATGCCCGCGCATGCGGGTCATTTCGGCAATCGCGCCGTCGAGATCGGCAAGATCGACCACCGAGATCGGGCTGCACCGGTCGGTATGTCCGTCGAGCACTTCGAGCAGGACGTCGTTGGCGGCACGCACAAACCCCGCGCGCTTCTTTTCGTCCTTGATCAGCGGAAAGGTCGAGCCATAGCCGCCCGGATTGACCAGCGAGAACTCGATGCCGATGCGGTCCATCCAGTCGATGCGGTCCGCCGCCTTGCCGGTCTTTTGCAGGCGCTTCCAGTGATCGGGGATTTCCTCACCGGCAGGCAGGCCGAACAGCAGCGCCGGGTCAGGCCGCATGCCTTCGGGCAGCGCCTCGATCAGGTCGCCTGCAAAGAACCAGGCGAGCAGGTCCTGCGTGCGGGGAAGGTCGTCCGCGAACTTCGCGAGCGGGCTCTTTGCGGGCTCGAACTCCCAGGCGAAGGTCCAGTGGCTGTCGACATCGATCACGTGGCCCATCTTGCTCTCCGTCTCCCGATCTTGAGGGAAGGATACGCCTTGAGAACTCATGCGTCCATCGGGCGATGGACTAGCCAGCGGCAGGCTCGTTGAAGCTATTGCCCAGCGCCATCGAGCCTTCGACGCGCGCCCGCCGTTCGTCCATCTCTTCAAGCCTGTCCGGCTCGTTGGTCAGGTTCGGGAAGATCAGAAGCGGGCCGTGCGGCAACCAGTCGAGCGCCCCGCGCGATATCACGAACGGATCCCACGCCAGCGACGCGGCCATCAGGAAGCCGGTCCCCTCGGTATTGCGGCGAAAACAGGGCGTATCCATCAGCGGAGCGAGCACCGAGAGCACGTCGACATTGTGCGGCTTGAGTTCGGCCCAGAGACCCTCGCAAAAATTCCCCTCGAACGCCTTGGTCGAGGAATACATCGAGAGGAAAGGAATGCCACCCAGCGCCGAGCCGGAGCTCATAATCAGCAAGCCGCCGCCGCCGCGCTCGCGCATTTTCCGGCCGAAGTAATAGCAGGTCTCGACCACGGTGGTGACGTTCATGGTGATCATCCCGTGCCACCGCTCTAGCGGCTCGTCGAGGAATCCCTTGCCGACCGCGTCTGCGCCCGCATTGGAAACATACAAGCCGACATCGAGATCGGCGGCGGCATCGATGATCGCCTGTCCCGCGCCTTCGACCATCAGGTCCTGCACATGCACCCGGTATTCGATGCCGTGGGCCGCGGCCAGTTCCTCCCCCAGCGCTTCGAGCACTTCGCGGCGCCGCGAGATGAGCACGAGATTGATGCCCATCGCCGCTAGTTCGCGCGCAAAGCCCTCGCCGGTCCCGTCCGAAGCACCGGCGATCACCGCCCATGGTCCGTATTTCGATTTCGCGGCGTCCCTGTCGAGCGGGGTAGGTGCCTGCACCATGTCTGTCTCTCCCAAGCCGGAAGCCGATCCTTGCGTAGACGGGGGATGTCTATGATCGACTTTGCCAGCATGACGGGTATCAATCGGCTGGCTG
>CAZRVW010000168.1:0-6205 GCA_964603645.1 uncultured Novosphingobium sp. | reverse complement strand
CGTGCGCCCGGCCTATCTCAATCCCGAAAACAAACTGCGCGCTTCGATCCTGGCCGATCCCGCCTTCACCCGGCGCAACACGCGCGACAACACACCATGCGTTCTGTCGCTGGAGATGGTGCCGGGGGGCACCGTTTCGATTGACGTGGCGGCCAAGGGCGGGGGCAGCGAGAACAAGTCCAAGTTCAAGATGATGAACCCATCAGACAACATCGTCGATTGGGTGCTGGAGATGCTGCCGCAGATGGGCGCGGGCTGGTGTCCGCCCGGTATGCTCGGCATTGGCATTGGCGGTACGGCGGAACATTGCGTCAAGCTCGCCAAGGAAAGCCTGATGGATCCGATCGACATGGGTCAGTTGAAAGCGCGCGGGCCGGAAAATGACATCGAGGCATTGCGCATCGAGATTTTCGACAAGGTGAACGAACTTGGCATCGGCGCGCAGGGGCTGGGCGGGCTGTCCACCATTCTTGATGTCAAGATCAAGGATTGGCCCTGCCATGCCGCCGGCAAGCCGGTCGCCATGATCCCCAATTGCGCCGCCACCCGCCATGCTCACTTCACACTCGACGGTTCGGGGCCGAGCTACCTGGAGACGCCCAAGCTCGATGAGTGGCCCAAGGTGAACTGGACTCCCGACAAGGCGGCGAAGAAGGTCGATCTCGACAGGCTGACGCCTGAGGAAGTCCGTAGCTGGAAGCATGGTGACCGGCTGCTCCTCAATGGCAAGATGCTCACGGGGCGCGATGCCGCGCACAAACGCATTCAGGACATGCTGGCAAAGGGCGAGGACCTGCCGGTCGATTTCAAGGGCCGGGCGATTTACTACGTCGGACCGGTCGATCCAGTCATGGGTGAGGTAGTCGGTCCCGCCGGGCCCACCACTGCCACGCGCATGGACAAGTTTACCAAGATGATGTGCGAACTTGGTCTGCTGGTGATGATCGGCAAGGCCGAGCGCGGGCAGGGCGCCACCAAGGTGATTGCGGCCAGCAAGACCGCCTATCTCATGGCGGTCGGCGGCGCGGCCTATCTCGTGGCGCGTGCGATCCGCGAATCCAAAGTTGTCGCGTTCGAGGATCTTGGCATGGAGGCGATCTACGAATTCACGGTCGAGGACATGCCGGTGACGGTCGCTGTCGACAGCGAGGGCAACAATGTCCACACACTCGCCCCGGCACACTGGAAGGACAAGATTGCCAGAGAGCGGCTGCTCGCCGACTGATCTGGGTCGGCAGGCAGTTTCGCTGGCCTTGCTGCCGCGGGGCCCTTAGACTGCTGCGCGCAATGGCTATCATCATGCTCTTCGTGCTCGGCGTTGCCAATTTCGCCATGCACAAGGCGGTGCTGGAAAGCGGCCATCCGATGGTCGAACGCACGACCGTCTGGTTCGGCCTGATGGGCGGTAAGCTTGGCCTTGGCGTCGAATTCATCGTTCTGCTGGGCGCCATGCTGATGGTCGATGCGGGCGCGATCGGATGGGCCTGGGCCTATCTGTTCTATAGCTTGCTCAATGCGCTTTCGGCCTGGCTGATCCTGTCGGGGCGTTTCTGAAGGCTGGATCTTTGCGCATCTTCCACATAAGCGACATCCATTTCGGGCTGCAAGATTCCGCCGCGCTCAACTGGGTGCGCGACTGCATCGACCGGGAGCGGCCCGACGCGGTCGCCATAACCGGTGACCTGACGATGCGTGCCCGCCACCGCGAATATGAGGCGGCCAATGCATGGATCGCGGCGCTCGACGTGCCGGTGACGGTCAATATCGGCAATCACGACATGCCCTATTTCAACCTGGTCGAACGGTTCGTCGCGCCTTACCGGCGCTATCGGGCCATCCATTCGATGGTGGAGAGCGAAGTCGATTTGCCGGGACTTGCCATCGTTCCACTCAAGACGACGGCGCGCGCCCAATGGCGGCTCAACTGGTCCAAAGGCTGGATCACGCAGCCCGCGCTGGCTGAGACGCTCGAGGCTATCGACAGCCTGCCGGAAGGTACACAGGCCATCGTTTCTGCGCACCATCCGTTGGTCGAGACCGGCACGCGCGGCACGGCACTGACGCGGGGCGGCTCTCAGGCCTTGGAGGAACTGGCGCGGCGCAAGGTTTTGGCTGTCTTGTCCGGCCACGTCCACGACGCTTTCGACCTGATCGAGGAGACCAGGGCCGGACCGGTGCGGATGATAGGCGCGGGAACGCTCTCGCGTCGTCTGCGATCAACTCCGCCCAGTTTCAACGACATCAGCATAGTCGCAGGACACATCACGGTTGAAGTGCGGAACCTCGCAAGCGTTGCGACGAGCGACATGCAGATCGACGATGTGCCGGATGACGCCAGCCCACCCGTAGGAGTTTGACCGGCGGCCGCTCAGTAGGCGTGCTCGATATTGCGGAGCCCCGCGATGGAGCTGTCGAATTCGCGAGGCTTGGTGTGAAGCGTGACGTTGCCAGCACCTGCGATCGAGGCATCGACTTTGCCGCTCGCGTTGATGTCGGCATTGCCCAAGCCTGCGAGGCTGATCTCGGCATCGACCGCGTTCAGCGAAGCCAGATCGACATTGCCTGCGCCGCTGGCGTCGACAAACAGTCTTTCGACCTTGCCGCTTGCTTCAATATTGCCAGCCCCAGCCATGGAGAGCCGGAATTCCGCCTGGCTGAGATCGGAGATTTCGATGTTGGCCGGGCCAAGAATTTCCAGTTCGGGCAGGATCGGCGCGGTAATCATAACCTTGATCGCGCCGGATCGCTTGTGCGACCCCGGAATTTTCAGTTCGCCATCTTCGTAGACTAGTTTGTCGACGGTTCTCTTCGAGCCTTCGACTTCCATCGTAATGGCTTCGCCCCGGTCGAATAGCATGTCGACCGGCATCGCGATTTCAAGTGGCCTCGTCATGTCGAAATCGAACGACCGGGTCGCGACCGGGCCATCATGATCGTCAGAGCCCCATGCAATATGTCCATCGCTCAGTTCTGCTCTGAGTTCCGGGCCACCGATAGCGATAGCGGCGCCGATCGACACTAGCGCGAGCATTCCCGCGCTGACCGCGACGATAAGGAGTTTCTTGATCATTGGTCCTGCTCCTTAGGCATCGTTGTTGCCGATTGCCGGCTGGATCACCCGGTAATGGAGGCGTCCGAACCAGATCGTGGCGTTGATAAGCCCGATAGTGGCGATGGTGAGGATGGCGCCGGCAGCGATTGCCAGACCCATAATTCCCAGGCCCATTAGGAAGGCGACGAGGCCGCCGCCCGGAAAGCCAGCGAAAGGGCCGACGATCATGATCGCGCCGCCCGCAATAAAGATCGCGATGGAGGCCACATAAAAGGCGATGACGATGCCGATCACCGACAGGAATATCGGCAGCAGGATCAGGATGTCGATCGTGGCGAGGCCCATGAACGCGATCACCGCGGCCCAGGCCGACGATGGCGAGCGATCCTCCTGCCACTGCCGCACGCCGGCTTCGAGCCGCAGCTCGCGCGCCAGACGGCTGGGGTTGCCGAGAGCCTCGGCAATTTCGATCTCGGATCGCCCATCGGCGGCCCCGGCATCGAAGTGCGCTTCGTAGTCTGCGACCACTTCGGCCTGCTCGGCAGCGGGCATGCCGCCAAGGCCGCTCTTCAGGCGTCGGATGAATTCATTGCGTGTCATGGTTGCCCTCCGCTTGCGCGCCGGCGTCTTCACCTCTGGCGATGATTGCATCGACGGCCTCGACGAATTCGCGCCATTCGGTGGCTTGCTTGTCCAGCCGCTGGCGCCCCGCGTCGGTAATCGCGTAATATTTGCGCGGCGGCCCCGATGGCGATTCCTCGAGATAGGTCGAGACCAGGCCCTCGCCCTGCATGCGCCGCATTAGCGGGCATATGGTGCCCTCGCCCATATCGACTGCCGCCGAAAGGCGGCTGGCGATCTCGTAGGCGTAGCTGTTTCCTCTTGCCAGGAGGGCCAGGACACAGAGCCCCAGCACTCCTTTCTTGAGTTGGACTTCGATACCTTCCGCCAAGGTCCGGCTCCTCGTGGGGTCTGCTCGGATCGGGTGTTCGCCGATCCGCTACGAGATGGCTTGGCCGGCCTAGGCCCCGCCGCCGTTGTTGTCGATCAGCCGCGCGAATTGCGGTTCGATCTGGCGCAATGCGTTTCTGTAGCAGGTGTTCTGTGAGTGCGAGCGGATGCGCGAACCCGTCGTCACCGGCTGGTCCAGCCCACACACGGCGCGCGCGGCCCTTTCTATCCGGCGGTTCAGTTCGGTTTTGCCTTCGGCGGTTTTCAGGTCGAGGTCGTCATAGCGGATTTCAACCGAGTTGCTCTGGGCGGGCGTGGCGGCGAAGCTGGGCGGAGTCAGGGCACACAGCGCCCTCGCAGCGTGTAGCAGCCAACAGCAGCCACACTGCCCTCAACCCCACTGTACGCTTGCCACACACGCTATACGCCCCCAACGCACCTCACCCTTACATCAAACTTTGATGTAAGCACCACCACTGCACCACAGCCTTTACTTGTAGTGAAATTGTCGTTCCATCCTTGTACGCAAGCAAATCAATCTCTGGTACGTTTCCAGCAAACGCTGTAGCAACTATGCCTCTCCTTCCAAGTTCCGCTACAATAAGACTTTCACCGATTTGCCCAGCAAGTTGTGTGCTATAATTCTTTTCCAAAGCGCACCTCTGAAGCAACCTCAAACGCTACAGTTCTGCTACATACAAAAAGGGCTCGCAATTTCTTGCAAGCCCTTGATTTAATTGACTTATATAGTCGTTCGGCGTTAGCGCTTCGAAAACCGAAACCTTGCCAACACATTGATTTAACGCTTTAAACTACGGACTTATGCAACGGGTTCAACGTTGGAATATCGATGCCCTGATCTGGGTGTTGAACTGAGTTTATGACATCAACTCTTGTGCGACCTGAAAGACTGATTTTCCACTGCGCAAAATTTTGGGCGGATTTGGTTTGAAACCCTGCGCTGGGCGCATCGCACGTTCAAACAAAACACGTCCCGCCTAAACCCCTCTTTCAGGAAGGCGAAAAGGGGACCCGCTTGAAAGGTTCTCGCGTTGAACGGGGTTCTTTCCAAACGCTCACGGGCGCATCCTTGCCTTGGGGCATAACCGCGCTAGTCTGTCGCAAGGAATAGACTGAGGGTATAATATGAAGTGCTTGATGGTAGCGCTGCCGCTTATCGCGCTTGCCGCCTGCGATTCGGCAGACAAAGCGACAGCAGATGTCGCAGCAAGCAGTTCCGCGAGAAAATTGGCGCCAGCGGAAACAGCATCGTCTACCGCTGTCGATGCGCCCGCCAACTCAATTCGCCATTTAAGCACTCAGGCGAAAATGCACATCGCCTTTCAGAAAGTGCTGGATCTGCGTGTTGTTAGAGAGCGCGACACTAAACCGTTGGCATTCTTGGAAACGTCGTTCGGACCTGTGCTGATGACAGGAACAACAATGTTAGGGGGCGGCAAGTCAGGATACGGCGAGTTCAAGCTCCATTATTTTCAGTTTGATGGGCAAGACGGATTAAATTATGAAAATACTTATGGGGATATAAGAAACTACGGCGATTACGGAGATCTACCCCAATGGTCGCTTGACGATCAATTCGCAGATGCGCCAACGCTTAAGTTTGTTAGCGCCACAGCGGGCAATGGATATGGAAATGCGTGGGTGACACTAGTCACAATAAATCCATGGGGTCCTTCAGAGTCGTATGTACCCACGCACGCTGAGTTTTATGGACCTAATCAGGAATATATTTGTGAAGGCAAGATTTCAAAGGTAGAGAAAAACGTCGGATTTGAGGTCGTGGTAAAGGGCACCCTAGAATTCGTAGATAAATACGTCTTTCGAGACGGTAAGTTTGTCGGACCGAAAAAATCTCAATTTGAAGACTGTGGACCCCAGTAGAAAGGGAAGAGAGGTCTATGAAAACGACCATATTGGCGGACCACAACGTAAAGACAACCTTCGTCGGACGGCATTTCATTTCTGTAAAAGCGCTTTGACCGCGACAATGCGAGGGCGATGCTTCCGCCAGTCAATATAATTGCCTGGGACGCCTCGATTCTACTTCTGCAGAACACGAGAGTGCTCTCGCTATTCTTAGGTTTTCTTCGTGAACTGAAAAACATTGTTCACCCACCCTTCTTGCGGTTTAGCGTCACGCGCTGGGAGCAACCCCTCCGACTTCAGTCGGATACTGGCTTC
>CAZRVW010000167.1:0-6205 GCA_964603645.1 uncultured Novosphingobium sp. | reverse complement strand
CACGCTCATCGCAGAAGCTATTTCCGATGCCGCCGCCGGCGGCGCGGAATTGCTGTTCACTCCGGAAATGAGCGGCCTGCTCGACCGCAATCGCAGGCGCGCGGCGGATAAAATCGTGGACGAGGCCAGCGATCCCGTTCTGGGAATGGTACGCGAAGCAGCGTCAAAATCGGGCATCACAGTCGCGCTGGGATCTCTGGCCGTGGCGCGCGAGGACGGTCGCTGGGTGAACCGCGCATTTGTGATCGGCCCAGACGGCGAAGTCGCGGCCCGATACGACAAGATCCACATGTTCGACGTTTCACTCGACACTGGAGAGAAATGGAACGAATCGGCGGCCTATGCGGCGGGCGAGAAAGCAGTCACAGTGCGAGCACCTCTCGGCCTGCTTGGCCTGTCGATATGCTACGACATACGCTTTCCTGCTCTTTATGAAGAGCTTGGGCGCCAATTATGCGACGCAATTGCGATACCTGCTGCCTTCACAGTGCCCACGGGCAAGGCGCATTGGGAACTGCTGCTACGCGCACGCGCAGTGGAAGCCAGTGCTTGGGTAATCGCCGCCGCGCAGGTCGGCGAGCACGAAGACGGGCGGAGCACATACGGTCATTCGATGGTCGTCGATCCCTGGGGGAAGGTGGTGCTCGATTTGGGGGGAGAGAAGCCTGGGCTTGGCTTCGCCGAGATCGATGCTGAACGCACTGCGCAGGTGCGCAAGCAACTACCCAGCCTTGCCAACCGGCGCGAAGTAACCATTTAATGACGATGATTCGGGAAAATCGTGCCACATGATCGTTTTCGACCTTGAATGCCGCGCAGGCGGGCACCGCTTCGAAGGATGGTTCCGCTCGTCTGACGATTTTGCCGATCAGCAGGCGCGTGGCCTGTTGTGCTGCCCGGAGTGTGGCAGCGCCGATGTCAGCAAGGCAGTCATGGCGCCGAGCGTCGGTCGCAAGGGCAATCAGCTGGTCAAGACGAATCCGCGCGACCGCAAGCCCGATAGCGGTCAGGCCAGCAACGCGCCGATGTCGCCCGAAACAGCGCAAATGATGCGCAAGCTCGCGCAAATGCAGGCAGAGGCGCTCAAGCAATCGCGCTGGGTTGGCGACAAGTTTGTCGAGGACGCGAAGGCTATGCATTACGGCGAGCGCGAGCACGAAGCGATCCACGGCGAGGCAACGCTCGAACAGGCGAAGGACCTGCTCGAGGAAGGCATTGGCGTGGCGCCGCTGCCGTTCCCGGTAATACCGCCTGACAAGGCAAACTGAGGAATTCTCAGACTTCCAGCAATTCCCGGAAGATTGCTTCGTCGCGTTGCGACTCGATGAAGTCGACCTCCGGCATACCGAAATGCCGTCGCGCTTCGGCTGGGGTCAGCGCGAAAACCTCTTCCCAGCAGAATTCCCAGAATGGCGGTGAATTGCGGCCGACGTAGATGCCCTGCTCCATGCATTTGAGTGCAGTGGCAAAGGCCTCAGGATAGTGCAGCAAGGCGCGAGTGAACATCCGCAAACCTGAAAACGCCTGGTAGGCGTTTACTGCTGACGCCAGTTTCGGGCTGAGATGCTCGGTCACGTTGGCGACCCGAGCCATGGTGATGACGATTTCGCCGATCGACGTGAACTGGCCGCCGGTAACGATGTGTTCGAAATCATGCACGAGCCGCGCCCGCCGCCGGAAATACTGGAACGGGGTCAGGTCGTCCGGGACCGGGCCCATACCCAGTGTCAGGTCAAAACCGTGCTCGCGAATCTGATGGCCCATGATCCCGCCGACAGTGCCTTCAGGAAAATCAAGGAAGAATTCGTTGGGCCAGGTCGGCTGGAAGCCTTTAGCCACGTGAGCCGCAAGCGCCGGATTGATCTGCAGTTCGGCCATGAACAGTGCGGAGGCTTCCTCTTCAGGAATTACCTCATTGAAAGCACTTTGAAGGCCAAGAGTGTGATCGGCCTCCACCGGAAAATCGGGGCCGTTCTTCCGCAGGAGCCAGATCGGTATGATCTCGCGTACCATTGCGTTGTTGAGCCATCGTGAACTGCTCTGCGGAATGGAACTGGTGCATTCCGCTTCGCGAATGTTCTTGCCGAGATAAGCTTCATAGCCCTGCGTTGGTGGAGTGTTCATGGCATCCTCGTCGAACAGCGCGCCTGACAAGTTGGCGCGCCCGACAGGATTCGAACCTGTGGCCCTCAGATTAGGAATCTGATGCTCTATCCTGCTGAGCTACGGGCGCACGCGGCGCTCTCTTACTCGCAGCCCTCGGACTTGGCAATCAGACCGCTCGATGCGCGATCAGAGCCTGCCGAGCAATTGCACCGTAAAGACGACGAAAAGGCAAACGATGCCGGTCGCCGAAACCGCACTTGTGAAGAGTGCCTTTTTGACGGCGTTGGGGGCAATTCGGATATTGGAAATTTGTGCTGACGTGTCGTTCATGGTTCTTGCTCCGGGCAACTGCACCTCCTGGATCACCTATCGCATCAAACAAACATTTATCGCTTCGGGTTGACCGATATTAAGCTTGACCCGGTCGGACCAATCAGTTGGGCGGGCGAAGCCTGCGACTTTGCGATCGAACACCGCTATGGCACTGAATTTGCAAGAGAGGACCAGATACCATGTTCACGCCGCTTGCCGCCGAAGACCTGATACTGAAACCCGGCCTGCTGGCGGGTGAGCGCATATTGGTGACCGGTGGCGGCACCGGGATCGGCCGGATGATTGCCAGCGGTTGCGCCGCGCTGGGCGCAAGTGTCGTCATTTGCGGCAGGCGCGAGGGTGTTCTGGAAGAAGCGGCCTCGGCAATCAATGGCGTTGCCGCGGGCACTGTCGCCACTGCCGTCTGCGATATTCGTTCCGAAGATTCGATCAATGCCATGCTTGACTCGATCTGGGCTAATGAAGGCGCCCTGACTGGTCTCGTGAACAATGCGGCTGGAAATTTCATCAGCCGAACCGAGGACCTTTCAATCAAGGGCTTCGATGCAATTGCCAATATTGTCTTCAAGGGCACCTTTATGGTCACGCTTGGCTGCGGCAAGCGCTGGCTGGCGGAAGGAACAAGCGCCTCGGTTGTTTCAATCACCGCCCGCAATGCACAGAACGGCGGACCGTTCACCGCGCCCAGCTCCATGTCAAAGGCCGCCATCGAGAATATGTCTCAAACACTGGCGGTGGAGTGGGGCAATCGCGGTATCCGCTTCAACACGGTAAGTCCGGGGCCATTCCCCACCGAGGGTGCGCACGCGCGTCTGCTGCCGGGCCGTTCAGCCAGTTCCGAAGCAGAGGCGGGCAAGAGCAGGGTCAACCCGATGTGCAGGGTCGGCAAGCCGTCCGAAATGGCGAATCTTGTCGCATTTCTGCTTGCTCCCGGCAGCCAGTTCGTCTCGGGTCAGTCGATTGCGATCGACGGGGCTGGGCACCAAGCCGTCGGCGCGCCCTTGTGGGATCAAAGCAAGGACTGGGGGGACGAACAATGGCGCGCAGTGCGTGAAGGCATCCGCGCAACCGACAGCAAGGACAAGGCGGCGCGTTAGCTGCCCGAGCGATCGCGGCTCCAGACAACCTCGATTTGGTTGCCGTTCATTTCCGCCGACAAGATCAGAGTGTCGCCTTCGACGCGGTAACCGCGCTCCTGCACGGTACCAAGCATCCAGTCGGTGGTCGAATCGCGCACGTGGTGCTCCACTACGCGATCGGCAGGGCGCATGACCACCGGGCCGAAGTAACCGGTGTGCCCAGTCATGGTTTCGCCCGGATCAGGCTCTCCGCCACCCGCCATATGACAGCTCATCCAGCCGTCGGGCGTGTACATGATGACGCCCTTCGGTTTCGACCCGTACATGTGGCGCTTTGACCCGTCGGGCAGGGTGGAAGTGCACGAGCGCAGTTCCCACGCGCCGATCAGTTCCTCAAGCCCGTCCAGCGCTTCGCTCATTTCGCATGCTCCCGAACCTGCCAGTCATCGACATCGACTGGCGAGACATAGCTGGAGGGTATCTGCGAAGACTGTTCGTGCGTCGCGATGGTCACGCGTTGCAGCTTTCGTCGAGTGATCCCTTCGATGCTTGGTCGTGCATGCTGAAGCGCTAGATTGTCCCAGATGACTAGGTCGCCGTTGCGCCACCAATGCTTGAGCATGTGCGCTTCGTCGTAGATAGTATCGTAGAGCGTATGGAGTAGGTCTCCGCTTTCCTCCCGGCCAAGTCCGACGAGGCGCGAAGTGCTGCATCTTGCGACATAGACGATCGGTTCGTCTGTAACCGGATGCCGCATCACCGCGTCGCGCTGCATCGAATGCATGCCTTCCGGCAGGTCGTAGGGCAGTTCGTCCTCATAGACCCCCGGGGTCGCAGCTCGCACACTCTGCAGCCCGTCGATCTGTCTGGCAATATCGGCAGGCAAGCGGCGATAGGCAGCCGCGGCGTCGACGAACGCGGTATAGCTGGGCTGTTCTTCGACATCGAGAGCAAGCAGCGATACGCCTTCGGCAGGGAAGGGAGCGAAATGCATGTCGGAATGAAATGCGAGGTGCCGCGTACCCAGCACTGGATCGTCCGGCATGACAAAATCCAGAGGGCTGGCGCGATCGACCGGTCCGATATGTTCGAGCACGTCGAATTGCTGTTCGCGGGTCAGCGATTGCCGACGAAACAGCAACAGCTTGTGTCGATAAAAAAGCTCTTTCAATGCAGCGCCGTCGTCGGCTGTCAGGCCACTAGAAAGGTCGAAACGGACTTCCAGGCCGAACGGCTTGATCTCGGTCGTGTCGCTACCCAGCACTTGTGTCATGGGATCCTCCGCTTCCGACTGTGAGGATGAACCATGCGACAAGGGCCGTCAATCCGCCACTCAGAGCGAAGAAACAAGCGATCTCGCGAATAAGGCTTGAAACTACGAATCAACTGTGATTCATGTGGTTCTATGAAGTCGCAACGCATCCGTCGCAGTCTGCGCCGCGAGAGCATGACCCAGGGCCTTGCTTTGATAGCGCTGCTCCTGATGGGAGCATTCGCCGTTGCCGGCCCCAGCGGCATTCTTTCCTGGAGCGAAAGCCAACGACTGCTCGAGCAGCGTGAAGCGCAAGTTGCAAACCTCGAACTTGAAAGACAGGGTCTTCGCAACCGGGTTGAATTGCTAGACCCACAGCATGTCGATCCCGACCTCGCCGGAGAGCTCCTTCGCGACCGGCTGAATGTCGTCCACCCCGACGATATGGTCATCCACATCGATTGATTGCGGCTGAAGCCGCCAAATCTCCGGCTTCGCGACAAATAGCCTTAAAGCGGCCCAAGTCAGTTCTATATTGCCAATATACCACCGGATTCGGGAGCCATCCGCCGTGCCAAGAGCCGCCAAGCCCAAGACCCGCAAGCCTACCGCCGCGTCCGATCCGGATTTCGCGCTGCGAAGCTTGCAGGAAAAACACGCAAAGTTACCGCGTTACAAGGCAGGCAAGGACGAGTTGTTAGCGCTCTACGAACAGATGCTGCTGATCCGCCGCTTTGAGGAGAAGGCTGGCCAACTCTACGGACTTGGGCTGATCGGCGGCTTCTGCCACCTCTACATTGGGCAGGAAGCCGTCGCGGTTGGGTTGCAATCGGCGCTCGACCCGGAACGTGACAGCGTCATTACCGGCTATCGCGATCATGGACACATGCTCGCATATGGTCTGGATCCGAAGATCATCATGGCCGAATTGACGGGCAGGCAAGCTGGTATCTCCAAGGGCAAGGGTGGCTCGATGCACATGTTCAGCACCGATAAGCGCTTCTACGGTGGACATGGGATAGTCGGCGCTCAGGTGCCTCTCGGCGCAGGCCTCGCTTTCGCGCACAAGTATCGTGAAGACGGTGGGGTGTGTCTTGCCTATTTCGGAGACGGTGCCGCAAACCAGGGCCAAGTCTACGAGACCTTCAACATGGCGAGCCTATGGAAACTGCCGGTCGTCTTCGTGGTCGAGGACAACCAGTATGCCATGGGGACCGCCAGCAGGCGTTCGTCAGCCGAAACCCATTTTCACCGGCGTGGCACGGCTTTCCGCATTCCCGGCATGGACGTCAACGGCATGGACGTGCTCGAGGTGCGGCAAGCTGCAGAGGTGGCGATACCCTATGTGCGCGAAGGCAACGGCCCGGTGCTGATGGAACTCAACACATACCGTTATCGCGGCCATTCGATGTCCGATCCAGCCAAGTACCGCACT
>CAZRVW010000166.1:0-6279 GCA_964603645.1 uncultured Novosphingobium sp. | reverse complement strand
CCATTGGCACATCGGGCGCGGTCTATCCCGCCGCCGGGTTCGTGCGCGATGCGCGCGATCAGGGCGTGCGGACGCTTGAACTCAATCTTGAACGCTCAGACGGATCGCACTGGTTCGACGAGACGCGGCTCGGACTCGCGAGCGAACTGGTGCCGCGATGGGTGGACGAGATGCTGGGCGGCTGATCGCGCGGCGTCAGCCGACGCGCGTGCCGGTCAGCGGCATGTCGCCGAACATGCCTGCCCTGACGAAGCCGTTGAGCGTGTCGCCATCGACGATGACTTCGCATTCGACGCGCATGCGCATCGGCTTGGTCACGTCGAGGCTGCACAGCAGCATGTCGCCGTCGATTGTGCCCTGGGCGATCTCGACCGTTCCCATCATCTCGTTCGAGAGCGTTCCGGTGAACGTTTCACCGCTGGCGGAAGGTCTGACGACGAGCGAACCGGTTTTCACGCCAAGCGGCGTTTTCAGCGAGCAGTCGTAGGTACCGGTAAGACCCATGGCAGCAATTATGCGAGAGGGCGCCGAATCGGCAAGCTGGGACGAGTCAGTCTCCACATCCTGTGCAATGCGGATCCTTGGCGATGGTTAGCGCGCGCAGCGAGGGTGCGAGGCCATCGAACAGCTGTAACTTGCCCCATTGCGGATCGCCCAGCGCAGCCTTGTCCTGGACCAGAACGCGCACCGCATGCATTGCCGCGAAACAGCCGACCGTGCCCGCCATGGCACCCAGCACGCCGTCTGCCGCGCAGGTATCGCAGTCCTCGCCATCGAGCGCGTCGCCGACGAAGCAGCGATAGCAGGCCTGACCGGGCAGGTGTCCGGCAAAGTTCGCAATCTGGCCCTGGAAGCGGCCGATAGCGGCGCTGGTGAGCGGTACACCGGCGGCAACGCAGGCATCGGAAACCGCGAGGCGAGTCGCGAAGTTGTCACAACCGTCGAGTACGAGATCGCCAGCCGAGACAACCTCCCCCGCGTTATCCCGGCTGATACGTGCGACGACCGGCTCCACCTGAAGGGCCGCGTCGAACCGCCCGACCCATTCGGCAGCCACTTCCGCCTTGGGCTTGCCGAGATCGGCGGAACTGAAAATGGTCTGGCGCTGCAGGTTGCTCGCCTCGATCACATCGTCGTCGACCAGGGTCAGGCTCCCGACCCCGGCGGCGGCGAGGTATTGGATGGCCGGGCTGCCGATGCCTCCGCAACCGATCACCACGACATGCGATTCGCTCAGCGCGACCTGGCCTGCCCCGCCCAGCTCGGGCAGCACGATATGGCGGGCGAAGCGATCGAGACGGTCTGGAGCGAGAGCCATGGCAGAGCGCCTTATAGGGAAAGCAGTCGTGCCGGAAGCAGGCTGTTTGCCAATGCGACGGGCTTGCGGCACCCTGCCAGCGCCACTGTAGGTTGAGAAGGAGCGATGAAATGATTGAACTGCGCATGGCATCAGTCGCTCTGGCTTTGGCGGCAACGCTGCCGGCTTTGCCGGTTGCGGCTTTCGCGGCAGAGGAAGCGGCGAGTGCAACTGCCGCTTGCGATCCCGTTGGCGGGATCGAGCCCGTCTGTGGTCAGCGTGGACCGGAAGACCTCGTGACGATCGAAGGAACACCCTGGGTGATCGCCTCTTCGCTGGAAGGTAATGGTCTGGTGCTTATCGATAACGATTCGCGTGCGATCAGGGTGATTTCTTCCTTCGATGGTCGTGCTTCGCGTCATGACAGGGAGCGCTTCGGCGATTGTCCGGGGCCCTTGGCTCCAACCACACAGGCACCATTCAAGTCGCACGGTCTTTCGATTCGCCAGACGGGAGATGGAAGCCATGAGTTAATGGTGGTCGGGCATGGTCTGCGCGAGGCCATCGAAGTGTTTTCCATCGATACGAACGCCGATACGCCGATCCTTGTCTGGAGGGGCTGCGTTCCCGCGCCGGGCAAGGCCGACCTCAATTCGCTTACTGCGTTCCCTGACGGATCGTTCTACACGACCAGCTTCATGGACAGGCAGTCCAGCCAGGAGGACATGCTTGCCGTGATCGCCTCGGACGAGCCGTTCGGCGGGCTGTGGCACTGGGCTCCCGGCGAGGGCTGGACGTCCATCGACATCGGTCCGGTTGCCGGCCCCAACGGTATCGACCTCTCGCCCGACGGCAAGTGGCTGTTCGTTGCCCTGTGGGGCGATCATGCGCTGATGCGGTTGGGCCTCGATCCCGATGACGCACAGCGCGCGACTGTCGCGCTTGGCTTCCAGCCGGACAACATCCGCTTCGCATCCGAAGGGAGCCTTTATGTGGCCGGTCAGGGAGAGGGAACGAGCAACGTCGCGCGCGTCGACCCGGCAACGCTCGTCGTCAGCCGGATCCTGGAGCGGAAGGACGATTCCCACTTTGGTCATGCTACCATTGCAATTCCAGTGGACGACGAACTCTGGCTCGGTTCCTATCAGGGCAACCGCATCGCGATTGTGCGCGAATCCCAAGGCGACTGAGCTCGCCTCACTGCCGACATGCAAGAGGAGCGCGTCAGCCGTGTGCCAGCATTGTCCGAGCTAATGCCAGTGCTTCGTCCAGATCGGCCTGAGCCGACGGGAGCGCCTTGCGGAAGGTGAGACAGCCGTGAATCGTGCCGGGACACTCAAGGTAAGTGACCTTGACCCCCGCTTCGATGGCCTTGGCGGCATAGGCCCTGCCTTCATCGCGCAGAACGTCGAGCCCGGCTGTCACGACAAGCGTCGGTGGCAGACCGGCAAGATCGCCAAGCACCGCGGAATGGCGCGGGCTTTGGCGATCGGCGGCATAGGACCGCTCGAAATAGTCCATGTCCGCCCGCGTCATGCCGTAGGCATCGACGAACTGCGCATAGGACTGTGACTCGCGTGAAGCATCGGTGCGAGGATAGATCGCGATCTGCAACACCAGTGGCAGGCTCGCCGGGCGGTCGCGCAGCGCTGCGGCAGTCACGACGGTCAGGGTGCCACCGGCGCTGTCGCCGCACAGGATCAGGCCCCTGAATTCCCGGTCGAATGCAGCGCCATTCCCGGCGATCCAGCGCGCCGCCGCCTCGGCATCGTCTGGCGCGGCGGGCCACCTGTGCTCGGGCGCAAGCCGGTAATCTACCGAGACGACTGGCAAATCGAGGCCGCGCGCGATTGCTGCGGCGAGGGAGGCGTGGGTCTCTATCGAGCCGGTTACGAAGCCACCACCATGAAAGAATACGACGACCGGACCCGGTTCGCGACTGTCGCGCGGGTCGAAAAGCCGCATGGCTATGTCGCCGCCGGGGCCGGGCATCGTCACATCGCGAATCTCACCCAAATCGCCGACCGGAAGCTCGAAAGCTTCGAGCGCTTCGGAGATGAGGTCGGGCGGGACCTGTCGCATCATCGCGATGGTCTCGTCATTCATCGGCGGACGCGGGTTGGCCTCGAGCGCGTCAAGGTAGGCGCGCGCGTCGGGACGAATCGGGTGGTCCTCGGCCAAGGCTTGTCTCAGCTCTCCAGCTGCCGCAGCAGGCTGCGTACATCTCCGTCCATGTCGGCGTCACGGGTGCGTAGTTCCTCGATGAGGCGCACCGCATGGATCACCGTCGAATGGTCGCGGCCGCCGAACTTGCGCCCGATCTCGGGATAGCTCCGCGGGGTCAGCACCTTGGAGAGATACATCGCCACTTGCCGGGGCCGCACGACCGCGCGGGCGCGGCGCTTGCTCGACATCTCGGTGCGGTCGACCGAGTAGAACTGGCACACGGTACGCTGGATCTCGTCGATGGTGATGCGCTTGCGGTTGACCGCGAGGATGTCGGTCAGCTGTTCCTCGGCCAGTTCGAGCGACACCGTCTGCCCCGTCATCTGCGCATAGGCGATGACCTTGTTGAAGCCGCCCACCAGTTCGCGCACGTTGCGATTGATCGTGCGGGCAAGAAATTCAATGACGTCTGCCGGAACGTTGGTCGGCGAGAAATGCTGAAGCCGGTAATCGAGGATCGCGCGGCGCAGCTCGATGTCGGCGGGCTGGATATCCGCCACCAGACCCATCGAAAGGCGCGAAAGCAATCTCTGGTCCACCCCGTCGAGCGCCTGCGGCGCGCGGTCGGCAGCGAAGACCAGCCGCTTGCCCTCGGTGAGCAGGGCATCGATGGTGTAGAGCAGTTCCTCCTGCGCGCTGGCCTTGCCGATGATGAACTGGATGTCGTCGACCATTAGCAGGTCGAAACCGCGCAGCCGTGCTTTGAACTCGATCATCTGGTGCTGGCGCAGCGCCTGCACGAATTCGATCATGAAGCGCTCTGCCGAGCAGTAGAAGATGCGTCCGCGAGGGTGATTGGCAAGGTAGGCATGGCCAATCGCGTGGAGCAGGTGGGTCTTGCCCTGGCCGGTCGCGGCCTTGAGGTAGAGCGGCGAAAACTGCGGCGTCTCGACCGCAGCGACGCGTTCGGCGGCATTGAATGCCAGCGTGTTGGCCGTACCCTTCACGAAGGTTTCGAAAGTGAGCGAGGGATCGAGCATGATCGTTGCCTGCCCGAAGGTGCCGAATTCGCCACCGCCGACTGCAATGGTGTTGGTCTCGCCCGGCGCCAACGCGCGGTCGCCCCCGATATGGCCCGACTGGCCACCCTTGCCTAGGCGCAGTTCGGGAGCCTGGCGACGGCCCGGCAATACCTCGATCCGTACCTTGTCGAGATCGGGTCGCGCAATCTTCCAGGCCAGCGACAGCCGGTCGGCGAATCGTTCGCGCACCCAATTGGCGGTAAACTCGTTGGGCAGGTAAAGATCGAGACTGTTCGTCTCCTTGCACACCGTGCCGAGCTGGATCGGTTTGATCCACTGGCTGTGCAACTGTTGCCCCAATGCCTTCTTCAGTCCCCGGCTGATGTCCGCCCAGTCAGCCGCGAGATTCACCGCGTCGTAATCGTCTTCCATCTTTCCCCCGACCGGCTCCGCAAACCGGTTGCTCGTGTTTTCAGGCGTGCCTTCCCCAACAGCTACCTGATCGCGATCACCACCCATCCCCGGGGTGCAAGAAACCGCGGTCCCGATCTCGCACTCTGGCGAAATCGGGCCCTAGAATTCGGGCAGAGCGCTGCCATTGCCGACCGGAAGACCCCTTCCGATCTAAGCACAACAGTAATTCTTTCAACTTTGATCCGTGGCCGACTCCGCACCGGCCACGATGGTCGTGTTAGCGAACTGACCGGCAGGGTCAAACGGCCTTTTTTCTCGAATGGGGCTTAGAGGGACTTGACGTGGCGGTATTCCTAGAGAAATTTTTTTTCTGGAATTAAATCAGACGCTTTTGCAATGCAGCATTGCGAATCGCAGGATTCCCTAGGGTTTTCGATGACACTTTTGCGACGCGGCAGATTACAAAAAACGGGAGCAGGCAAATACCCCTACCCCCGTTCCGTTTTTGTGCCCGGCGCGAAGCCGAATCACCTGCCTGCGTTCAGAGCGCAGCGACTCGTTTTGTCAGCCGCGAGAGCTTGCGCGCGACCGTGTTCTTGTGAAACACGCCCTTGGCGACGCCGCGCGCCATTTCCGGCTGTGCGGCCTTGAGCGCCAAAGCGGCGGCTTCCTTGTCGCCACCCTCAATCGCGACCTCGACCTTCTTGATGAAGGTGCGGATGCGGCTCAGGCGATTGATATTGACTTCGGTGCGCCGGTTGTTGCGGCGGATGCGTTTGCGGACTTGCGGCGTATTGGCCATGGCTTGCTTGAATCTCTTGACTGGCGCGGGGCTCGCCCCGCAGGAAAGCGCGGCCCTTAGCCGCCAACACCCGGATCGTCAAGCAATCCGCAGGCTAGGCAGCCGCTCCTATTTTTGACATTTGCGGCACCAGAATGTGCTGCGTCCGCCCTGGACGATGCGTTCGACTATGCCTCCGCACGGGCAGGCATCTCCTTCCCGCCCGTAGACTGCCCAGCTTGCAGCGAAGTAGCCGAGTTCGCCGGTGGGCTGCGCATAGTCGCGGATGGTCGATCCGCCCGCCGCGATCGATTCGGCCAGCACCTGTTTGATCGCCGGCACGAGCAGCTTCAACTTGGGCAGGCTGACCCTGCCTGCCGCCTTGTCGGGCCTGATACCGGAGCGGTGGAGCGCCTCGCAGACATAGATGTTGCCCAGCCCGGCGACGATTCGCTGGTCGAGCAGCATTTGCTTGATGGGTGCGATGCGACTTGCGAGGGCGGCCTTGAGCCCAGCGGGCGTGAATTGGTCGCCCAGCGGCTCCGGTCCCATTGCCGCGAACTGCGGCCAGTCATCGAGACCGGCCGTCTCCAGAAGGT
>CAZRVW010000165.1:0-6316 GCA_964603645.1 uncultured Novosphingobium sp. | reverse complement strand
TGTTGGTGCGCCAGTCCTGCGCGGTCTCGGGGATCAGCGGCATCGCGCTCACCAAGATCGACGTGCTCGACCGCATGGAGACGGTGAAGATCTGCATCGGTTACCGCCTCGGCGATCAGGTGCTTGACTATTTCCCGGCTCATGCTGCCGACCAGGCCGCGGTCGAGCCGATTTACGAGGAAATGCCCGGCTGGAACGAATCGACCGAGGGCGCACGCTCCTGGGCCGATCTGCCCGCCCAGGCAATCAAATATATTCAGCGGGTTCAGGAACTTATAGAGACGCCCGTAGCACTGGTCTCGACGAGCCCGGAACGCGAGGATACGATCCTGGTCAAGGATCCTTTCGAAGACTGAGACCATGCGCCGACTTGCCCTGACCTGCCTTGCGATTGTCGCGCTGGCCGGTCCGGTACGGTCCAGCGTTTCAACCGCCCAGACGCCACTTGCGGACCATGTCGTCGTCGACAAAACCGCGCGCACGCTGAAGCTCTATGCCAACCGACAAGCCCTGCATGTGATTGGCGACATCCAGCTGGGCGATGCGCCCGTCGGCCATAAGCGCTTTCAGGGCGACGAACGCACGCCCGAGGTGCGCTACCGTATCGACTGGGGCAACCCCGACAGCGCCTATTACCTGTCGCTGCACATCTCCTATCCCAACGCGGCGGACGAGGCCTATGCGGCCGCACACGGGCGCAGCGCGGGCGGGATGATCATGATCCACGGCCAGCCCAATGGCATGGCGGGGCGGATGCGCGGCGACTGGACCGACGGCTGCATCGCTGTGTCGAACGCGGAAATGGACTTGCTGTGGGACGCGGTGCCCGACGGCACGGTGATCGATATATTGCCGTGGCTCGCTCCGGCCCTGAGACAACCAACGGAACTACGCTCGTAGCGCGCGTCAAATCGTGGGTGCGAGACGTCAAGCGCGACATCCTGGCGCTGTGGCTGGCGGCGCGCGATCCGCGTGTGCCCTGGTACGCCAAGGCGATGGCTGCCTGCGTCGCGGCTTACGCCTTGTCGCCGATCGATCTTATCCCGGATTTCATCCCGGTGCTGGGCTATCTCGACGACCTGGTGATCGTGCCCATCGGAATTGTGATTGCGGTCTGGATGATCCCGGAGCCGGTAATGCGGGATCTTCGCGATCTGGCGCAAGTCCACAACAGGCCCGTTTCTGGCGCCGGTCTGGTCCTCGTTCTCATAATCTGGCTGTTGGTGGGCGCCATGGCGTTACGCTGGCTGTGGTCCGCGCTCTGAGGACAGGCGGGCCCGATTCAAAAATCCACCGCGATGCCCTTGTGCACCCAGTCGCCGTAGCGAGTGGGGGAAAGTTCTTCTGGTTCGCTGCCCTCATCGGGCGCCTGAGGCTCGGGGGCCGGTTCATCGGTCCAGTGCGCGGGCTTGGTGAAGCTCTGGGGGCGTTTGGTCGCTCGCTTGTGCATCAAGGCAATGTGGGCGTGCTGGCGCGTTTTGGCAATATCGCCTAACCGCGCCGGATGGACATTCCCGGCCTCCCGGCGCGCCGCGCGGCGCTGAGCCTGCTAGATGCGGTGCTGCGCCGGGGCGAGACGCTCGACCAGGCGGCACATGGCGCGCTGCGACGTGTTCGCGGCGAGGCGGACAAGGCACTGGCCCGCGCGATCGCCAGCGAAGTGCTGCGCTGGAAATGCGATCTCGATGGACTCATCGATTCAGCGACGAAGAAGCCCCTGCCCCAGGACGCCAAGCCCCGACAGGTGCTCGCCCTGATGCTGGCGCAATGGCTTCGACTCGACACGCCGCCGCACGCCGTAATCGCGACCGGACTGCCCCTGCTTGCCGGTGGGCCAAGGCGACTGGCCCATGGCGTGTTCTCGACGCTGGTGAAGCGCGAGGAGAAACTTCCGGCATTCCCGACAGTGCCGGATCAGGTGCGCCAGCGCTGGGGCGAGCGGACGGATGCGATAGCCAAGGGTCTGGCCGATCCGCCGCCGCTCGATCTGTCGCTGCGGGACACGGGCGAAACCGCGCAATGGGCGGAGCCGCTGGGAGGCACGACCCTGATGCCGGGCCATGTTCGCCCGCCTCGCGGCATGGCGGTGATCGATCTTCCCGGCTTCGATGAAGGTGCGTGGTGGGTGCAGGACCTCGCCGCCAGCCTGCCCGCGCGGCTGCTGGGTCCGGGAGAGGGCCGACGGGTGCTCGACCTGTGCGCCGCGCCGGGCGGAAAGACGCTGCAACTCGCGGCAGCGGGATGGCAAGTGACAGCTCTGGATGTGAGCAAGCGGCGACTGGAACGCCTGCGCGAGAACCTTGCGCGTACCGGGCTTGCAGCCCTTGTGGTCACGGCAAATGCCCTGGAATGGGAGCCGGACGTGCCCTTCGATGCCATTCTGCTCGATGCGCCCTGCACTGCGACCGGCACCTGCCGCCGCCACCCGGATGTGCTGTACCGGATCGGAGGTGCGCAGATCGATGAGATGGCCGCGCTTCAGGCGGCGCTCCTTGAACGCGCGGCGCAATGGCTCACGCCGGGCGGGCGGCTGCTCTATGCAGTCTGCTCGCTGGAACGCGAGGAGGGCGAAGCGCAAGTTCCAGCCGTCCCGCTCGCACCTGATCCGATCCGCACCGATGAACTGCCAGCCGGCCTGTCGCCAAGCCCCGAAGGCTGGCTGCGCACCGATCCCTGCATGCTTGCAGAAGCGGGCGGCCTGGATGGATTTTTCATCGCCAGATTTGTGAACAAGCCTGTGGGCAGCGCGTAGACGGACCGTGGATGAAAACCTCAATCGTGCTTGAGCCGATTGGCGAAGCTCTTGCGAAGCTTCTGTAATTTCAGCGGAATCACGGCGAGGCAATAGGGGTTCCGCTGGCCCTCGCCTTCCCAGTAGAGCTGGTGATAGTCCTCCGCCGGATACCACTCCGCAGGCCCCTCGATGGTAGTGACCACCCGCCCGCCATGTTCCTCGTTGGCACGAGCGATGGCGGCTTCGGCCTCGGCGCGCTGGTCGTCATCGAGCGGAAAGATCGCCGAACGATATTGTGTGCCTACGTCGTTGCC
Organism: uncultured Novosphingobium sp.; assembly: GCA_964603645.1. Taxonomy (GTDB): domain Bacteria; phylum Pseudomonadota; class Alphaproteobacteria; order Sphingomonadales; family Sphingomonadaceae; genus Novosphingobium. Next base: position 3,268 of record CAZRVW010000165.1, on the reverse strand, counting down.
CTGGCGGTTGAGTTGCGTGGGGTCGTGCGTGCCCATGAACACGTCGAGAATCTCGGAATAGGAAATGACGCCGGGATCGAATTCGACCTTGATCGCCTCGGCATGTCCCGTAGTGCCGCTGCATACCGAGCGATAATCGGGATCGGGCATGGACCCGCCGATATAGCCGCTTTCGACCTCGCTCACCCCGATCACGTCGCGGAACACCGCCTCGGTGCACCAGAAGCATCCGCCCGCCACCACTGCCGTTGTCATCCTGCTCGCTCCTGTCCGATTTGCCTTCTGATACAACTAGCGACGGCTTGGCCGCTTGTCATCGGCCCTGCCGCCTCTAGATTGCCGAGCGTCACCAATGGGAGAGTTCCAATGCGCACCCTGACCGTCCTTGCCGCCGCTTCACTCGCACTTTTCGCGCCGCCGGCCATTGCTGCTGAGGCCGCAACCAAGGCTGCGCCGCCCACCAAGGAAACTATCGCGGCGATGCAGGCCGCGCTTGCCCATGCCCGCCGCGACGGGGACCGGGCGCGCGATGCGTTTCGCCACCCGGCCGAGACGCTGGAATTCTTCAAGGTCGATCCGGGCATGACCGTGATCGACTACATGCCGTCGAGCGGCTGGTACACGCGCGTGCTGGTGCCCTTCCTCGGCAAGGACGGGCGCTATATCGGGCTCAATCCGGCACTGGGACCGGGAGCTTCCGAAGGCCTGGTTCGCTATTTCGGCGGCCTGAAAGAAAAGTTCCCGGTCGCGGCGGCAAAGTGGAATCTTTCGGGCGCGCCGGTCGAGGCCTTCAATACCGACGAGGTGGGCGAGGACCACAAAGGCACGGTGGACCGGGTGCTGATCTTCCGGGAAATCCACAACCTGCACCGCAGGGATTTCATGCGCCCCGAACTGGCGCGGCTGCGCGAACTGCTCAAGGACGATGGCCTGCTCGGCGTCGTCCAGCATCGCGCGAAGGCGGACGCACCCGCTGCCTATGCCAACGGCGACAAGGGTTACATGCGCGAGAAGGATGTGATCGCCCTGTTCGAGGTGAACGGCTTCGAACTCGTTGCCGCGAGCGAGATCAACGCCAACCCCAAGGACGGCGCCGACTATCCGATGGGTGTGTGGGAATTGGCGCCGGTCTCGCGCACAAAACGCGACGAGCTCAAGCCCATCGGCGAAAGCGACCGGATGACGCTGCTTTTCCGCAAGCGCCCGTAGTGCTACCCGGCGGCGCATGAGCACGCTGACCGTCGCCGCCCTGCAACTTGCGCTCAATTCGCCCGACGAGGGCGAGAACATTGCTGCGGTTTCCGCACTGGTAGAAGAAGCAGCCGGCAAAGGCGCGCAGGTGGTGCTCCCGCCCGAGCTCTTCTCCGGTCCCTATTTCTGCAAGGTTGAAGACGAGGCGCTGTTCGCCCTCGCCCGCCCTACTGCCGAGCACCCCTCGGTGATTGCCATGCAGGCCTTGGCGGCAAGGCTGAAAGTGGCGATCCCGACCAGCTTCTTCGAGCGCGACGGCCAGCATTATTACAACACGCTCGCCATGATCGACGCACGGGGTGAGATCATGGGCACTTACCGCAAGAGCCACATCCCCGACGGGCCGGGATACGAGGAGAAGTTCTATTTCCGCCCCGGCAATGACGGCTTCAAGGTTTGGGACCTGGGCAGCGCGCGGATCGGTGTCGGCATTTGCTGGGATCAGTGGTATCCCGAAGCAGCGCGGGTCATGGCGCTGCTGGGTGCCGAAGTGCTGTTCTACCCCACCGCCATCGGCTCCGAGCCCTACGACGCCGATCTCGACACCAGCCGGATGTGGCGCCGCGCCATGCAGGGCCACGCCGTGTCGAACTGCATGCCGGTGGTAGCAGCCAATCGCATCGGCACGGAAGATGGCCAGAAGTTCTACGGCCACAGCTTCATCGCTGATGAATGGGGCGACCTCGTCTCCGAATACGGTAGCGATGACACGGGCGTGTTGGTGGTAACTCTCGACCTTGAGCAGGCAGCGCGCCACCGTGCAGGCATGGGGTTTTTCCGCGACCGGCGGCCGCAGCTTTATGGCCGCATCGCGCAGGATGTCTGAACAGGACGGGACGGACTGGCACTACCTGCTGGCGTTGGGCTCTAATGTGCGTCACCCGCGGCATGGTAGTCCGCGCAAGGTCGTCGCCGCGGCGCTCGCAGCCTTCAAAGCCGAGGACATTCGCGTCGAAAAGGTATCACGAGTCCACGATACAGCACCGCTCGGCCCCTCGCGTCGGACCTATGCTAATGCTGCGGCGGTAGTCGCGACATCGCTCGATCCGGCGGAATTGCTCACTGTGCTGCAACGAATCGAAGCGCAATTCGGTCGGCGCAGACAAGGCGAGGCCTGGCGTGCCCGCGTGCTCGATCTCGACGTCATCCTTTGGAGCTGCGGAACGTGGGTCTCGCCCGAGCTTGTCGTGCCGCACGTCTCCTTTCGCGAGCGCAGGTTCGTGCTCGGGCCTGCTGCCGAGATCGCAGGCGAGTGGCGCGATCCGCTTTCGGGTCTTACGCTCAGGCAGCTGAACGCGCGCCTCAACTGAAAATCCTCCGCCCAACGGATCAATCAGACTGTTCTGACGCCTTTCGCGTTCGCGGTCGCATGGGTATAGGCCAGTTTCTGGCTGCGATGCGAAATGCGCCAGCCAGCCGCGGTGTGGACTAGCATGTCGTGATACCAGACGCCGACGAAGAAGGTGCTCTGGTTGCCATCGGCATCCTCCATCATCATCGGATTGAAGAGGATCATCCGGCTGGTCGCCGTGTCGCCCGAGATCTCGAGCCGAGGCAAGGAAACCATGTGCTGCGACATCGTGAAGGGGGCGAGCGCCTGGGCAAGCCACTCCTTCATTTCCGGAAGCGAGCCCGAGCTTCCGCCGGTGGCTGTGTAGTCGATCTGCGCATCGGCCGTGAACATGTCGTCGAGCGCGTCCCAGTCGCGGTCGTCGATGGCAAAGCAATAGCGCGTAAACAGATCCTGGATTTCGAGCCGGTCGGACATTTCTTTGGCGCTGAGCATTGTGATTCCTCTCCCATATTTGCGGAGAATGCTGCCAGAGAAACATTCGCTCTGCCATTGCCTTTGTCCAAACAGGCTTTGGACGGGGCACGACTGCGAAGTGCGGAGAACATTGCGCCGACTTTGGTCTCCGCGGGGGGCGTAGGCTACAGGCGCAAATTCCATTGAGACCCGGACCGTCAACAGTTCAACGCACGCTTGACCCGGCCCGGCCCTGTCCCTACCTGACCC
>CAZRVW010000164.1:0-6325 GCA_964603645.1 uncultured Novosphingobium sp. | reverse complement strand
TCGCCATCGAGGACGAGCCGTTGGACTCGGTGATGTCGGACAGGATGCGGATGGTGTAGGGGAAATCTTCCTTCGACGGCAGCACCGGATGCAGCGCGCGCCATGCCAGCTTGCCGTGGCCGATTTCGCGGCGGCCCGGCGCGCCGAAGCGGCCCACTTCGCCGACCGAATAGGGCGGGAAGTTGTAGTGCAGCATGAAGTTCGAATAGCTGAGCCCTTCGAGGCCATCGATCATCTGCTCGGAATCCTTGGTGCCGAGCGTGGTCGTGCAGATCGCCTGCGTTTCACCGCGGGTGAACAGCGCCGAACCGTGGGTACGCGGCAGGAAGCCGACCATGGAATCGATCGGGCGGACCTGATCGAGCTTGCGCCCGTCGATCCGCTGGCCGTCCTTGAGGATAGCGGTGCGCACGATATCGGCTTCCAGAGCCTTTACCGCCTTGCCGGCAGTCATCTGCGTCTGACCGTCCTCCTCGGCGAAGGCTTCCTTGGCCTTGGCGCGAGCGGCATTGAGAGCATCGGAACGCGCCGACTTATCGGTCAGCTTGTAAGCGGCGGCGATGTCGTCGCCGATAATGCCGCGAAGCTTTTCCTTGATGGCCGACTTGTCGTCCGACATGTCGATTTGCCAAGGCTCCTTCGCGGCCTGCTCGGCCAGCTTGATGATCAGTTCGACGACCTGCTTGTTCGCATCGTGGGCAAACATGACGGCGCCGAGCATTTCGTCTTCGGTCAATTCCCTGGCTTCGGATTCGACCATCATCACCGCGTCGTGAGTCGCGGCGACGACAAGGTCGAGGCGGCCGTCCTCAAGCGCGGTTTCCTGCTTGGGATTGAGGACATATTCGCCCTCGATCAGGCCGACCCGGCAGCCAGCGATCGGGCCCATGAAGGGCACGCCCGAAATGGTCAGTGCAGCAGAGGCGGCGATCATCGCGACGATATCGGCCTCGGTCTCGCCGTCATAGGACATGACCTGGCAGATGACGTTGATCTCGTTGTAGAACCCTTCGGGGAACAGCGGACGCACCGGCCTGTCGATCAGACGACTGGTCAGCGTTTCCTTTTCGGTGGCGCCGCGTTCGCGCTTGAAGAAGCCGCCCGGAATGCGGCCGGCGGATGAGAACTTTTCCTGATAGTGGACGGTCAGCGGGAAGAAGTCCTGCCCTTCCCTGACCGATTTCGCCGCGGTGACTGCGCACAGCACGACGGTTTCGCCGTAGGTCGCCAGCACGGCGCCATCGGCCTGACGGGCAATACGCCCGGTTTCCAGAGTGAGGGTCTTTCCGCCCCACTCCATCGATACGGTTTTCACGTCAAACATTGATGTTTTCCTCAGACCCGCAGGCCCTATTGCCTCGCGGGGTTTTCTGCCGGGTAGTCCGTCCCGGTCCGGTAGGGGCCTTTCTTTGCCCCAAGCCCCCTCGCCGGATTGCGAGGAAAGCCAAAAGTCCGGGCGCGATTCTTTCTAGATGCCCCGGATGCGAAAAACGGCCCGCAGTGGGGCCGCTTCCCGAGTTGTTTACTTACGCAGACCCAGCTTCTGGATCAGCGCGTTGTAGCGCTCCACATCTTTCCTCTTGAGATAGTCGAGGAGCGAGCGGCGCTTGTTCACCATGGCTAGCAGGCCACGGCGCGAATGGTTGTCCTTGTGGTGCTCCTTGAAATGCTCGGTCAGAGCGGTGATCCGTTCAGTCAGGATCGCGACCTGCACTTCGGGGCTACCGGTGTCGCCCTTGCCACGGGCGTTGTCGGAAATGACTTCCTGCTTCTTTTCTGCCGAAATCGACATATTACGTATTACTCCGCGACATCGGGTAGGTTGAAACCCCTGACGACGCGGGCTTCTCCACCCGCCAGTTCCACCAGGGCGACCGGGACAGCGCCCGATCTTGCCCAGTATTGACCGTCCGTCTGGGACAATCCCGATAGAACCCGGCCCTGTCGGACCGCCCTTGCCGCTTCGGGATCGAGATCGAGAGCCGGGATGTCGTCCAGCCCTGCCTCCAGCGGCATGAGAAGTGGTTCAAGGCGCGCGCCCTTGCCGATTTCGTTCAATTTGTCCAGCGAAATCGCCTGTTCAAGCGTGAACGGGCCGGCCTTCATGCGCCGCAAATGGGTAACATGGCCGCAGGTTTCAAGGTCAAGGGCAATATCCCGCGCCAGGGAGCGTATGTAAGTGCCCTTGGATACGTGGGCGCGGAGAGTGACAGCGTCAGGCTCAGCACATGCGACAATGTCCAGCGCATGAATTGACACTCGCCGCGCCTTCAACTCCATCGCCTCCCCCGCTCTCGCTCGGTCATAGGCGCGCCTGCCGTCCACCTTCAGCGCTGAAAAGGCCGGGGGCACCTGATCGATCTGGCCGGTGAAACGCGGGAGGACTGCTTCGATCTGCGCAAGCGTTGGACGCACCGCGCTGGTCGCGACGACCGCGCCTTCCTGATCGAGCGTGTCGGTCTCGGTCCCGAAAGTCACCGTGAACTCATAGACCTTGCTGGCGTCGAGCATCCGACCCGCCAGCTTGGTCGCCTCGCCAATAGCAATCGGCAGAACCCCGCTGGCCAGCGGGTCGAGCGTGCCGCCATGGCCGACCTTGACCTTCTTGCCATAGCCCGCCTCGCGCAGGTTACGCTTCACAGCCGCCACGGCCTGCGTCGAACCAAGCCCCACCGGCTTGTCGAGAATGATCCAGCCGTGCGGCATCTGGCGCCTAACCGCCCGCTATGGCGTGCGCGACCTTCAGGAACTCGCCCTGCGCCCATTCGAACGGCGGCAGGACAAACCGCTCGACAATGCCGAGACCCGGAAACAGCCAGGGAATCACCAGCAATAGCAGAAACAGCAACGGAAACCCGAACGGTCGCAACTTCGCATAGGCGCGCCGCCCACCTTCCGGAAGCAAGCCCTCGACGATGTGCGATCCGTCGAACGGCGGCAGCGGGATCAGGTTGAACAAGGCGAGAAACAGGTTGATCGAGATGAACATGAACAGCGCGAAGCCCAAGATCGAGAGTGGCTGACCGGCCAGCGCATCGGCCGGTAGCAGCATGCCCACCAGAACCGCGCCGATAAGCGCCAGGACGATATTGGTGCCGGGCCCTGCCGCCGCCACGACCATCATGTCGCGGCGCGGATTGTAAAGTCGGCGGAAATTCACGGGCACCGGCTTGGCCCAGCCGAATACCGGCGCGCCGGTCATCGCGAGGATGCCCGGCAGGATCACCGTGCCGACCGGATCGACATGGCGCAGCGGATTGAGGCTCAGCCGTTTCAGGTCCTTAGCCGTCGGATCGCCGAGCATGTTCGCGACCCAGCCATGCGCAACCTCGTGAAAGACGATAGCGACGATCAGGCTCGGAATCAGCACGATCGCGAGGAACAGGGTTTCGTTCATGGGCGCGGATGTGGGACTAAAGCGCGGCTTCGGCAAGCAACACTTCGGCGAGCGCCTCGGGCCGGGTGTTCTGAACCTGATGGGCGGCGTCGATATAGACCGTCCGGTCGCAGTGGAACCGCTCGGCGAAAATGCGCTGCCAGTGGGGGGTCAGCACCTGATCCCGCATGCATTGGACGTAGGTCGTGGGCACTTCGGCGAGATGGTCGTAGGACCACCTGGTCTCGGTGTAGGCGATCGGCGGCCAGTCGTCCTTTTCGAGCTTGTCGAGGAAAGCGTCCTGCTCGGCGCGCGTCATGTCGTTTACGAACATGACGCGAAATTTCTCGCGCATGGGCAGATCAGGATCGAAGAATACCGAAGCGAGCGGGCCATCGGGATCCTGCTCGACTTGCAGGACCATGTCGTCCTGGATCATGTTGCCCGGAGTGTGGGCAATGCAGCTCACATAGACATGCCGTGCGAACGCTCCCGGCATGGCCAGCTCAAGCTTGGGCAGAACCTGCCCCGCCTGCGAATGACCGACCAGCAGCGGCTTGTCGAACCCGGCAGCGGCAATTTCTGCCGCCAGTTCGGAGACGATGTCGTCGAACGTCATGTCTGCCGTTTCGCGCCCGCGCTTCTTGCCGCAACCGGGCACGTCGAGCACGAGGCACCGCGCAGATCCGCCGGACTGCCGCTTCAGCGCCGCGATCGTCTCGTCCCAGATCCAGCTGCCCTGCCCGCCGCCGTGATGAAATATGAAGTCAGCCATTGTCTTGCTCTCCCAGATCGCGCGTCACCCGCGGATCGGAGAGCAGTCTGTCGATTCGGTCGGCCTCGTCAAACGATTCGTCGGCGCGGAATTTGAGCTTTGGCGCGAACTTGAGGCCAAGGCGTTTCGCCACTTCGCGCTGGAAGAAGGCCGTGTTCTGGCGCAGCGCCGTGACGATCTCGTCTTCTTGCGCGCCCAGCAGCGGATTCACGAAGACGGTCGCGTTCCTGAGATCGGGTGTCATGCGTACTTGGGTGACGCTGACCGATTGGCCCGAAAGGGTATCATCGTGCGCTTCCTGCCGCGTCAGCAGCTCGGACAGCAAGTGCCTCACCCGCTCGCCGACCTTGAGGACGCGGACCGATTGCTGCTCGGGGGTGAGAGTCTGGCGTGCCATTAGCCGTCTCCCTGAATCTGTCCCGGAACCGGCGTGGGGATCGCGGTCGACGTGGCGGTGGCCAGCAGCTGTCCATCCGTGTCATACAACTCCCCGGCAAGATAGACGATACGCTTGCCCATCTTGACCACCCAGCCCTTGCCCTTGAGCGGCCCAATGTGGACCGGGCGCAGGAGCACCATGTTGAGATCGAGATTGAGCCCGCTCGCCTGCTCGTCGCTCGCCCGGTAATGCGCCGCGCCCATGACGTGATCGAGAAACCCTGCGACAAAACCGCCCTGCATGAAACCGCGCGGCGAACTAAGGCACTGCGGCGCGACGTAGCTCGCGGTTACAGTCATGGACGCCGGATCGTAATCGACGATCTTCGCCTCGATCAGATCGTTGTGGTTATCGGGGAGGGTCATCGATCATCTCGGCAGGAAAACGAAACTTGAAACGGCGATCAGGGCCAGAACCGGCAAGCAGCCCGATGCGCAACCCCAATCTAAGCGATTTCTCCATCCGAGCGGCTTTCCCGGCCTGCCCAGCAAAACGCCGGCATCGGGAAAGTCATCGGACGGCATGGATCACAGGACCCGTTCGCGTTCCTCCACTTCGAAAACCTCGAGGCTGTCGCCAGCCTTGATATCATTGGTGTCTTCCAGCACCACGCCGCATTCGAGCCCGGCACGAACCTCGTCGACATCGTCCTTGAAGCGGCGCAGCGAAGCGATGGTCGTCGCCGAAACGATGACGTCGTCGCGGGTGAGACGCGCGTGGAGGCCCTTGCGGATCGCGCCCTCGGTAACGAGCAGACCCGCCGCCTTGTCCTTCTTGCCGGCAGGGAACACCTGCTTGACTTCGGCACGGCCGACCACGTTCTCGACCTTTTCCGGCCCCCAGATGCCGACCATCTCCTTCGAGATATCCTCGGTCAGCTCATAGATGACGTCGTAGTACATCATCCGCGTCTTGTTCTGCTCGATCTGCTCGCGTGCCTTTGCATTGGGGCGCACGTTGAAGCCGATGATCGGCGCGCCCGATGCGGAGGCAAGTGTCACGTCGGTCTCGGTGATCGCGCCGACGCCCGAATGCAGGATACGCACCTTGATCTCGTCGTTGGAGAGGTTGTGCAGCGCGTTGTTGATCGCCTCGACCGAGCCTTGCACGTCGGCCTTGATAAGCACCGGATATTCGATGACGTTCTGCTTGTCGGCAAGCGCCGAGAACATCGTGTCGAGACTTGCAGGCGCCATGGCAGTGCGTTGCTCGGTCGCCTTTTCCTGGCGGTATTCGGCAACCTCGCGCGCGCGCTGCTCGTTCTCGACCACGGTAAGCTGGTCGCCCGAATTGGGCACGCCGCCCAGGCCGAGCACTTCGACCGGCATCGACGGACCGGCTTCCTTCACCTGCTTGCCCTTGTCGTCGAGCAGGGCGCGAACGCGTCCGCTCTCGGTACCGACAACGAAAACGTCGCCGCGCTTGAGCGTGCCGCGATTGACCAGCACCGTCGCCAGCGGCCCCTTGCCCTTGTCGAGCTTGGCCTCGATTACCGTGGCTTCGGCGTCGCGGTCGGGATTGGCTTTGAGTTCAAGCAGTTCGGCCTGAAGCATGATCTTTTCGATGAGCTCGTCGATGCCCTTGCCGGTCGTTGCCGAAACCTCGACGTCCTGCACGTCGCCCGACATTGCCTCGACAATGACTTCGTGTTCGAGCAGACGCTCGCGTACCCTCTGGGGATTGGCGTCGTCCTTGTCGCACTTGTTGATGGCGACGATCATCGGCACTTCTGCGG
>CAZRVW010000163.1:0-6355 GCA_964603645.1 uncultured Novosphingobium sp. | reverse complement strand
GAGGCCGATCTGCCGACCACCGGTCAGTTCGACATAGACCTGCGCCAGCAATTCGGCGTCGAGCAGTGCGCCATGCAAAGTGCGGTGGCTGCGATCTATGCCGTAACGGGTGCACAGCGCATCCAGCGAATTCTTCGCACCAGGGTGGCGGGCACGCGCCATGGCAACCGTATCGATCATGCGATCCATCGAAACCGGCTCCATGCCGCAACGTGTCAGTTCGGCATTGATGAAGCCAAAATCAAACCCGGCATTGTGCGCCACAAGCGGGGCATCGGCGATGAATTCCAGGAACTCGTGTGCCTTGGCGGGAAACAGCGGTTTGTCGGCGAGAAACGCGTCGCTCAGCCCGTGAATGCGCTCTGCATCAGGTGACATTTCGCGTTCGGGATTGAAATAACAGTGCCAGGTTCGCCCGGTAGTCACCCGGTTGACCATTTCGATACAGCCGATTTCGACCAACCTGTCCCCGTTGCTCGGGTCGAGCCCGGTTGTTTCGGTATCGAAAATTATCTCACGCATCGAGTTTCTATATCAACCCGAAGGCCGTGCAGCGCAAGCATTTCGCAGCGCTAAATCTGCTCTTTCAACCGGTGAACCAGTGCCTGCACCGCATGGCGCGTCTCGGCTAGCGACGTACCGGTATCGATCACATGGTCGGCGCGGGCGCGCTTTTCCGCGTCGGGCACCTGAAGCCCCAGAATGTGTTCGAATTTCTCTTCGGTCATACCAGGGCGGGCCAGTACCCGTTCGCGCTGCTGATCGGCCGACGCAGACACCACCAGAACGGCATCGACGCCGGATTTCTCGGGATCGCCTTTCTCGAACAGCAACGGAATGTCGAAAACGATGAGCTTCTCGCGAGCATTGTCCTTGAGAAACTGCTGACGCATTGCCCCGACAGCGGGATGCACGATGCCCTCGAGCTTCTTGAGCTTGTCCTTGTCGCCGAACACAGCTGCGCCAAGCTTTGGTCGGTCGACTCCTTGCGGACCGGTCGTGCCGGGAAATTCCGCCTCTATGGCCTCGAGCAGCGCACCTCCAGGTCCTTGCAGTTCGTGCACCGCCGCATCGGCATCGAAAACGGGCACGTTCAGCCCTTCAAACATCGCCGCGACCGCCGACTTGCCCATGCCGATCGAGCCGGTGAGGCCAAGGATGAACGGTTTCGTCATGCTGTCAGAAGCCTCCGCAATTCGACGTCATATTGAGAAGAAGGAGCCTCGCCGAAAAAGCGAGCGAATGCCGTTCTCGCCTGACCGATCAACATGGCAAGGCCGTCAACGGTGCCAAAGCCGAGCTTTCCAGCTGTCACCAACAAATCAGTATGGAGTGGTGCGTAGACCATGTCGAATACTGTCGAATCGGTAGCCATCGAAGATATTGCATCAAGAATCGGGCGGGGCATGGATGACTGCCCTTCCATGCCCAGCTGGGTCGCGTTTATCACCAATGCAGCGCCTTCCAGAGCCGCTGATGCGCCATCGATAGGATGGAATTGCGCGGTCAGATTGAAGTCGCGCAAGACTGCTTCGGCTTTATGCGGATTGCGAACAACAACTTGAACAGCGGAACAACCCAGCCCCTCCAGATGGGCAAAGGCGGACCTCGCTGCGCCGCCAGCGCCAATCACAACCGCCCGGCGATTTGCAAGGGCCAGGCCCTGCAAAGCCTCCCCGACGCCGTCCACGTCAGTATTGATGCCACACAGACCATCGTCCCGGTGTGTGAAGATCGTGTTGACCGCCCCGATCTTGCTCGCGTTTGGCTCCACGCTGTCGAGCAGGTTTGCAACCTTCTCCTTGTGCGGGATCGTCACATTGCAGCCGCGCCATTCGGGATCCTTGCGGCGTGAGGCAAAGTAGTCTGCGAGCTCACCCGGCTTCACATGGCAAGCCCGGTATTCGGCATTGATCTCGAGTTTTTCCAACCAGAAATTGTGGATCAGGGGCGACTTCGAATGTGCGATCGGATCGCCGATCACCTCAGCATAGGGACGAGTCATGACGCGACCTCACCCTGCCCGCGCAGAGCGGCGAGGACCGACAGCAAAGGCATCCCGAGCACGGTGAAATGACTACCCTCGATGCTCTCGAACAGATGCACGCCCCTCCCCTCGATGCGGAAGACGCCGACACAGCCGGACACCTCTGGCCACTCGGCATCGAGATAGTCGGCGACGAAGGAGTCCGACAGATTGCGTACCCGCAATCTCGCCACCTCCCCATGGCTCCAGATCACCTTGCCATCTCGCGTCAGTGCAGCTGCCGAATGAAGCTGCATTTCCTTGCCCGAGAAGAACCTCAAGTGCGCCTCAGCTTCTTCTCGGTTGGCAGGCTTGTCGAACCGCCTGCCTTCGACAACAATCAGTGAATCGCTGCCAAGCACCGGATTCCCGCTACTTTCGACCGCAAGCGCCTTGGCCTCCGCAAGCGCCAGCACCACATCGTCCGGCGCAGACCCCGCCATACCCGCTTCCAGCGCGCGCTCGTCGATATCTGCGGGACAGACCGTGAAGGATACTCCAGCATCGCGCAGCATCGCCTGTCTCGAGGCGCTTTTCGAGGCAAGGATCAGGGTCATTCGCCTGGGCCTGCTACCTCGCCCTTTTCCGGCTCCAGCCGGCGTTCGTTGTAAAGGTTGATAACAGCCGCTGCAGTCTCTTCGATCGAACGGCGCGTCACATCGATCACCGGCCAGCCATTGTCGGCAAACATGCGCCGGGCATATTTCACTTCCTCCGAAACCCTGTCGCTATCGACATAGTCGGTATCGGGAGATTGGCTGAGCGAGATCAGCCGATTGCGGCGCACCTGCACCAACCGCTCCGGCGCAGTTGTCAGGCCGACCACCAATGGACGACGCAAGCCATAGAGTGCTGGCGGCGGGGGGCTTTCGACAACGATGGGAATGTTCGCGACTTTGTAACCGCGATTGGCAAGATAGATGCTCGTCGGCGTCTTCGATGTACGCGATACCCCGGCCAGCACAATGTCGGCCTCCTCCCAATCTTCGCAGGCCACCCCATCATCGTGGGCAATGGTATACTGAATCGCCTCGACCCGGGCGAAATAGGCATCGTCCAGCTTATGCTGGCGACCCGGGCGACCTTTCGCTTCCTGTCCAAGGAGATCTTCGAGCGCATCGGTCACGACATCGAGCACCGGCACGGCGGGCATGCCGCGCGTGCTGCATTGCTCTTCGAGAGCCGCGCGCGTCTTTTCGTTGACGAGCGTATAAAGCACCAGTCCGGGATTGGAGGTTATCTCTCCGAGAATGCGATCGAGATGCTGCTGCGATCGTACCATCGGCCAGAAATGGCGCACGACTTCGGTATCGTCGAACTGGGCAAGCGCTGCTTTGGCGATCATTTCGAGCGTTTCGCCGGTCGAATCGGACAAGAGGTGAAGGTTGACGCGTGTCATTCTCGTCAGTGATGATGCCCGGACCTGATCCATCCGAAGTATGTGGATGGCACCCAGCATAAACCACGGGATAAATCGGCTGACAACCGCGGGGAGGATTCCCGTCCCCGATTCCGGCCCAGCCATGCTTCATCATCCCACATGGTGATTGCATTACCCACATGCTGGGGACAGCGGGGACAACCTTTCCTTGACATGCCCGCCTCGCGAGTCGATCCAGCAAGCTACATGTTCACGGCTGGAGAAAACGGGCAAGGAGTATCTTTCCCCGATTTCCACAAGACCAACAGACTCCTACAATCCTTATATAATTCCTTTATTTTTTTGATTGGACCAACGTGATGCCCGGCCTCCTGCTACGCACCCTGCGCGGCGAGAACCTGCCAACACGCCCGATTTGGCTGATGCGCCAGGCGGGACGCTACCTTCCTGAATACCGCGCCCTAAGGGAGCGCAAGGGTGGTTTTCTTGCGCTTGTCTACGATACTGACGCCGCTGCGGAAGTCACACTCCAGCCGATCCGGCGGTTCGGCTTTGATGGTGCTATCCTGTTTTCCGATATCCTGATCGTGCCCTATGCGATGGGTCAGGAACTGGAGTTTCTGGCTGGCGAAGGACCGCATCTGTCGCCAAGGCTTATCGATGCCGCGCTCGACACTTTGAATGCCGTGCCAGCTAGGCTTTTGCCGATCTACGAGACCGTCGCCAAGGTCCGGGCATCACTGGGTGCCGAACGCACGCTGCTTGGCTTTGCAGGCAGTCCCTGGACTGTTGCAACTTACATGGTTGCAGGAGAAGGGAGTCGCGATCAGCATGATGCGCGAGCCTTGGCTTACCGCGATCGCGACGCTTTTCAGGCGATCATCGATGCGATTACAGAAACGACGGTAACCTATCTGGCAGGACAGATCTCTGCAGGTGCGGAAGCCGTGCAGCTGTTCGATAGCTGGGCAGGAAGTTTGGCTCCGGCGGAGTTCGAACGCTGGGTGATTGCGCCTAATGCGGCGATTGTCGCAGCGCTGAAGGCTCGCTTTCCTGAAGTTCCAGTGATCGGCTTTCCCAAGGGCGCGGGCGAGAAGCTGCCTGCCTATGCCCGCGAAACTAAAGTCGATGCACTTGGGCTAGACGAGACGATAGATCCGGTCTGGGCAGCAAAGTCGCTTCCGGAAGGCCTTCCGGTTCAGGGTAATCTCGATCCGCTCCTGCTGCTGGCAGGAGGTGCCGAGCTCGACACGAGGACGCATGCTGTGCTCGACGCGCTTGCGCAGCGGCCCCACGTGTTCAATCTGGGCCATGGAATAGGCAAGGAAACCCCGGCTGCCCATGTTGAAAGATTGTTGTCTGTCGTTCGGACATGGCAGGGATGACGCGCGTCGTGGTGGACGTTAGATAGCCCGAATGAGCGAGATTCTTGCGGTGACCTATCTTTGGCTCAAGGCCGGCCATTTTATTTTCGTGGTGTTCTGGATGGCGGGGCTGTTCATGCTGCCGCGCTATCTCGTGTATCATCAGGAGGCTGAGGCTGGTTCGCCAGAAGCGGAGCGCTGGATCGAACGTGAGGCGAAGCTGCGCAAAATCATTCTTACGCCTTCGGTCATCGTAGTCTGGATGCTGGGACTGGCCCTGGCAGTTTCAACCGGCGCGTTCGACCAGGCGTGGTTCCTTGCCAAGTTCGTACTGGTGTTGCTGTTGACCAGCTACCATGGCTGGATGGTGAGCTATTCGAGGAAGCTTGCAAGAGGCGAACGGACATTGAGCGGCAAGCAGCTTCGTCTGCTCAACGAGGTGCCGGGCCTGGCGGTGGCACTGATCGTCGTACTGGTTGTCGTAAAACCGTTTTGATGCGTTGACCGGGCACCGGTCAGTCCCTATTTGCCTGTCACCGGCCCGAGGGGCTGCGCATCCAGACGCCGCCCGGTCTGCTTTCTCCAAGCCCGACGACCTGCCGGTCTTTATCCAATTTTTCCCTTCGGAAACACAAACCAATGCATCTTAAAGAACTCAAGGAAAAGACCCCGGCCGAACTGGTCGAAATGGCGGAAGAGCTAGGGGTCGAAGGCGCATCGACGATGCGCCGACAGGACATCATGTTCGGTATCCTCAAGGAAGTCGCCGAAGATGGCGAGGAAATCATGGGGCTGGGCACCATCGAGGTGTTGCCCGATGGTTTCGGTTTCCTGCGTAGCCCGGAAGCTAACTATCTGGCCGGACCCGACGATATCTACGTATCGCCCAACCAGGTCCGCAAATGGGGCTTGCGCACCGGCGATACGGTCGAAGGCGAAATTCGCGCCCCCAAGGACGGCGAGCGCTATTTTGCGATCACCAAGCTGACCAAGGTCAATTTCGATGATCCTGAGGTGGTGCGCCACCGCGTCAATTTCGACAACCTGACCCCACTTTATCCCGATGAGCGGTTGCAGCTCGATACGCTCGACCCGACTGTCAAGGACAAGTCGGCCCGGGTGATCGATCTCATCAGCCCGCAGGGCAAGGGTCAGCGCGCATTGATCGTCGCGCCGCCGCGCACCGGTAAGACTGTGCTGTTGCAGAACATGGCGAAAGCGATCACCGATAACCATCCGGAAGTGTTCCTGCTGGTCCTGCTGGTCGACGAACGGCCCGAAGAAGTGACCGACATGCAACGCTCGGTGAAGGGCGAGGTGATCTCCTCCACCTTTGACGAGCCGGCGCAGCGACACGTGCAAGTAGCTGAAATGGTTATAGAAAAAGCTAAAAGACTGGTCGAGCACAAGCGCGATGTGGTGATCCTTCTCGACTCGATCACGCGCCTTGGCCGGGCCTACAACACGGTCGTCCCGAGCTCCGGTAAAGTGCTGACCGGCGGTGTCGACGCCAATGCGCTGCAGCGGCCGAAGCGTTTCTTCGGCGCGGCGCGCAACATTGAGGAAGGCGGCTCGCTGTCGATC
>CAZRVW010000162.1:0-6369 GCA_964603645.1 uncultured Novosphingobium sp. | reverse complement strand
GGTTTGGGAACGATGGCTCGAGGTCAGCCCGAAATGCATGACGCTGGTCGGGCGCTACGACCCCGGCATGATCGTCCACAAGCACGGCCACAACAGCCATCACGTCATCTTCGTAATGAGCGGATCGATGATGTGCGGCGACCAGCATTGCACGCCGGGCATGCACATCGTGCTCGACGAAGGCTCCGCGCTCGGCCCGATTATTGCGGGGCCCGAGGGAGTTGAAATGTTCGAGGTGTGGTTCGGCGATCCGCGATCCTGGGCTGCCGATCCGGAGGGCTTCGACGCGCTTCTCGCCGAAAAAGGTATCGAAAAGCTGCCTCACCCAAAGATCAAGTTTCCCGAATGGATGGACCACACCCTCGGCGAATGACGCTGGCCGATAGGGTGTCGGCCGGGGCAGGCTTGACAGCGCCAAGCGCCCCGCTGCAATTTCGAGGATATTCGAGAGGACCGAACCAATGACCGAGACCTACTCCGACGAACCCTATATCTGCATCACTGCGGATTCGCATGCGGGCGCCAATCACGCGAGCTATCGCGAATATCTTGACCCCAAGTACCGCGACAAGTTCGACGAGTTCCGTTCGGGCCGTAAGAGCGGCATGCTCCCGCTTCAATCGAAGAAGCACAAGAACTGGGAAACCGAGGTCCGCCTTGCCGACCTCGACGATGACGGCACCTGCGGCGAGATCATCTTCCCCAACACGATCCCCCCATTCTACCCTGCGGCGTTTCACCTTTCGCCGCCGCCCAAGCCGGAAGTCTACGAGCTGCAACTGGAAGGCGCCAAGGCGCACAATCGCTGGCTGAAGGACTTTTGCGACGAAGCGCCAGAGCGACGCGCCGGCATTGCGCTGATGCATCTCAACGACATCGACGAGGCGATCAGGACGGTCGAATGGGTCGCCAAGGAAGGGCTGCGCGGCGGCGTGCTGCTGCCGTCCCCGCCCGACGATATGTGGGACGTGGTGCCGCCGTTGATGAGCCGCGAATACGACAGGCTGTGGGCGGCAATCCAGGACCACGACATTACCATCAACCAGCATTCGGGCGGCGGCGCGCCTGACTATGGCAGGCATCCCGGATCGATGGCGCTTTGGTTCAACGAGATGATGTTCTTCTCTCAGCGCAACTTCAAGAGCCTGATCTGGGGCGGCGTGTTCGAGCGGTTCCCCAAGCTGCGCTTCATCGTCACCGAGGCGGGCTGCGACTGGGTCTTGCCGGTTCTCGACGGCATGGACGGCATCTGGCGCTCGATGCGGCACGGCAATGCCGGAGAACTGCATTTCGACGACGCCGACGTGCTGCCCGAAGCCCCGAGCTTCTATGCGAAGCGCAATTGCTATTACGGCGCGAGCTTCCCCGGCCGCAACGAGATCGACGGGCGCTACGAACTCGGCGTCGAGCACGTGCTGTGGGGCAGCGACTATCCGCACCTCGAAGGCACCTATCCCGATTCGCGCATGGCCATGCGCGTCGCTTTCCACGGCCTGCCAGAGGACGAAGTGCGAGCGATGCTGGGCGGCAATGCGGCCAAGCTTTACAATTTCGACATGGAAGCGCTGAAGCCGCTGGCGGCCAAGTTGGGTGTCATGCCCGAGGACGTGGCGAAACCGCTTGGTCCCGACGAAATCCCCGAAGATGTACGCGCGCCCTTGCTGCGCAAGACCCGCAAGGAATTGCGCGGCGAAGAGTACGAGGTCGTCGGACTGCACTAGGGAATAGCTGCAACTATGGCGGAAACGCTGCTCGGCGACGTGCCTGAAGCCAATGCGGCAAGGCTCGACGCGGACAAGTGGGCGGTCCGGCACGGTGAGGACGTGCACACCTGGGGCAGCCTCGCCGAAGCGGCACGCCGCCGCGCACGCACCTTGTCCGCAGCCGGGGTCGGCGTGGGCGACCGGGTCGTGCTTGCCCTGCCCAATGCTAACGCCCTGTTCGAGCTGACTTTCGCATTATGGAAGATCGGCGCGACTCCGACGATGGTTTCGGCGCGAATGCCCCGAGCCGAGCTTGAGGGGGTCGTCGCACTGGCCGAACCGCGCGCCGTGATCGCCGCAGATCCGGAATTGCAGCAGGCGCTGAACGCGCTGCCACCGGACTTTGGCCGCGATCACCCCGACGGATCGCCGCTCGCAACGGTGCTATCGCCGTGCTGGAAAGTGATGACGTCCGGAGGGTCGACCGGCAGGCCGAAGCTCATCGTCGATCACAATCCGGCAAAGCTGGACGGGGCAATGTACAACCAGCTTGGCCTTCCCGAAGACGGGGTCCTGCTCAATGCCGGGCCGCTCTATCATAACTTCCCTTTCGCCACAGCCCATATCGCCATGGTCAGGGGCTGTTCGGTAGTCGGCATGGAAAAGTTCGATGCCGAACTGTTTCTCGATCTCGTCGAGCAACACCGAGCGCAATGGGTGACGCTGGTGCCGACAACGATGAACCGCGTGGCAAGGCTCCCGCGCGAAGTCCTGGACCGCCACGACATGTCTTCACTTGAAGCGGTATGGCACACGGCGGCGCCGATGCCGCCGACGCTCAAGCAGTTCTGGATGGACTGGCTCGGCCCGGAGCGCATCTGGGAAATCTATGGCGGCTCAGAGGGGTTCGCGACAACACAGATCAACGGCACCGACTGGCTGAGCCATCGTGGATCGGTCGGCAAATGCGTCGGCGGACAGATCCTGATCCGCGCCGAAAGCGGCGAGGCGCTGCCACCCGGCGAAGTGGGCGAGATCTACATGCGACGCGACGGCATGTCGCCCGATCAGACGACCTATCACTACGTCGGAGCCGAATCGCGCCGCCTGCCCGACGGCTTTGAAAGCTTCGGCGATTTCGGCTGGGTGGACGAGGAGGGATTCCTCTACATCGCCGACCGCAGGACGGACCTGATCCTTTCGGGCGGGCGCAACATCTATCCGGCGGAGGTGGAATCGGCCTTGCTCGGCAATCCCGACGTGGCCGAAGCCATCGTGATTGGCCTGCCCGATGCCGATTTGGGCGCGACGGTCCACGCAATCGTCAGGCTCGAACAGGGAGCAGATGCAAGCGCCGACGACCTGATCGCTTTCGCCCGGGAACATCTGGTCGCCTACAAGCTCCCCCGAACGATCGAGTTCACCGCGCAACCACTCAGGGACGAGATGGGAAAGGCGCGGCGAAGCAAACTGCGTGACGAACGGGTAGCAGCATTGGGCCAGGAACCCGGCTGACGCTCAGTCCGCCGGGTTGTGTTCCTGGATGAAGCGCATGGCCTCTTCGAGCATTTGCTGGCGGGTGGCGGCTTTCGAGAGCCAGTGATCTTCCTCGGTCAGCGTGACGAATTCGTAGGGTTTGCCAGCATCCTTCAGGGCATCGGCCATCCGCGTGCTCTGATCGAAGGCAACGACAGTATCATCCTTGCCATGGATCAGCAGGATCGGCGCGTCTGCGCGGCTTGCGTGCCTGCGCGGCGAGACCTCTTCGAACCTGGATCGATCCCCGAGCGCCTCGAGATAGTTGCGACGCACCATCTTGCTGCGACCGCTTTCGCGGTAGCTGTCCCAGTACATGTCCTTCAGATCGCTCACCGGCGCGACAGCGACCGCGCACCGGTAGAGCCCCTGTTGCAGGGTGACGCCGGCCAGCGCGGCGTAGCCGCCATAACTCGCTACCATGATGCAGGCGCGCTTCGGATCGGCGATGCCGCGTTTCACGAGCTCGGCCAGGCCGTCTGAAATGTCGGTCTGCATCTTACGGCCCCACTGCCCATTTCCGGCATCGCGAAACGCGTTGTCGCGATTGGTCGAGCCGCGAAAATTGGGCTGAAACATGGCATATCCGCGCGAAGCGAATGCTTGTGCCCACCAGTCAAACGTTTCGATATCGTGCGCATATGGCCCGCCATGCGGAAGCATGATCACCGGCAGGTCTTTCGCCACGCGACCAGGCGGCAATGTCAGGATACCGTCAAGCTTGAGCCCATCGCCCGCTCTGTACTCCACAGTCGAGATCGGGCCGACCTGTTCGGGCTGGATCAACGGACGCTCGTAGCCGATCGGGTCGGCCCGCATCCTTGTCATGTCGATCGTGTAATAGGTGCCGCTTTCGCGGTTGCCGCGCACCAGAACGATGAACTTTTCGAAGTCAGGCGTCGAATCGACAATCGTCACGTCGAGATTGGGAAACGCCCGGTAGACCTTGCTGAAAATCGACTGCAGGCGAGGATCGAATAGCACCGGTGCGGTCCTCTCACCGTCGAAAGTCAAATAGCCGATCAGCGTGGAATCGAGATCGCTGATCAGCAGGGCATCGACAGAAGCGTGGGCAAGCGGCTCACTGGGCGTGCCCCCCCCGCAAGCGAGACCTCGAACCAGCGAGTTATGTCCGCCTTATTGTCCTGCATCTGATAGATGAGGCTGCCTGTGGTCCTGCCGAACGAGATGAGCGCCACATCGCCATGAGGGTCGGAGCCGTAGGCAATTTCCTTGCCTGCCGCATTCCTGATCGTCCAAGCGCCGTTTTCCGCAAGGTCGAACGTAACTGCAACGTTGCCTTGGCTATCGACTAGCCAGCGGCGCCACTGATCTTCCCTCGCCGCATCCAAGACTTGTTTGGCGCGGTTGGTTTCGAGATCGACAGCAAACAGGAACGGGCGGCCGTGATCGAATTCCCAGCCGGTGCGATCGGCGCTGCGCCTGTATTTGAGTCCGGCGAAATATCCTGTCCATCGCCCTTCGATCCGACGCAGACCGTAGCTGCCGAAGACGGCGTTGCTGTATGCCGGTGAATCGGCGAACACGACCTTGTGCTGCTGGCTCTTGAGATTCAACACGATGGCGCTGAACAGTTCAGTCTTCTTGGCCGTGAAACCCAGGGGAAGATCGTAAGCGTCGCTTTTCTCGAGGACGATGATGTAGTTGCCTGCCCATTCGACGCTGCGGACCTTCATGTCGGCGATCGCGGTCACCGACACCAGCCTTCCTTCTTCTGTGACGAGGAGCTTCCGATCCTCCTTGATGCGACTGATCGCGGCGATGCGATTTCCATCAGGAGAAATCGCCATGTCTTCGACGCCAGGCAGATCGCCGTAGGCACTAAGCGGGACGGGTTCTTGCGCCATCGCTTGCGTCGCGAGGCAAGCCAGTGCCGCGAATATCGCAAGCAGAATCCTTATCATACTCTTGTCGTTTCTTCGCACGGCTTCGCTAGGCAATTTCGAGCTGGTAGAACCGCGCTGAGGAATTTGCAAAGAGATCAGCCTTTTCGTCGGCCGATGCTCCCGTACAAACCCGCTTGAAGGCGTTCCACAGCGTCGAATAGCTGCCCGATCCGCCATCGGTGGGATAGTTGCTCTCGAACATGCAGCGGCTTGCGCCGAATGCCTCGATGGCCGCTATGAACCAAGGCCGCCATTCCTCGGCCAATTGCTCCGAAGTTGCAGGCGGCGACTGGCGGAATGAGGGAAATCCGTTGATCGGCATGCCCAGCCCGCCAAGCTTCATCATCACGTTTTCGCAAGTAGCGAGCACCGCGATATTCGCCTTCCAGCGAGCGAACACCTCATCGCCGCGCCCGGCATAGTGCCCGATACCGAGCGGCGCCCCGGTGTGATCGAGCACGATCGGGACTTGCGGGAAGGCGCGGGCCAGCTCGACGAGTTGTGGAATCTGCGGCTCGAACAACCACGCATCGTAGGTCAGGCCAAGTTCGCCCAGCACTGCGAAGCCCTCGCGAAACCTGGCGTCGGCAATGAGCGCCGGATTGCCATAGGCGAACATCGCGACGTGCGGATCGTGCGTGAGGTGATTTCGGATCCCCTTGAAGCGCCCTCCTCCGGCAGCGATCTGTGCTTGGAGCACCTCGCGCACCGCGCTTCCCAGAGTGAGTTCGGCATAGCCGACGATCCCGGCGCAGGCGCGCATGCTGCCGAACCGGCCGCTCGCATACTTGGCGGCGACGCCGTTTGCGAACTCAACTTCGCCGACCACCTTCATCGGATCCGGCCCATTGGCGCGATACATCGAGCCGCATTCGGCATAGACCGTGGCCACAACATTATGGCCGCAAGTCAGGTCCTCGTGCAGTTCCTCGAACAGGTAGCGCGGTATCTCGCGCCGGACATGGTTGTAGGGGTTCTCGTCGCCCTGCCGCGCCGCGCTGTCCGCCGCCGTCTCGAGCCACAGGTGATGGTGCGGATCGACAATCGGCAGATCGGGCTCGAGCGCTTCCTCGGGCGGCAGCTTCGCCATTGCTAAGGACTCGTCTCCGGCCACGGCTCGGTATCGAGCACCGTCACGCGCTGGAGATGGCGGAACTGGCCGGGATAGTCGAACGCGGCATAGTGCTGGGTCGAACGGTTGTCCCACATCACCACGGTGTTCT
>CAZRVW010000161.1:0-6403 GCA_964603645.1 uncultured Novosphingobium sp. | reverse complement strand
GAAACGCATAGGCCGCTTCGAGCCGCAGATCGCTGCCGACATATTCCACGCCACCGCGCGCCGACCATTCGGTCACGTCCGAATATTCAGGCCTGTCGATCAGGCCGAATGGCGGCGAAAAGGAGAAGCCATCGAACGCGACGCGGCTGTCGGCCCAACGGCCAGCCAGAGTCACGCCAAGGTTCTGCGCGATCCCGATCCGCGCCCTGCCCTGCGCGCGCCACTGGCGGAAGCCATCCGGTTCCGTTCCGCCCGCTGCGGAAGAAAAACCGTCGGTGTCGGAATAGCCTGCCGCCACCGCGAGCTCATAGCTGCTTTCCTGCATGCCGAAGCCCGCCTCAGCATTGAGCGAATTGCGGGCGCCATATTCAAGGCTTGCTGTCGCTCCATCGTCGAAGGCGCGGGTGGTAACCGCCAGGACGCCGCCGATCGCATCCGAGCCCCAGACAACCGAGTTGGAGCCACGCAAGAGCTCGACCTTGCCCAGCCCACTGGCCGAGAGCGTGCCGAGATCGGTGCCACCGCTCGGTGAGGCGACATCGGCGACGCGGATGCCGTCGACCATGGCCAAAACTTGTTGCGAACTTGCCCCGCGCACGAACAGCCCGGTGAAGGCGCCTGCACTGCCGTTGCGGCTCAGGGAAACACCGGGAAGGCGCTGCAAGACGGTGGCAAGATCGGGCGACCGGATGGAGTCCAGCTCGTCCGCCCCGATCACGCTGATCGATTGGCCCGCGTCCTCGACAGGCTGCATGCTGCCAGTGCCGAGCACGGTGATGGCCGGATCTTGCGCCACGGCAGGCGTCGAAAGCGAGAAACTACTTATCAAAAACAGAAATTTACGCATAAAACCTCCACACTCATGAACGTGATGCCGTTCATGGCGAGAGGCCCGCGCACGACAGTTTCGCGCGGTCCACGCTGCATTCCGGTACACCCCGCCCGGCGCGGAACGACCGTCTCGGGCAGGTCTCCTGGCTCCCGGATCGTTGCTCGCCCCGCCTTCCCGAAGCATCGCTGCTTCAGTGGCGTGTGGGGTTCACTCCCCGGTCACAGTTGCGGGGGCAGCGCGGGAATTGGAGCATTGCTCCCCTCACCCGCTTCCCTCTTCGCTTCGCCTCACGACGAAGAACCCGTGACGTGGGCGCGCAATACTGCGCGGAGCCAGAGGTGGCAAGCAGCGCTACGCGGGCGTAAAGCGGATCGGCATCTGCTCCAGCCCCCAGACACCGGGAAAGCGCCGCCAGGTCACTTCGCCCGCAATGGTCGGGTCCTTGAGCCGCTGGGCGATCAGATGAAGACCCTCTTCCAGCTGGAACCGCGCGAGATGCAGGCCAAGGCAGATATGCGCACCCTTGCCGAAAGCGAGGTGATGTTTGGCCGACTCGCGTCCCGGGCGGAATGCCATGGGATCGTCGAACGCTCTGGGGTCCCGCCCCGAGATGCTGAGCGCGAACATGAGATGCGTCCCCTTCGGGATCAGCACATCGCCGTAGACAAAGTCCTCGAGCGCAATGCGCGGCGGGCTGCTCGGGCTCGAATGGCGCAGCCCTTCCTCAATTGCCAGCGTGCAGAATGCCCGATCTTGTCCGCAGCGTTCCCACAAATCGGGCTGTTCGAACAGCAGGCGCGCCGTCATACCAAGCTGGTTCTTCGAGGTGTCGTAGCCGGCTGCAAACAGGAAGAAGAGCTGTTCGCAGACTTCTTGATGCGACAATGTGCCGGCGTCCTCCGCCACGATCAGTTCCTGCAGAAGGTCTTCTCGCACTTCACCGCTCGCCCTGCGGCTGGATACCAACCCGGAATTGAACTCCATCATCATGGCATGGGCTCGTTCCATGTCCGGCAGGAGCGAGCGATCGAGACTGTAGCTCAGCCCCTGGAGTTCAAGCGCCCATTTGATCTTCGGCAGGTCGGCGAGATCGGCGCCAATCAGCGCAAACATGACCGAGATCGGGAAGTTCGAGGCGAACTCGGCAAAATCGAACTCGCCTCTGGGCGCCCAATCGTCGAGCAGGTCCGACACCGTTTCCCGGATCAGCTCGACATGGTCGGCGATGCGCCGGGGCTTGAAGAACGGCTTCAACGCGTCGCGGATCCGCTTGTGCTCCGCGCCGTGCTTGCTGATCATCATGTTCTGCATGAAGTCGCCCCACGGCGTCCCTGCAGCCCCCATGATCTCGACCACGTCGCCCGACGCGATGTGCAGCTTGTCATCCATCTGGACCAGGTCGCGAATCTCGCGATGGCCATGCACCAGGTAACCGTGAGATATCCGCGCGAGCCAGGGATGCTGCGATCTCGCTTGCACGAACCACGGCTCGGGGTCGCTGGCGAAGGAACGGTCCTCGATCGGCAAGTCGAGCAGATTGAGCGCGTCGATTGACTGGGCCATACCTTGTCTCCCGGACTACAACGGCCTTTACGGCCCGCTTCCTGCCCTCGCAAATGCCGGATAGCCCCCTCAGCGACGAATGTTCGGCAGGCGGACTTGCTGTGGAGCGACAGCAGCTGCGCTGGTTGCAGACGCGACACGAGCTGCGTAGCTTTCGACCGCGGCACTACCGGGTGCCGGGAGAGACAGGCCATGCTCAACAGCAAACTCGATCTGAACGACACAGCCGTGTTCGACGAAGCGCCGTTCTTCGGCGACATGGTCGATCCGCACGCGCTGTTTCGCGGGTTGGTCGAGCGCGGCGGCTATGTGCAGGAGGGCAAGCCGCGAGAACTGGCAGGCCTCGGCTCCGACCCGACCCTCGATCCGGATGCTCCTGGCTTCCTGGTGATGGGGTACGACGACTCGCGACAGGTCCTGTCCGATCCGCTGACCTTCTCAAACGAGACCTATCGCGGCTTGCGCACCTCGTTCGGCCACAACTTGCTGACGATGGACCCGCCCGAACACACGCGGTATCGCCGCGTGATCCAGAAAGCGCTGCTCCCGTCGGCCATCGCGGGTTGGGCAAGCCGCTACGTCCAGCCCGTCATCGATGAACTGCTGGACGAGATCGCCGGCACCGGTCGCTGCGATCTGCTTACCGCATTCATCAAACCCTACCCCTTCGACGTCATTTACCGCCAGCTCGAGCTCCCGCCGGAAATGACCCGGCAGCTGCGCTACCTGTCGAGCG
Organism: uncultured Novosphingobium sp.; assembly: GCA_964603645.1. Lineage (GTDB taxonomy): Bacteria > Pseudomonadota > Alphaproteobacteria > Sphingomonadales > Sphingomonadaceae > Novosphingobium. The sequence continues at coordinate 3,272 of CAZRVW010000161.1, read as the reverse complement.
CGGTCAAATCGTTTCAGACCAACCCGGAACAAGCGGTCGCTGCAGGCGAAGAGCTGCGCGTGTTCTATGAAAAGATCGTGCGCGAGCGCCGCGACGGCAATGGGCAGGACCTTGTCAGCCTGATCGCGGGGGCGGAAGTCGATGGCGAACGGCTGCCCGAGGAGATCGTCGTCAATTTCTTCCGCATGCTCCAGAGCGCCGCTGGAGACACGACCTATCGCGCCACGGCGACGATGATGATCGGGCTGCTGCGCGATCGCCCCGACCAGCTCGAGATGATTCGCGCCGACCGCTCGCTGGTCAACCGCGCGATCGACGAGGCACTGCGCTGGGACGGCCCGCAGTTCCAGGCCTCACGCTGGGCGATGCGCGACACGACCGTAGGCGGGGTAAACATCCCGGCCGGGGCTATCGCCTACGTGATGACCGGCATGGCGAACCGCGATCCCCGCCGGTTCCCCGACCCCGACCGGTTCGACATCATGCGTGAGAACCTCAACCAACAACTTGGTTTCCTCGCAGGCCCGCATATCTGCGTCGGCAAGCACGTGGCGCGGTTGGAAATGACGCGAGCGCTCAATGCGATGCTCGATCGTCTGCCGAACCTGCGGCTCGATCCTGACTACCCTCCTCCGGCGGCTCGCGGCTCGGTGCTGCGCTGGACCGATCACCTCTACGTGCGGTTCGATTGAGGGGTCCGCTTCGCCGCCCATAGGACCAATTTCGTCGGCACAACCTAACGAATTAGCCACCCGCCTTAACCCGCGGGCCGGACCTTCATGCTATCGAACGCGCCTGTGCCGCTGCGGGACGCTTGGATTTGCGCGGCTGCATCGCGCCTGCCGGTGGGTTACGCGCGAACGCGCGTAAGCAAGGAGCGACATGAACCCGTCCAGCCCTGCCTCCGTCGCGACCCTGCGCCACCACCCGACACGGGCGGCCAGGCAGCGCGAGCGCCGCCTGGCGCGGCGGGCGGCAATGCGCGCGTGGCTCGCCTCGCGACAGGGCATGCTTGCGCTCGCCTTCGGCGCGGTTACGATCCCCGCATTTGCCGCGACCACCACCAACTGGGACCTGCTCGAAATCGTCCCGGCGAGCGAGGACGAAGTGGTCATCGCGCCAATGCCATTCGAGAAAGCAGGCAGCAGCTTTCCCGGCTCGGCGTTCTACTATCTCGACATGAGCCCCGGGTCCGAACCCGGCTTCGGCGAAGGCATCCGCTCAGACGGCGACAGCATCAAGCACGACGGCGTGCTCGATCCCGGACCCTCGGCGCGCTCGATGCGGCTCGACAAAAGCGGCGTCGACCGCACCCGCGCGCTCGATTGCATGACCGCGGCAGTCTACTACGAAGCCCGCAGCGAGCCCGACATAGGCCAGCGCGCCGTCGCTCAGGTCGTGCTCAACCGCGTGGCGCATCCGGCCTATCCCGGCTCTGTGTGCGGCGTTGTCTATCAGGGATCGCAGCGCAAGACGGGCTGCCAATTCTCCTTCACATGCGACGGATCGCTGGCGCGGCGGCCCAGCGCGATGTTCTGGCAACGCGCGCGGCACGTCGCGCTGGCGGCGCTCGGCGGCTATGTCCATCGGCCAGCAGGCCTTGCGACGCATTACCACACGGTCCAGATCTATCCGTACTGGGCGCCCAGCCTCAATTACCTCGGGACGATCGGCGCGCACCGCTTATACACCTTCAAGGGCCGCGCCGGAAAAAGCGGCACCTTCCACTTCGCCTTTGCGGCGCGCGAACCAGATGCAATCAGCCTCCGGACCTCAGCCCTTGCGCGCGAGAGCAGCGCCGATCTCAATCCGGCGAAGCTGCAGCAAGCCTATGACACAGGTTTTCGCGAGGCGCAGGCGGCTTCGGCGACAGGCGATGTGCTAGCGTCCAAAAAGGTTGCGCCCGCGCCGACCTATACGCAGGAATTACAGCAGCGCGGCGGTGATACACTCTATCGCGGCGAGAAATTGCCGGATTCCTAGGGGATCAAGGAAGCGTTCCGGAATTCGGGCAAGTGGATCGCGAAGCCGGGAATCTAGAAGCTGCCCTGATCTCGCCGGTTACCTTGCGGCAACCATGCTCCCACACGCTTCCTTGCATGTCCTGGACTATATCAAGCGCCTGTCTCCTGTGAGGAATATTACCTGTATGACCATCCGCTTCGCGTCCGCCAGCCAGACAAGCCCGATCGCTGGTATAGTGATCCGGACACCGCGCAGGCGGGAGATTCCGAACTTCGCCAACGACAATGGTCCGCCGCCAGCCAACGACGAGGCATTGCTTACGGAAGCGCTACGCCATTTCGGCGCCCACGGGTTGCGCGCGGCGGAACTGGCTGCGCAGACCGCCAGAACTGCGTATGAGATGGGCGACGCAACCGGCTGCGAGAGTTGGCTGTCGATCTGCCGGATGCTCGACCGGCGGCTTGCTAACCGGCTGGCGCAGGAATTCGCCAACAACATCCAAGCCATTCGCACTGCATGGCCCAAGACTATAGCTAGTTATCGCTATTGCGAACCATTATATTTTAAGCCGCCATCGAAGATGGGCAAAGCGTCCTTTTCGCGGTTGCAATATAATCTCGCGCCTCTTAGGGCACTGCTAATCGAAAGGCGCGTTTCGGATCTTGCGGGGACCGCACAGCGCCTGTCGTCCGTCGGTTGTCCCCGCGACGTGAAGGAACTGCTCGTCAATGGCTCGCAAGAAGATTGCCCTTATCGGCGCCGGAATGATCGGCGGCACCCTGGCCCACCTCGCCGCGCAAAAGGAACTAGGCGATGTCGTTCTGTTCGACATCGTTGACGGCGTACCGCAGGGCAAGGCGCTGGACCTGTCGCAGTGCGGCCCGGTCGAGGGCTTCGACGTCAATCTGAAGGGCACTTCGAGCTATCGCGACATCAAGGGTGCGGACGTGTGCATCGTCACCGCCGGCGTGCCACGCAAGCCGGGCATGAGCCGCGACGACCTACTCGGCATCAACCTGAAGGTGATGAAGGCAGTCGGCGAAGGCATCAAGAAGTATGCCCCCAAGGCCTTCGTGATCTGCATCACCAACCCGCTCGACGCGATGGTCTGGGCGCTGCGCGAGTTTTCCGGCCTGCCGCACAAGATGGTGGTCGGCATGGCGGGCGTGCTCGATAGCTCCCGCTTCCGCACCTTCCTTGCCGAGGAGTTCCAGGTTTCGGTGCGCGACGTCAACGCCTTCGTGCTCGGCGGCCACGGCGATACCATGGTGCCGGTGGCCGAATATTCGACCGTCGCCGGGATTCCC
>CAZRVW010000160.1:6045-6439 GCA_964603645.1 uncultured Novosphingobium sp. | reverse complement strand
ATCTCCTGAGCTCGCTTGCCAAGATTGACGAACGCCATGAAGCCTTGGCCACAAGGGCCCGCGATCAACTCAAGGAGGCGATCGCAGAGATGGACGGCTCTGCACGCGAAACCTTGGCCCTGATCGAATCGCAGGGTGCGGCGGGGATAGAGCGTATCTCGTCCGAAATAAGATCGCGGAGTGCCGAAGCTGTGGAGCAGGCGATCCACAACGCCTCCGCTGAAATATCCGGCCAGCTTCAACAGGCTGCTGCCCATGCGTCGGGCGTCAGCCGTGAAGCGACGATCCAGTTGCGCGATCAGCTTGCGAAGGTTCACGACCTTGTCGCCAACTTGGAAAGTCGAGTGGACCATGCCCGCGATCGCGCCGAAGAGCAGGTCGACAATGACTTCGC
>CAZRVW010000160.1:0-6035 GCA_964603645.1 uncultured Novosphingobium sp. | reverse complement strand
CGCGCCGGGCAGCGCTCATCACTGAGTCCCTGAATTCCGGTGCGATCGACATCGCCAAGGCTTTTTCAGCAGAGGTGTCAGACAAGGCTTGGGAAGACTACCTGCGCGGCGATCGAGGAATTTTTACTCGACGCGCGGTTTCGCTGATCGAGGCAAGCGATTCCCGCAACATCCTCCAGATATTCGAAACCGACGATAAGTTTCGTGAGCTCGTCAGCCGGTATATTCACGATTTCGAGTCGATGCTCCGCCAGGTCTTGTCCACGCGTGACGGTAAGTCGCTCGGAGTGACGCTATTGTCATCGGACATGGGCAAGCTTTATGTCCTGCTGGCTCAGGCGATTGAGCGACTCCGGACCTGAGTTGTCAGCCAGCAGCTTCTGGCGGCGAACCGAATAGGTTGATGTTCTCGATGCCGATCCAACCGTATACGTAGTTCGCGTAAAACAGGCCAAAGAGGGCCAGAGCCAGGATCGTCGCGCGTAGCACAATACGGCCCGGCCGGAATTGTGCCGGTGCGCTCTCCACCGTTCCCGGTGGCCGGGCATGGCCTTCTTCCTCGACTGTGCGCAATCCAAACGGCATGACGAGGAATGCGCTGAGAACCCAGAAGAGCGTGAAAATGGCGATGATAGAGGTCCATTCCATCGGCTAGTCGTCCTCGAACAGTGTAACGATAACCTGCGGCTTCTTGCCCGACCATCGCGTTGCTGCCCGGCGGGCAGCCAGCCGCGCCGCTTCGCTCCGATCTGCCGGATCGCTGCTCCGCACCGCCTTCAAGGCCTTTGAGACATCTTCCTGCGCTTCCTCGATAAATTCGGCGAAGTCTTCTTCCAACGGCAGGCCAAGCGCCGAAACACGCACTGCGCCATCGGTCGCGACCGCCACTGTCACCACTCCGTTGAAGGCCAGACGGCGGCGCATGACCATGCCTTCACCATCGGCAGGTGCGACGATGTCGCCATCGAGCAGCAGGCGCCCTGCCCTCACCTCGTCAATCTTTGCCGGACCATCGGGCGCGAGCCGAACCATATCGCCGTTCTTTTGGACGATCGCTCTGGGTATCTGGCACGACCGGCCAAGCTGTGCCTGCTCGCGCATGTGGCGCATTTCACCGTGGACAGGGACGAGGATGTCTGGCCGCAGCCATCGGTAGAGCGCTTCCAGTTCGGGTCTTCCGGGATGACCGGAAACGTGAATCAGGCTCTGCCTGTCTGTAATTAGCGTTATGTCCTGATCTGCAAGCTGGTTCTGGATGCGGCCGATAGCGAGTTCGTTTCCTGGAATCTGACGGCTTGAAAACAACACGACGTCGCCTGCATCCAGCGAGATCGGGTGTGATCCACCTGCGATGCGCGCCAAGGCGGCACGCGGTTCGCCTTGCCCGCCAGTGGCCAGGATTATCACCTCGCCCCGAGGCAGGGACATGGCCGTGTCGAAATCGATCGTTTCGGGAAGGTCCTTGAGGTAACCGCTAGCCTGCCCGGCGGCGATAATCCGGTCTAGAGACCGGCCGGCAACGCACAGTTTCCGGTTGGTCGCTATCGCAATCCGCCCAAGCGTCTGCAGACGCGCGACGTTGGAGGCGAAAGTAGTTACCAGCACACGCTTGCCTTTGTGCTCCTTTACCTCCTCCAGCAGCCCGAGATATACGGCCCCTTCAGATCCCGACGGCTCGGGATTGAAGACGTTGGTCGAATCGCAGATCAGCGCCAGCACGCCCTCATCGCCAATGGCGGTCAGTTCCTCGGCGGTCGTGGGCTTGCCGATCTGCGGATCGTCGTCGAGCTTCCAGTCGCCGGTATGGAATACGCGGCCATAGGGCGTGTCGATCAGCAGCGCGTTGCCCTCGGCGATGGAGTGGGCGAGAGGCAGATACTGCACGGTGAACGGCCCGAGCGTGAAAGGATCGAGATGATCGATGATCCTTAGCTCGACTCTGTCGAGCAGCCCCGCTTCCTCCAGTTTGCCGCGAACCAGCCTGGCCGTGAACGGCGTCGCGTAAAGCGGTACGCCAAGTTCTTCAGCAAAATAGGGCACAGCGCCGATGTGGTCCTCGTGCGCATGGGTCAGCACGATCCCGACGAGTTGATCTGCTCGGTCTTCGATAAATTCGAGGTCGGCAAAAACCAGATCGACGCCGGGGTAATCAGCGTCCGAGAAAGTCATTCCAAGATCGACCATCAGCCAATGGCCGTCGGCTCCGTAGAGGTTGACGTTCATGCCGATTTCGCCCGATCCGCCGAGCGCGCAGAACAGCAGTTCGTTTCCCGGCTTCACTGTGTTTTGGCTCGTTCAGCCAAGAGGGCAAGCCCATCGAGCGTGAGATCCGGATCGACAGCGTCGAATACCTGGGTCGCCTCGTCGAACAGGACGGCGAGGCCGCCGGTGGCGATAACCTTTGCCGGTCGCCCGATTTCGGCGCGCATCCGGGCAATCAGGCCCTCCATCATCGCGACATAGCCCCAGAACGTGCCGATCAGCATCTGCGTCTCGGTGGTCGTGCCGATCACGCTTTCGCTTTCGGGTACCTCGATTGCAATGCGCGGCAGCTTGGCCGTGTTGCCGACAAGGGCATCAAGTGAAAGGTTTATTCCCGGCGCAATGATCCCGCCCTTGTAAGCACCGTTGAAATCGACAACGTCGAAAGTCGTCGCCGTGCCGAAGTCGATGACGATGAGATCGCCCGAATGACGCGCGTGGGCGGCAATTGCGTTAACCGCGCGGTCGGCTCCGAGCGATTGGGGGTTTGGTACGTCGATGTCGATGGCGAAGTCGGCCTTACCCTCTCCGGCGACGATGAGGTCGAGCCCGAAATAATTGCGCGCGAGGACTTCGATATTGTGCAGCGCGCGCGGCACGACTGTCGAGACGATAATTTGGTCGATCTGCTTGCGTTCGACCTCCCTGATCTCCAGCAGTTGCATCAGCCACACGGCATATTCGTCGCCGGTTCGGCGTGGGTCGGTGGCAATGCGCCAGCGCGCCCTGATCTCCCGACCGTCGTAGAGCGCGAAGACCACGTTGGTATTGCCTGCATCTATCGCCAGCAGCATTGGGCTATCCCACCAGGTTGATTTCGCCAGCGTGGATAGTCCGCATCTCGCCCGAGGCCAACCTCAGTTGTAGCGAGCCATCGGAGGACAAGCCTGCGAACGCGCCTTCAATCGGGTTTTCACCCGGTTCATTGACCGTGAGCCGAGTTCCCAAGGGATGGGCCAGAGCGCCCCAGCGACGCAGCAATGGCGCAAGGCCAACATTGCGCCAGCGCGCAAGCTCGGTAGCGAAACTGCGTGCCAGGTCTTCGGCGAACACATTGCGATCCGGTGCGACGCCAAGCTCGGGAAGCGCGGCTGTCTTGCGTCCTGGAACCTCGGGTGCGAAAGCTAGGTTGACGCCGATCCCGATCACAATTGCATCCTCCTGCGATTCCAACAGGATCCCTGCGACTTTGGCAATGCCCGCCATCAGGTCGTTAGGCCATTTAAGCTGCAATTCTGCATTGTCGGGCACATGCCAAGCCACCGCCTCATACAACGCCAGCCCCGCGACAAGCGCGAGCGTCTGGGAGGGAGGATTACCAGCATTGGGATGGACGACGGTCGATCCCATGAAATTGCCGGTGCCATCGAACCAATCGCGTCCTTGTCGCCCTCTTCCTTCGACCTGCCGATCGGCGACAAGCCAATAACCTTCGGACAGACGGTCACCTGCCGAGAGGCGCTGTAAGAGATCGCTGCTGGTGGAGCCGGTTTCGGAAACGTATTCGATCACGCTGCGACAAACAGCGCCGAAGCGGCCCTGGTGGCAAGGTTGCCGAGCCAGACAGTCAACAAATACCCTAGCGGCGAGATGAATAGCGCACACACGGCCAGAATTGCCTGATGCGCCCAGTCGCTCTTGCCGGTGACCTTGTTGGCCGGCTCGTCGAAATAGATGATCTTGACGATCTTGATGTAGTAGAACGCGCCGATCACCGAGGCGGCGATGCCGATCGCGGCCAGCGCGACCAGGTTCGCCTCGACGGCCGCCTGGAACACCACGAATTTGCCCCAAAATCCGAACAGCGGTGGGATGCCGGCAAGACTGAACATGATCATCGCAATGCAGGCGGAGAGCATCCTGCGACGCTGCGACAGTCCCGCAAGATCGCCAATCGACTCGACCTGATCGCCGTCCGCATTCTTCAACATCAGGACGGCTACGAAGCCGCCCAGAGTCATCGCAACATAGATTACGAGATATACCAGCATGGCCGATGCGCCGTGCGGCGTAGCAGCGGCAAGGCCGATCAGCATGAAGCCGACGTTGTTGATCGAGGAATAGGCGAGCAGGCGCTTGATGTTGTCCTGGCCGATTGCGCCGAGTGCCCCGACGACGATCGAAGCAAGTGCAGCGAAGATCACAATTTGCTGCCATGCATCGGCTTGCGGCCCGAAGGCATCGAGCGCGACCCGCATAGTCAGTGCCAGCGCCGCAACCTTAGGTGCGGTGGCAAAGAATGTGGTCACCGGGGTCGGCGCGCCCTCGTAGACATCGGGCGTCCACATGTGGAACGGCACCGCGCTGATCTTGAAGGCAAGCCCTGCGAGCACGAAAACCACGCCGAACAGTGCGCCGGTACCCATGCCGCCTGCCAGCGCGGCGTGAATGCCGCCGAACGAGGTCGTGCCAGTAAAGCCATAAACAAGGCTCATGCCGAACAGCAGGATTCCCGAGGCCAGAGCGCCGAGCACGAAGTATTTGAGCCCCGCTTCGGCCGAGCGATCGTCTGTGCGCAGGAAGGATGCCAGCACATAGGCCGCGAGCGAATTGAGTTCGAGACCGATGTACAGCGTGAGCAGGTCGCCGGCCGACACCATCATGCCCATGCCGAGTGCAGCAAACAGGATCAGCACCGGATATTCAGCGCGCATCGCCCCATAGCGGTCGAAGAATGAGGGCGAGATCATCAGCGTCGCGCCTGCAGTTCCGTAGATCAGCAGCTTGGCGAAACTGGCAAAGGCATCGGCGCGCATCTGCCCGCCAAAAGCGAGCGTATCCGGCCCGCTTGCACCGACGCACAGGGCCGGAGCAACGAGAAAGGCAGCAGCTGTGAGCACTGCAACCCCGATCACGCTGATTGCACGCGAGGCTTTGTCGCCCGACCACGCAGCGGCAAGCAACAGGAGGAGACCTGAAACCGACAGCAACACTTCGGGCGCGACGAGGCTGAGGGAAGCAGCGAAGTCCATCAATGCGCTCCCCCGTGCTCATCATCCGGCTCAGCGGCTTTCGCTTCGCCGACTTTGAGGCGCGAATCGCCCTCGGGCGCGGCGTGGGCAATCCGCGCATCGAGTGCGGCAATGTCCTGACGCATCGGCTTCAGGAAGCTTTCGGGATAGACGCCCATCCACAGCACCGCGAGGGCTAGCGGCACAACCAGTGCCAGTTCGCGCATGTCCAGGTCGGACATGGCTGCGGCGTCCGCGTTTTTCTGCTCGCCGAATGCCACCCGGCGATAGAGGTAAAGCATGTAGGCAGCGCCGAGGATGATGCCGGTGGTGCACACGAAAGCGACCCATGTCGACATCTGGTAAATCCCGGCAATGCTGAGGAATTCAGCGATGAAGCCGCTGGTGCCCGGCAGGCCGATCGAGGCCATGGTGAACAGCATGAAAAACAGGGCGTACTGCGGCATGTTGATTGACAGACCGCCATAACGGTCGATCTCGCGCGTGTGCAACCGGTCGTAGATGATCCCGACAGAGAGGAACAATGCACCCGAGACTAGCCCGTGACTCAGCATCATGATCATCGAGCCTTCGAGGCCCTGCACATTGAAAGCGAACGCGCCCGCGGTGACGATGCCCATGTGCGCGACTGACGAGTAGGCGATCAGCTTTTTCATGTCATGCTGCACCAGCGCCACCAGCGAGGTGTAAACTACCGCCACCATCGACAGCGCGAACACCAGCCACATGAATTGCGCCGAGGCATCGGGGAACATCGGCAGCGAGAAGCGGATGAAGCCGTAGCCGCCCATCTTCAACAGG
>CAZRVW010000159.1:0-6450 GCA_964603645.1 uncultured Novosphingobium sp. | reverse complement strand
CGGCACACCGAGTACATGCCGAGCGTATTCAGCGATTCGGCGACCTGGCCCTCCGTCATGGAGAAGCCGAGTTTGGGAAGCAGAATTTCAGTGGCCATGATGTGTCGCGGTCCTTCATTTGCCTGTCGAACAGTCCCGACAGGCTCAGCGCGCTGCGATGGCGCGGCAGGCAAGAACGGTCAAGCGTCTAGGCGATACTTACAAGCGCTCACGGCCCGTCGACGACGAAAACCCGGTAATGCGCGGCGCGTTTGCGATGCCCGATCGCCTCCTGGTAGATCGGGCGATTATACCACTCCATGGCCTTCTCGCGGTTCTCGAACTTGAGCACCACCGCACCGTCGGGCGCATCGCCTTCGAGGCCTTCGAGATCGCCATAGACGACCAACGCCTCCATGCCCTCGGTGCGACCGCCCTTCGCATTTGTTTCCTGATACGCCTTCATGGCCTCGGGGTCCTTGATCGGCTCCTCACGGGTGAAGATGATGTAGGCTGCCATGATGTCGTTCTCCCTCTTGCAAATTCCGGTCTCGGCAAATCCGTTGCACAGCCGCGCGCAACAAGGCAAGCGCCATTGCAAATTCGGCTTGCCAGCGGATAGAAGGCGGGCGATGGATCGCCAGGCACGGCGACCGGGAGAGAGACGCTGTCATATTTCGGTGAGTTCAGGGCTCACTGGCACAACTTGCTTGGTGCCAGTCTGGGAATCGCATTTGGCGCAGCGCTCAATCATTATATGACGAACCTGTTCGGACCGGCGCTGATCGCCGAGTTCGGATGGTCGAAGGCCGATTTCGCACTGGTTGGTGTCATGCCGCTGGCGACAATGCTGGTCATTCCGTTCCAGGGCCGGTTCACAGATCGCGTAGGAGTGCGGGTAGCCGCATCGGTTGGAGTCGTCGTTCTTCCAATTTCCTTCATCGCCCTTTCGATGATGAGCGGCAGCATCATCCACTTCTTCGTGATCATGTTCCTGCAGGCACTGGTCGGGATGCTGGTCGGGACGCTGACCTACACCCGTGTGGTTGTCGAAAAATTCGATGCTGCGCGTGGCATGGCGCTGTCGCTCGGCATGACCATGGCGCCGCTGGCCGGCGCGACCATGACACCGATAATGGGCGCGATCATCGACGAATACGGCTGGCGCACAGGGTATCAGGTCATGGCATTGCTGACCGGGCTTGGCGGTGTCATCGCGCTGTTATTGGTCGGCAGGACTCCCCCCAGTGCGCGCTACGGAACGAGTGAAGCGCTGGAACAGGGTGCGGCGGGACCGCCACGCAGTGCCATCGTGGATCTGAAGATCCTGATAAGGAAACCCACGTTCCTGCTGCTTGTCGCGGGCATGTTCTTCTGCAATTTCCCCCAAGTGCTCGTCGGTTCCCAATTGAAACTCGTCGTGATGGAAAGCGGCGCGCTGGGCACGCTCGCCACCTGGATCGTCTCGCTCTATGCTTCGGGTGTGATCGTTGGTCGCTTCCTTTGCGGCCTGGCGCTCGACAAGATTTCCGCGCATATCGTCGCGATTGTCGCCCTGGGCCTTCCTGCCCTTGGTTTCATGGCATTGGCATCGCCATACGATGCGCCCTGGATACTGGGCGGCTCAATCCTGCTTGTTGGTCTGGCGCAGGGCGCGGAGGGCGATATCGGTGCCTATCTCGTCTCGCGCAATTTCGATCTAGGGCTCTACAGCTTCGTCTTTTCCTTCATCAGCTGCGCCATGTTCCTCGCCTCGGCGACAGGCTCGGTGGTGTTGAGCCGCACGCTGGCCTGGACCGACAGCTTCGACACGTTCCTCGGGATTGCTGCCTTACTCACGGTGCTGGGCGCGATTGCGTTCTTCCTGACTGGGCGCGTACGCCCGGCCCATCCTGAAATGCACGAGGTAGCCGTCGCACCCGAAGGCCCCGTCAGGGTTATTGCAGGAGACGAAGTTTGAGCGCCACACCCGACTATTTTCCTCGGCGCAGCGTGCTCTATTTGCCTGCGTCCAACGCTCGCGCGATTGAAAAGGCGCGCGGTCTTCAGGCTGATGCCATCATCATCGATCTCGAGGATTCGGTTGCTCCCGATGCCAAGGATGCGGCGCGAGACGCTGCGGTCGCCGCGGTTGTAGAAGGCGGATTTGCCGCACGTGAAGTGGCGATCCGCGCCAATGGTCTCGATACGCAATGGGGCGAGGAAGACATGGCGGCCATAGCCCGATCAGGGGTGGATGCCGCGCTTGTGCCGAAGGTCAGCACACCTGACGATATTTCGCGCTACGATGCAGCACTGGCGAATGCGAGCGACGGCATGCAGTTGTGGGCCATGATCGAAACCTGCCGCGCCGTCGCCAATCTCGATGCTCTCGCCGCAATGGCCGAATCAACACGACTGTCTGCCTGGGTTCTGGGCCTCAACGATCTTGCCAAGGAAATGCGGGCGCAGGCGACGCCAGAGCGCACCGCGTTCCAGCCGATCCTTTCGCTGGCAGTCTGCGCTGCTCGCGCTCATGGCGTCACAATCATCGATGGTGTGTGCAATGAATTTCGCGATCTCGACTTGTTCAAGGCGGAAGCCGAACAGGGAGCGCTATTCGGTTTTGATGGAAAGTCTTTGATCCATCCCGCGCAGATAGAGGTTTGCAACGAAGTATTTTCGCCCTCCGCTGATGACCTCGTTTGGGCGGAAGCCGTCGTCGCTGCGTTTGCCTTGCCGGAAAACGCTGGCAAAGGAGTGATTCAAGTCGAAGGCAGGATGGCTGAATTGCTTCATCTCGAACAATCGCGGCGCACGCTCGCCATGGCAAACCTCAAGGATTGATTTGCGGCATGGCTACTGTTCGGGAGGAATGGCGAGTATTCGGGTATCTGCCGCTGGTGGCCGCGCTCGCAAATATTGCGACCGTGATCCACATCTACACGCTCGGGCCATTCATGGCGCCGCTCCAGGCCGAATTCGGTTGGTCGAGAGCGCAGATTTCGTCCGCCATCACGGTCTCGAACGGTATCAATGCCGGCCTTGGCGTCTTTGTCGGGTTCCTGATCGACAAATACGGGCCGCGTCGCATCGGCCTGATCGGTATCTGTATCATGTCGCTGGCCTTCGCTTCGGTGAGCACCGCAACCGGAAGCTACTGGAACTGGATATTCCTGTGGTTCCTGATCTCGCTCGGCGCGGCATGGACGCAGCCTACAATATGGACCAGCGCGGTTTCCTCGCGCTTCGATGCAGGGCGTGGCTTTGCGATTGCCGTGACAATTTGCGGAACATCGGTCGCCGCGACTGCGCTACCGCTCATCGCGACTGAGGCGATTATCGGACTTGGCTGGCGCATGGCATATGTTGCGATAGCGGCGGGCTATTTCCTCCTGGCATTCCCCCTCAATTTCCTGTTCTTCCGCGGCGCAGCCGATGCCGGGAAGACCGTCAAGAAAGAGGAAGTGAAACCGACCGAACAAGCCCTGGTCGGCATGGAGGTGAAGGATGCGTTCCGTTCGCTGACATTCTATCGCCTTGGGTTTGCCGGACTGCTTTTTGCGTTCTGCGCCATGGCAAGCATAGTCCACTTCGTTCCAATCCTGACCGATCGCGGCTTGAGCCCGCTGGAGGCCGCAGGCATCGCTGGCCTGATCGGAATTTCGTCGCTGATCGGGCGCTTCCTCACAGGCTACCTGCTCGACAGGTTCCAGCCCGAACGCGTCGCGCTAGTCGCGTTCGGACTTCCAGTGCTGGCCGCTCTGCTACTGCTCTACGGCGACGGGCCGCTGGCCTATTCGCTCGCGGCAATCGTCATCGGCGCATCGCTTGGCGGGGAATACGACATTATCATCTATCTCACCACGCGGCACTTCGGCCTCAAGCGCTTCGGAGCAATATTCGCAACCGTACTGGTCTTCCTGACCGGCGCCACCGCGACCGGGCCGCTGACTGCCGGTGCGATTTTCGACCGCTTTGGCTCCTACGAATACTACCTCTGGCTCACGATCCCCATGGTCGCATGCTCCGCACTGCTGGCAGGGACGCTGCCCAAGGCGCCCGAGGAATACAACCGGGGCGGAGCACACTGATTTGAGCGGAGATAACACCACAACGCTATCCGCTCGTGAAGAATGGAAGCGGCACTGGACGCTGCCGCTGGCGGCGGGCCTCGGCAATACCGGCTCGGTCATTCACATCTATTCGCTCGGGGCCTTCATGGCTCCTCTTAGCGCTGCATTCGGATGGAGCCGTGCCGAGATTTCCTCCGGCATAACGGTTTCGAACAGCGGGGCGGCAGTGCTTGGCCTGCTTGTCGGTTTCATGATCGACAGGTTTGGTCCCCGCCCGGTCGGACTGATCGGCGCGGTGGCGATGGCGACGGCGTTCGCTTTGCTCGGTACGGCGAGCGGCTCCTACCTCAACTGGCTGTTCTTGTGGTTCCTGATCTCGCTTGCCGCTACTTGCACTCAGACAACAATCTGGACGAGCGCCGTCACATCCCGCTTCGACACTTCGCGAGGTCTGGCGATAGCCCTGACCATCGCCATCAACGGTGCCGCAGCGACGCTGTTCCCTATCGTTGCGACGCTCGCGATCGAAGGTCTCGGATGGCGCCATGCCTTTTTCGCGGTTGCCGGTGGCTGGATCCTTATCGTTCTGCCGATGTTGCTGCTGTTCTTCCGGGGCGCGGCGGAGGAAAGCGTTGCAGAAAACCGGGCGAGCCGCAAACCGGCCTCGGCCCATCTGCCTGGAATGGAACTCAAGCAGGCCCTACGCACCTCTGCATTTTATCGCCTCGCCATCACCGGCGGCCTTTTCGCGTTCATCGCCATGTCGATGATCGTGCATTTCGTTCCTATCCTTACCGACAAGGGGCTGAGCCCGATCGATGCGGCGAGCGTTGCCGGGCTGGTTGGCCTCGCTTCGATTGCCGGACGCTTCATCACGGGCTATCTGCTCGACCGCTTGCGGCCCGAGCGGGTGGCGCTGATCGGCCTGTCGCTACCGATTTTTACCGCACTGTTCCTGCTCCATGGCGAAAGCGCCCTCGCCTGGTCCGCCGCAGCGGTTATCGCCGGATTTTCGCTGGGCGCCGAGCTCGACGTGCTGATCTACCTCACCAGCCGTCACTTCGGCCTGAAGCGCTTTGGCACGATCTTCGCTTCGATCATGATGGCGATGACCGCAGGCACGGCAACGGGCCCGCTGGTCGCCGGTTCATTCTTCGACAGCTACGGCAGCTACGACACTTTCCTGACGATGCTCATTCCGATGATCGTCGTCGCGGCGCTTTCGGTCGGAACACTTGGCCCGGCGCCAAAGGACTGGCCCGTCGAGCCCACATCTGGCACGGTTCACTGAGAGTTCGAGGAGAAGCCAATGCCGCGCATTCCCTATCCCAATCCCGACCAGATGAGCGCCGAAGTGCGCGCCCGGGTCGGCGATAATCCTCCCAACGTAACCCGCATGCTGGCAGGCGCGTCGGAAGGGGTATATTTCGGCTTCGGCGCCTATTCGCAGGGGCTGATGAAGCAATCGCCACTCGATCCCAAGCTGCGAGAGCTGGCGATCCTGCGTGTCGGCTATATCTCGAACTGCGAATACGAATTGTTCCAGCATGAGCCTTTCGGTCGCTTCGTTGGCCTCAGCGACGATCAGATCGCCGCAATCAAGGTGCGCGACCCTTCCGCACCGGTGTTCGATGCAGAACAGGCAGCCGTGCTGCGCTTTGTCGATGACATCGTTCGCAATGTGAGGCCTTCTGACGAGAACCTTGCGGCGGTACGGCAACACCTCGACGATACCCAACTGATCGATCTCGTGCTGGTCACGGGAAATTACATGACCGTGTGCCGTTTTCTCGAGACCACCGGTATCGAGCTCGACGCCGAAGCAATCGACTGGGACGGCTACACGTCCGCTTCCTAAAGCTGGTTCGGGCGAATAGCAGTCGAAGGGGACGGGATTGGCAAGCGCCGCCCTCGAAGAATGGAAGCGGCACTGGCCGCTGGTATTGTCGGCAGCGATGGGCAGTTCCGCGGCCGGTCTTACGCTTTATACGGCAGGCCCGTTCATTGCGCCGATCTCTGAAGAATTCGGGTGGAACCGGGAGACCTATTCGCTTGGAGCCACGGTCGGTAATATCGGCGGCGTGATATTCGCGCTCGTCGTGGGCCGGATGATCGACCGGTTGGGCCCGCGCGTCACCGGAATCAGCGGCCTGCTCGTTATCTGTACCGCAATGGCCCTGCTCGGAACCAGCACCGGATCGGTATTGAACTGGTGTTTGCTGTCGGCATTCGCAATTATTGGCGCGACGTGGGTTCAGGCTACAGTTTGGACCAGTGCCGTGGCGACGCGGTTCGACGCCTCGCGGGGGTTGGCCATCGCTATGACCATCAGTGGAACCGGGCTGGCCGCGGCAGTCTTGCCCGTCTTGAGCACCTGGCTGATCGGAGAATTTGGCTGGCGCAGGGCTTTCGCCGG
>CAZRVW010000158.1:0-6482 GCA_964603645.1 uncultured Novosphingobium sp. | reverse complement strand
TGGCAGGGCCAGCCTCATCCGCCGGTAAACTCCGTAACCGACGCGGAGGTGGTGCCGATTTTCAGGGTCCGGAACTGGGACGCGGTGATCGGGCGCCTCGAAAGCGCCAGGACACGTTTTCTGTCCGACGCACCGGAGCAGGACGGGACATTGTTCTTCACCGACCCGGACGGCTTTGTGTGCGGCATTCGCCCGCCTGCCGCCGGGTCCGATCTCGCGCCCGACATCGAAGCCAATGAGCGATGGCCGGACGACCTGGTCCGGCTGCCCGACACGCCGCCGCTCGGCGAAGGTTTGCAAGATATCGGCTGGCTGCGGCTGCATGTCGCCGACCCGCAAGCCCTGGCGACATTCTATTGCCGCGTGGTCGGCTTAGACCTGTTGGAGAACAACGGCGAACAGGGAGTTACGCTGCACCTCGGTGAAACGGGCACCCTGGAACTTCGTCCCGGTGGGCGCGCGCGGCCAGTCCCCGCTGATCGCAAGGACCTGCCGGATGTGTGGATCCTTCGCGGGTACGATTTCCAAGGATTCGCCGACAAGATGAGCGCCAACGTTGTACCGCTGGTCAACGCCCTCACCCTCGGTGCGGGATCTCTGAATTACTATGCCGATCCCGAAGGCCACGTGTTCGGGTTTCAGGAACGCAAGGCGTACAACCCGGACGATCCGCTGACGCACCGCGTCGAAGACCGGGTGGCGCGCGATGCGTGGAATGCAAAACGGTGACGCGTGAGATGAAACGCGGTGCGGCTAAGCCCGTGCCCGTTGCACCCAACGCGCTGCCAACGGTGCGGCGCTGATCAAGATTGCGATACGCGCCAGGTGGTGCACGGCAACGAAGGCCGGGTCGATATCAAATGCAATTGCGATCAGGCACATTTCAGCCACACCGCCGGGCGTGAAGGACAACAGCGCCGTCAGGTACGGCACGCCTGTTAAAACGCTGACGCCATAGGCAAACACGGCGGACACCGAGATCACCAATGCGGTCGCGGCAACTGCGTGGCGGCTGACACGGAAAAACGTCACCGGGGTGACCGTGGAGAAGCGCGATCCGATGGCAGACCCGAGCACCCAAAGGCACACCCACAATGCTGCGTCGGGCGGACGCCAGGAGACGAGCCCTGACAGATAAAGCGCGGCGGACGTCAGCATCGCACCAGTCATTGCGGACGCGGGCAGGTTAAAAAGCTTGGCCAGGACGTAGCCAAGGACCGCCGCACCGAGCAGCAACGCGCCGTCTTGCCACGAAAACGGTCCGCCGTCCGGCAGCACAGACGCATCGTGCGGTCCGGCCGCCGTCGCCAGCGTCACAACCAAAGGCATCAGAAAGACAACGATAACCACGCGCAGCCCCTGCGTCAGGGCGATCATACGCTCATCGGCGCCTGACTCGCCGCCGATGATGACCATGGCGGTCAATGTGCCCGGCGCACCGGAAAACATCGCGGTGCCGCGATCGAACCCGGCTGCGCGTGCATAGTACGCGCCGGCGACCACCGTAATGAGCGGAATGAACGCCACCATCAGGACGAGGGTCACACCCCACTCTGAGGCCCGCGACAGCAGGTCCGGTGAGAATGAGCCGCCGAGAAATACACCGATGACACACAACGTGACGACACGCACGCCGTGGGGCACCAACACCGGCGCACCGCGCACGGAGGCGATGATATTCACGACCATCGGTCCCAGCATCCAGGCGAGCGGCACGTGGGCGAGGCTGAACAGAGCGCCACCAAGGCCGCCCACTCCGAGTGACAGTGCGATCGGTTTTATTCCCGCCCTTGTGAGGGGCGGCTGCTCATGCGAATCGTCAGCGATCGGGGAGTCGGTGTTCAAAACGTATGTCTTTCAGTGATTCTTGAGTTTATCCAAGCGTTGCCGATGAAAAAAGGTCGAACGCACAGCAAAGAACCGGCACACTTCGCTGCGAAAAAAATCGCGGATGGACGGCACATGAATTTAGAACTGGATTTCGGGGGCGGTTGGAAAGAAGCGGTCACACTGGTCGCCGACCTCGACCGCTGGTGCACGGACGCCGAGACCGTATGCGGCTGGACTTTGGCCCATCGCGGTCCTGTCGACCGCAGCATCCTGGCCGCCTGGTCTTTGGAGGACCAGATCTCGGGTGAAGAAGCGCTGTTTCATTGCGGCGAGGAAGCCCAAGGCTTTGTCCGGTTTGTTGCGTTAAGCGGTGTTGATTCCCGCCAGCGCATCAGAGCCGGCGCCATGCCGTGGGATACCGGCGGTATTTTTTCCCTGATGGTGCGCTCTAAAAATCTTCAGGCCGTCTACGATGCGGCGATGACGGCCGGTTGGACATCCGTCGCCGACCCGGTGTCGTTTCCCTATAACAATCTCATTCTTGCCAATGTCATTTTGCGCGGACCGGACGGCATTTCCTTTGGCATGTACGAACGGGTCGAACCGCCGCTGCAAGGATGGGATCACATCCGCATGATGAGCCAGCCGTTCAACTGCATGCAGATCGTGCGCAGCCGCGACGCGACGCGGGATTTTCACCGCGCGGCACTGGGATTCGAGCCGTTCGTCGACAATGACACCCGCAACGAGAAACCCATGGATAGCAATTTCGGCTTTCCGCTAAACCTGACAACCGTGATTGAAACACGTGCGGCGATCATGCACCCGCGCGGCGTACCCGGGGCGAAGGAACGGGACAACGGCCGGGTTGAGCTGATCGAATGGCACGGGCTCGAGGGCCGAGATCTCAGCGCACGGGCCGTGCCGCCCAACTTGGGTCATATGGCGCTACGGTGGGCAGTCGCGGATGTCGATGCTGCCACAGCTAGAATTGAGCAGGCCGGGTACACGGTGCGGTCACCTGTCACGACCGTCAACATTGCGCCGTATGGCGATGTGCGGATGTGTGGCCTACGCACGCCGGACGGCGTGCTTTACGAATTATTTCAGCCGGTCAACTGACCTAACGCGACGCCGACAGGCAGTGCACCGCGATAGCGGTGACTTTGCCTTGCAGCGCCGGGGCAAGCTCCTGCCCGGCTGCGGCCGCGGCCTGATAGGCCTGCATTTCCGTCATGGTCAGCTGTTTTTGTATTTCCCCGACCAGGCATGTGCACAGAGAGTTTGAATTACCCGTCATGGGGGTGCCCGACTGGGCGATAAAATTTTGACACAGTTGGGTCAGCGGGTCGGTCTGCGCCGCTGCCGGAGCGCCATACACCGCACCCAGCAGGCCGAAAACCAAGGCGTAGAGGTATGGTTTCATGCAAAGCGCTCCTTTTTCACGCTTGCCGGCCACGCTATCGCCACCTTTGTGGGTTGGCCTTGTCCGCTTGAGATCATAATCTTAACCGAGAGTCATCAAAAGTCCGGAGACCGCCCGCATGACGCGTTTTGCCGCCGCAGTCATCATCGCCGCCACGTTTTGGACCGCTCAAGCCGCCGCCTTTGCGGGCACTTTTGCCTCCTGGCGCGCGCCGGAGCCGGATCTGATGGAAGAATTCATTCCCTTCGCCGAGGGTGCAACAGACGTCATTAGCCATGTGCGCTGGGATACCTTGTTGGAGACCTACCTCGTCGTCCGCAATGGTGAACCGAATTTGTTCCGCTACGCCGCGGTCAACGATGCCGACAAACAACTCCTGGACGAATACATTGCAAATCTCCAATCCGTCGGCATTTCACTGTTCGACCGTCCGGAACAGAAAGCCTACTGGATTAACTTATACAACGCGTTGACCGTGAAGACGGTATTGGACCATTACCCCGTCAACAGCATCCGCGAGATCAATATCTCTCCGGGCTTGTTTTCTGCCGGACCCTGGGGCGCAAAGCAGGTAACGGTCGAGGGTGTTGAATTGAGCCTCGACGACATTGAACACCGCATCCTGCGGCCCATCTGGGAAGACAACCGCATTCACTACGTGCTGAATTGCGCTGCGCTGGGGTGTCCCGATTTGTGGCCGGTGGCGGTTAACCCTGACAATTTGGAACGCATCTTGGATCAGGCGGCATTCAATTTCATCAATTTGGAACACGGCGTGAAGTTCGACGGCGGGCGGATGACCGTGTCGAAAATATACGAGTGGTATGATGAAGACTTCGGCGGTTCCGACGAAGGCGTGATTGCGCACCTGATGGAGTATGGCCGCGGACCGTTGCAGCGGGACATTCAGCGCCGCGTGGGGCTTGTCAAAACCGATTACGACTGGTGGCTCAATGACGCCGATCAGAGCCGGAACCCGAAATCGCAGCTGAGTCAGACGTCAGAAACACGTTCTTTATACGACCCCGTGCGGAAGTAGCGGTATCGTCCGTGTCCGATGATATGGCGATGCCGCGCAGGGGGACCGGCTCGCGGTTAAAAATGCGGCGATAGTCCCCCGCGAGATCGACCCTCACCGTTTCCCAGTCCGTACCGATATCATCCAGGCTCGAAGGGCGCACGACGACCAGCGCGCCTTGACCGTTCGCCATGAACGGATTGGCAATCATCGTCCCCTGTGGCCGATCGCCACCCCAAACATATGTAAGAGCGCGCCCGCCGGCGGGCAATCCGAACAGGCCGGCAAAGCGCCGCAGCAACCCGGCGTCACGGTCGTCAAAGTAAACATGAACAGCGAAAGGACGATCGTCGGCGCCGGGCGTCGACAGATCCGTTGGCGGAATATCCTGATCGACCCGCCAGGTCCACGACAGTCCGGACGCATCGCGCGCGGCTTTGGGCACTTCGCGATACAGGAAAGACACGGCCGACTGCGCCGACACGGATAAGACGTCGCCATCGGCGACTGAAAACTCGGCCGGTTGCTTGCCGCGCGGTGTATGCAGGCGCCACCCCGCGTCTCGAAGATCTCCAGAAAACGGCAAATCCCAGCACGTGACCTCAGCTCTGACCGCGGCGCTGGCGAGAACAACGGCGATGAGACAGGCCGGAAAAACGCGTATGCTGATCAAACGACTCATGGGCGCTGGCAACTGACCGGAACGGAGCAATGCTCGATCCCCTCATGGTGCGACTGATTGCCGCGCCGATCAACCGGGCCGGGAAGGCCCTGGCCGCGCGAGGTGTCAGCGCAAATGCGGTGACCATCGGCGGTTTTGTGATCGGTGTATTGGCCCTGCCGGCCCTGGCGTTGGACTTCCCGACGATTGCACTGGTGTGCATTGCCATCAATCGCGTGGCCGACGGGCTTGACGGCGCGGTGGCACGCGAGACGGCGAAGACCGACTTCGGTGCATACCTGGACATCGTTCTTGATTTTATTTTCTACGGCCTGGTCGTCCTCGGCTTTGCGATACGCGATCCGGGCGAGGCGGTTGTCGCCGCCGCACTGATCGTCAGTTTCATCGGTACCGGCGCATCTTTTCTGGCGTTTGCCGTGATTGCCGCGAAAACGGGAATCGAGACAGCCGCGCGCGGCGAAAAGTCGTTTTTCTATTCGGGCGGGCTCGCCGAAGGAACCGAGACCATTTTGTTTTTTATCTTGGTGTGCCTGAAGCCGGATTGGTTTGTCCCAGCCGCCATGGTTTTCATGGCGATGTGCTGGATAACGGTCGCGATGCGGATTTTCCAGGCGTGGGCGGCCTTTCAGACGCCAGCGGACAGTTAGGCCGCTTTGGCCTCGGACTGGGTCAACACCATATAAAGCGCATCCGTGCTCGATGCGCCGCGAAGCTTGTCGCAGTTCGACGGATCGCGCAGCAGACGCGACACGCGCGCCAGGGCCTTCAGATGATCTGCGCCAGCTTGCTCAGGTGCGAGCAGCAGGAAAACGAGATCAACAGGATGATCGTCTATGGCTTCGAAATCGATCGGCTTTTCAAGCCGCGCGAACACACCTTGAAGCGACTTGAGCTCACTCAGTTTGCCGTGCGGAATCGCGATGCCGTTGCCGACCCCGGTGGTGCCGAGGCGTTCGCGCTCAACCAACGTATCGAAGATTTTGCGCTCGCTCACACCGGTGATCTGGGCTGCCTTCGCCGCGAGTTCCTGAAGGACCTGTTTCTTGCTCGATGCCTTCAATGTGACAACTGCATCAGGCTGCAACAAATCGCTGATTTCCATTCCCAAGTCCTATTCCCGGTCGAACGCGTCTGAAGTCATTTGCGGCGCACACTGAGGCCATACGCCCACCGTCTTCATGTGTCTCGAACCGAGGAAAGTCTCCCAAGTGTGTGTCAAAAACCGGGCCGACCTAAGGCGCTGTGGTCTCAGTCGCCGCTCCGCTGCCGCACCAAATGGCGGCGTGCCCCCCTTGGGCAATCTCAGGGCTTTTTCTGCCCTTCTTGGTGTTTCCAGCCATCAAGGCGGCGCACCTTATGCATGGGATTTTGGCAAGTCAAGGCGCGCGCACGGAGCGTTCAGTCCATGCTGTTCGTCTTCTCCCGCCGGCGCTGCAAAGACGATGGAATATTCAATGAATCCCGATACTTATCGACTGTTCGCCGCGCCACCGAAATCCCGTCCGCAGCGAGGTTCGCGACGATTT
>CAZRVW010000157.1:0-6531 GCA_964603645.1 uncultured Novosphingobium sp. | reverse complement strand
GCGGCCCAGCCTTCTGCTGCACGAATGTCGTAACATACCGGGTGCCGTCCCCGGCGTCTTCGCCGGTTGCCCGTGGTTCGACAGTGACGGTCGACAATAGGCCCGTCGCCACCAGCGCCTTGCGCAGGTCATCGATCTTGCGGCTGTCGTAAAGTTCGCCACGCTCGAACCGGGCGAGCACATCGATATGATCGGCATTGAAGGCCAGATCGCCCTCCGTCGCAAAGCCGCCGAACCGCACACGCGGCCCCGTCGTTACCGGAAGCGTGTAATCGCCAAGGCCCGTCTCGCGATCGAGCAGGATCGAGCGCTGACCGACCTCTGCGAAGGGATAGCCCTGTTGCGGCAATGCCAGCGAAACCTGTGCCTCGGCACCCTGAACACGCTCGGCAACAATCGGTTCGCCAGGCTGAAGCGCCAAATTGTCGCGAATCAGGCCCGGAGGCTCGGTTGGATCGGCCACCACCTCGATCTTGCCTAACGCATAGCGTTGCCCCGGGATCACATCGATCACCGCGGTCATCGGCTCGAGGTCTGCTCCCTCGCCAACTGGCAGATCGATGCGCGTCTTCACCTCGGCGGAGTACCAGCCTTCTGACGCAAGAATAGTCTGCATCAGCTCGCTGTCCTGTTCGAGTCGTGCCTGGATCATCGCGACATTCGCGGCTCTGCCATCACCTTCCCGCAGGGCGGAGAACCCTCCAAACAGCGAATGCATCGGTGTGGGCGTTTCCTCATCCGCCTTGTCGAGTCCCACAATCTGCGTGCGATAGGCAACGGTCACCGAGTCGGGATCTGCAGCCGGTTCGGCAAATTCGACTGTCGTCAATTCGAAGGATTCGACAGGCGGCAGTGGCTTGGTAAGTTCGGCGTCACGGACAGGAGCATCGGCGATCTCCTCTGTCCGGTCGCCATCCGCCAGCGCCGGATCGCCAAGCGGAGGTTCGTGTTGGTCCTCTTGCTCGTCCGCGTCGACCCTCCGCTCGAATTCCTCGATAGATTCGAGTTCCCGGCTCATCTCCGGATCGTCGAGCGGATCGAGTTCGGGCACGGCCTGATCGAACTCTTCGTCGCCGATGATCGGTTCGACCTCGGGCAGGACTTCACCCGGAGGCTTGGAAGGCACGGCGAACGGCGGTTCATTCTCCTGAGCGATGGCTTGTGTTGCCAGCAGCGTGGGAAGAACCAGCAGGCTTGATGCGCGGCGAAGCAGCAGGCCGGTCGTGCTGCAAAGCCCAAAATTCAACTCGCAAGATCGCCCAAAACGCATCATTGCCTGCAATCGCCTGATTGTCCGGCACCGTCAAATTGTTCACGACAAATGTACAAAAGTGCGCTTTCGGCTCAGGTTCTCGGCAGGATCGACACGGGGTTACGTCCTGCATCGAGACTGACGAGAAGGTCGGCGCGCGGCGGCATCTCGGCAAGGATATGCCGGGTGATCCGTTCGTAGTGCTGGACGAACCGCGCGACTTGTCCATCATCCATCAATTGCGATCCGTCCGGGTGCGCGGCTCGCAGGTCATGCTCCTGCTGCATGCGCCAGTCGCAGACGACTTCGAATCCCGGAGCCTGCAAGAGCACGAGCCGGTCGATCCGCGAGAACAGGTCCTGATAGGAACCGGCAAGCGCGGTATTGGTATGCCGCCGCCAGACTCCATCAGTGTCCTCGAGCGCTTCCAGATCATTGATCGGTTGCGCCAGATCGGCGTGATCCTGCGGCACGGCCCCGACGCACCAGCCTTCGAACAGCAGCACGTCGCAGTTTTCCTCTACCCGCGGCCAATCGGACGGCACGGCGCGGTCGTCACGCGCCTTGTCGAAGCGCGGCAGCGCCACAGACGATCCAGCGCGTAGCAGATCAATCACCTCGATCCCCAGTGACACATCATGTGTGCCCGGCGGTCCGCGCGTCGCCAGCAAGGGGTGAACCTCGCGCGCAAGCCTTTCTCGCGCGGATTTCGGCAGGTAGAGATCGTCGAGCGACAATATTTCGCAGGTGCGGCCATCCTCCTCGAGCTTTTCCGCAAGAGCTACCGCCAAGGTGGACTTACCACTGCCCTGCGAACCACAAATGCCCAGGACTATCGGCCGACGCGCGGTGCAGGACAGTTCGTCCTCCAACAGCGCCACAATGGCCGAGACAACACGCGGATCGGCCTTGCTCATGGAACGAAGGTCGCAGCCTGGCCGATGCGCTCACCGATTTCATCGGTGACGTTCCAGACCACCGCCTGCTCTATGTGGAACCGGCGTCCCGTCGCACTGATCCGCACGCCTGCATAGTTGTCGATGAATCCGTGCTTGCTCACCCGGTCGAGCAGGGCCTGCCGCTCATCGCGCAGCGGCGCTTCGGCAGACAAGCGCGATGGCATCGAGAGAAAGGCGTCGAGGTCGATCTCGAACGCGTCCAACGCAGCACGATTGCCGAAGAAAAAGATCGGGTCGGGCTCGGTCCCGTGCGCCAGAATCACTTGTGGGGCCTGCCACATCGCGGCGATGACATCGCTTTGAGCTTCGACCAGCGGCCTGCCCAAAAACCGCGCAAAACTCGTCGCGACAGCCGCAATCGCATTTGCGGTCTGCGGCTCGCGGTAGCGCCCGGGCACACTTTCGGAAGGAAACGTCACCCGTCCATCGTCAACAAGCCACGTGCGAATGCAAGCATGCTTTCGCATGGGCGATCACAGGGCGCCGAATGGCAGGATTGCTTGCCTGTCGCGCCGCACGATCCTAGGACCGGGTCTACACTTTCACGGGAAGGATTTCTGGAATGAGCGACGCACTGGGATACAAGGGCAAGCGGGTTATCATCACCGGCTGTTTTTCGGGCATGGGCCATGCGGCCGCCAAGCTCCTTCTCGATCTGGGAGCGGAAGTTCACGGCTTCGACATGAAGGAATGCGATCTTCCGCTCGCCTCGTTCACCAAGATCGATCTGCGCGACAAAGCCTCGATCGAAGCAGGCGTGGCGGGAGTTCCCGGCAAGATCGACAAGCTGTTCAGCTGCGCAGGCATGCCCGGTGGCATTGCTCCGCTCGATTGCTTCACGGTGAACTTCATCGGCAACCGTCATCTCACCGAGCAGGTCATCCCCCGCATGGAAGGCAGCGGTGCGATCTGCGGCATCTCCTCGACGGCGGGCATGGGCTGGCACGGCAACATGGAAAAGCTGATGCCGCTGATGCACATCACCGGTTGGGACGAAACAGTGAAGTGGATGAACGACAATGCCGAATATGTCGACGAGGGTTACAGCCGCTCCAAGGAAGCGCTGATCATCTACACCCAGTTCCGCGCCGCCAGCCTGATCAAGCAGGGTATCCGCATGAACTGTTCGCTGCCGCAGCCAACTGCGACACCGATGATGAACGATTTCGAAGCCGGCGCCGGTCCTGAAGTCATCGGCGTTTTCGCCGAACCGCTCGGCCGCTATTCGACGCCGGAAGAACAGGCCGGTCCGATCGTCCTGCTCAACAGCGACCTGGCCACCATCGTTAACGGCGTGGCCCTGCCCGTCGACGGCGGCTTCATGGGTGGCCTTGCCACCGGCCAGGTCGACCTGTCGAAGCTCGGCGAGCTGATGGGCGCGGGCTGACGCCTTCCCCAACAAAAAGCTTCGAGGGCCGTCCTTCAGGGCGGCCCTTTTGCTTTCTACTGATAGCCCATCCCGGCGGTTTCACCGCCATCGACCAGCACGTCGCAGCCGGTCATGAAGCTCGCCTTGGGCGAGAGGAGAAAGGCCACGACAGCCGCCAGTTCCGCCGTATCGCCGACGCGCTTGATTGCGGATTCGTCGATCATCTTGCGGATCACATCGGTATCGCGGTCCTCGGTCATCGCCGTGTCGATCAGGCCCGGCGAAACCGAGACGATCCGCGCGCCCCGCTCCCCGAACTCGACACATTCTCTTTTCGCCAATGCGCGCACGCCGCGCTTCGCGAGAAGGTAGCCCTTGAACGAGTCGCCGACGCGATCAATGTATTGGGCGCTTTCTCCGGCGGCGAGCGGACCTTCGAACACTTCGCGCAAGTCCTCGTCGATCGGAAAGTAGGAGGTGTTCGAGGCGATCAGGACAGCCGCGCCACCCTCGGCCATGCGTGGCTTGATGGCATGGGTGAAGGCAAGCGCCGACTCCCAGTTAATTTCCAGCATTCGCGCCGCATCGACCATCTTGGGAGCGACGCCAGCGGCATGGAGCGCAGCGGCGACCGGCTTTCCCTCGCACGCTTCGATCATCCGGTCCATGAAATCGGGCGCGGTGACATCACCCGCCAGGGTCGTGATGCGTGCGCCGGAGTTGTGCAATTTCTGCGCGGTCTCCTCGAGCAGTTCCCCATTGAGATCGCACAGGAGAAGATCGCTCCAGCCGTCTTCGACCAGCGCCTTTGCGCAGGCCGCGCCTATGCCTCGCGCCGCACCGGTGACGATTGCGATACCTTCCGGCTTGTCCTGTCCCGCCATATGCTCCTCTCTATTCTTTCGCGTGGCAGCTATGCCGGGTTGGAGTGTCGCGTCAACCGGACTATGCCGCAAGGAAATTGCAAGGGAGGATCGTGTGAGCGACGCGGTGATTTACGAGGGCGGCAGCGACGGGATCGTGACCCTGACGCTCAACCGGCCCGACCTGCGCAATCCGATTTCCGACATCGAAATGGTCGAAGCCCTGCTTGCGGCCCTGACGCGGTTGGAGGCTGATCCTGGCGCACGCGTCGCGATCCTGACCGGGGCTGGCAAAGGCTTTTCCTCCGGTGGCAACGTCAAGGACATGGTGTCGGGCGGCGCGCTCAATACCGGCGATCCGGTGACAACCCGAAAAGGCTATAAGCAAGGCATCCAGCGCCTGCCACTCGCCTTCAGGAAGCTGGAAGTGCCGGTGATTGCCGCGGTCAATGGCGCCGCGATCGGCGCTGGCTGCGATCTTGCCTGCATGTGTGACCTCAGGATCGCGAGCGAATCGGCGAAATTCGCCGAGAGCTTCGTCAAGCTCGGCCTGATAGCCGGCGATGGTGGATCGTGGCTGTTGCCGCGCGTGGTCGGCTGGTCAAAGGCAGCGGAAATGGCCCTGACCGGCGATATGATCGACGCACGCGAAGCGCTTGCCTGCGGACTCGTTTCGCGGGTGGTTCCCGACGAAGAGCTTATGGATGCCGCTCTCGCGCTTGCCGCGCGGATCGCTGCGAACCCCGCCCATGCAACGCGCATGACCCGCCGCCTGCTGTGGGAAAGCCGGGAATCCGGGCTCGAAACCGTGTTGGAGATGGCCGCAGCCATGCAGGCCGCCGCTCATGGCACCGCCGATCATGCCGAAGCCGTCGCGGCCTTTCTTGAAAAGCGGGCGCCGAGGTTTTCCGGACACTGATGTGATTTCCCCATTTTGATGTGAATCATCCCCTTGCTGAATCACATTTTGATGTGATAGCGCTGCGAAATGAGCGAAATCCTCATCGACAAAGTCCGCACTCTCGTCAACGAGGGCGGCATGAGCAAAGCCGGGTTGGCGCGCGCCGCCGGGCTCCACGCCAACACCCTGCGCGATTGTACAGAGCCGGACTGGAATCCCACCGCGGATACGCTCGGCAAGCTGGAGCGTTTCCTTTCGGCCAATGACGATCGACCGGTGCTCTGCCCGATCGAGGAAATCATCGAGGAAGCCCGCAACGGCAAGATGTATATCCTTGTCGACGACGAAGATCGGGAAAACGAGGGCGATCTCATCATCCCGGCGCAGATGGCGACACCCGCCGCGATCAATTTCATGGCGACGCACGGGCGCGGCCTGATCTGCCTGTCGCTGACCGGCGAGCGGATCGACCAGCTTGGCCTCGACCAGATGACCGCCAACAACCGCGAGCAACACTCGACCGCATTCACAGTGTCGATAGAGGCACGCGATGGCGTGACCACCGGCATTTCGGCCGCCGACCGGGCCCGCACCGTCTCCGTCGCCATCGATGGATCCAAGGGCAAGGACGACATTGTCTCTCCGGGCCACGTATTCCCCCTGCGCGCGCGCGACGGCGGGGTGCTGGTCCGCGCGGGCCATACCGAGGCGGCGGTCGACATATCGCGGCTGGCCGGGCTCAATCCTTCCGGCGTGATCTGCGAGATCATGCGTGAAGACGGCACCATGGCGCGGATGAGTGATCTCGTCACCTTCGCGCGTCTCCACGACCTCAAGATCGGCACGATCCGCGACCTTATCGCCTATCGCCGCAAGCACGACCGCATGGTCGAGATGCTGCGCGAATACAGTTTCGAGAGCAAATGGGGCGGACAGTGGCGCGCGCGGGTCTATTTCAATTCTGCCACGCAGGAAGAGACGATGGTGCTGGTCAAGGGTCACGTCCTGCCCGATGTGCCGACGCTGGTTCGCATGCATACCCTTGCGATCTTCCCCGACATCTTTGGCGAACTGGGCACCCGCGCCTCGCTGCTCAGCCGCTCGATGGAATTGATCGCCAAGGAAGGGAACGGCGTCATCGTCGTGCTCAACAAGCCGCTGGTCAATTCCTTCGCCAATGTCATCGA